>JANPOM010000036.1:0-5845 GCA_031427995.1 Anaeromyxobacter sp. | reverse complement strand
CGTCCCCTTGCCGGCGGCGAGGACCATGGCGGCGAGCGGGGTGCGGCGGGCGTGGGATGGCATGGCCCGGAAGTGTCGGCCAAGGAGGCGGCGCCGGCAAGTGGGAGCGGCCGGTCTCGACGCCGCGCCGCTCGGGCAGGTTAGGTTCGCCGGGACCGCCGAGGCCGGGCCCGCGCCGCGCGCCGATCCTGATAACCTCCCCGGCATGCGGATGGCGCCGGGGAGCGAAGATCAGGGCTTGGGGCTCGGGGCGACGCGCCGCCGGCCGGAGCCTGGCGGCGCCATGACCGCGCCGGCTCGGCTCCAGGCCGATGACCTGCCGCTGCCGGCGGTCGAGGCTGCGCTGGAGCGGGCCTGTGGGATGGCGCTCTCCTCCGGCGCCAGGCCGGCCCTCGGCGTGGCGGTCCGCCGGGCCGCCCGCGAGCTCGGTCTGGCGCGCCAGCCCTACCTCTCGCGACTGCTCGACGGTGAACCGGCGGCGGTGACCGCGCTGGTCGAGCATGCAGTGGTCGGCGAGACCTGCTTCTACCGCCACCCGGAGCAGGTGGCGGCGCTGGCCCGTCACCTCGCCTCGCTGCCTCCAGCGCTACCGGTTTCGGCTTGGTCGGCCGGCTGCGCCAGCGGCGAGGAGGCCTACACCCTGGCCATGGTGCTGCGGGATCTCGGCCGGCCAGCCGGGCGGGATCGGGTCCTCGGCACCGACGTCTCGGCGCGAGCGCTCCAGGTGGCGCGGGAGGGCCGCTACGGCGACTGGTCGCTGCGCCAGCTCCCGGCCGCGCTGCGGGCTCGCCACTTCACCGCCGATGGGGAGGCGGTGCGGGTCCTAGAGCCGCTGCGGGCCCCGGTCCGCTTCGAGCGCCACAACCTGCTCGGGCCGGCGCCGCTGGGCGCCCCCTTCGACCTGGTGGTCTGCCGGAACGTGCTCCTCTACTTCAAGCCGGAGGAGGCCCGCGCCCTGCTGGGCCGGCTCCATGGCGCCCTGCGCCCCGGCGGGCTCCTGCTGGTCGGGCCCATCGAGGAGCCGCTCGCCGCTGGCCTCCCCTTCGAGCGGCTGGAGGAGCCCGGGTCCGGGCTGCTGCGCCGGCCGGCAACGCCGTGCGCCGCCGGCCGGGGAGGGAGCCAGCCGTGAAGGTGCTCCTGGTCGACGACACGCGGACGCTGCTCTCGCTGATCCAGGTCTACCTGATGGGCTGGCACCTTGAGTTCCACGAGGCCAAGGACGGACTGGAGGGGCTGTCCAAGGCCAAGGAGCTCAAGCCGGCGCTGGTGGTGACCGACGTGCGCATGCCCGGCATGGACGGCTTCGAGCTCTGCGCCGCCATCCGGGCCGACGAGGAGCTCCACGCACTCCCGGTGGTGCTGCTCACCTCGCTCAACGACGAGACCAGCCGCAAGAAGGGGCGGCTGGTCGGCGCCAGCGCCTTCCTGACCAAGCCGGTCTCGGTGGACGAGCTGCGCCAGACGGTCGGCACGCTGCTCCGGCTGCCGCCCAGGGGCTGACCGGTGCCCGAAGATCCCGCCCCGCCGGTCGACTTCGACGAGCTGCAACGCCGGCTCGACCAGGTCGAGGCCCAGCTCGGCGAGGCCTCGCGGAGCGGGGATCGCCGGCGCGCCCTGATGGCCGAGCGGGCCCGCGCCCTGGCCGCGCCGCGCGAGGCGCCGCGCCAGGATGCCGTGGCCCTGCTCGTCTTCACGCTCGGAGGGGTTCGCCACGCCGTCGAGGTGGAGTGCGTGGTGCAGGTGCTCGAGGCGCGCGGGCTGCAGCGGCTGGTGGGCGCCCCGCCCTGGCTGCTGGGCGCGCTGGTGGCGCGCGGCCGGGTGGTCCCGGTGCTCGACCTGCGGCAGCGGCTCGGCCTGGAGCGGGGCTTGAGCGACCTCGCCAAGGTGCTGGTGGTGGAGCAGGACGGCGAGCTGGTCGGGATCGCCGTCGAGGAGCTGGAAGGGCGCCGCGATGTGGCGCGGCGCACGCTGCTGGCGGAGGCTTCGCCGCTCCGCTGGCGCGGCGCCGACGGCCTGGCCGTGCTCGAGCTGGCGGCGCTGCTGGCGCCGCGGGGCCGGGAGTAGCGCATGGACCCCGGGCTGCTGCGCCAGATCTGGCCAATCTTCTCGGTCGAGGCGCGCGAGCAGCTGGCCGTGATCGGCGGCGGGCTGCTGCAGCTGGAGACGGCCCCGGCGCGGGTGGCGCTGCTCGACCCGGTGCGCCGCACCGCCCACAGCCTAAAGGGCGCGGCCGCCAGCCTCGGGCTGACTGGCGTGGAGCGGCTGGCCCATGCCCTCGAGGGCGCTCTGGCCGGCTACCATCCCGCCGAGGGGCTGCGCGCCGAGGTGGTGCAGGCGGCGCTCGACGCGCTGGAGGGGATCGAGGAGGCGCTGGCGGCGGGCGACGCTGGCAAGGACCCCGAGGTGGCCGGGCTGGAGCCGCTGCTGGCGTCGCTGGCGGCGGTCTCGCGCGGCAGCGGGCCGGGCCGGGCCGGCCCGACTGCGGGGCCGGGCCAGGGCGCGGCGCCACCCGCTCCCCGGGAGCCGCCCCCGGGGCCGTCGCTGCTGGAGCCGCTCGAGGCGCTCGAGCGCGACCTGGCCTTGCTGCTGGCGCCGGGCGACGAGGCGGGGAGGGCCGAGGCCCGCGCCGACGTCGAGGTCCAGGCCCAGCGGCTGCTGGAGCAGGTGCCTCCCGACGCCCGCCCGCTGGCGGCGCGCGTCGCAGCGGGGGTGGGCCGCCTCGGCGCGGCCGGACCGGCCGGGGCACGAGCCGCGGCGGCGCTGGCCGGCGAGCTGGTAGAGCTGCGCGACCGGCTCGAGGGGGGCGAGGTGGCCGCACCGGAGCCGCCGCTCCGCCCTGGGGCCGGCCACGGCGATCGCTCGCTCAGGGTGCTGGGCTCGACCCTCGACGGCCTGGCCCACCGGGTCGAGCAGCTCCTGATCGGCGAGGCCCGCCAGGCCCGCCGGGCGCGCGAGATCGGCGGGCTCGAGGCCTCGACGCGGGAGGCGATGCGCCGGCTCGACCAGGCGCTGCAGGCCCTGCGCGTCACCGGCGCCGACCAGGAGCGGGCCGCCATCGAGGCGGCCCTGGGCGAGTTGCGCGGCCTGGCCACCGGGCTGCGGACCATGGCGCGCGAAGGGCTGAGCGAGTCGGAGCAGCAGCGGCTCACCGGCACCTTGCTGCGCGACGACCTGCGGGCCCTGCGCATGGTGCCGGCCTCGGTGCTGCTCGAGCCGTTGCGGGTGGCGGTGCGCGAGCTGAGCGGCCGGCTGGGCCGCTCGGTGGAGCTGACCTTGCACGGGGCCGAGGTCCGCGTCGACCGGCGGCTGGTCGACGAGCTGCGTGATCCGCTCCTCCACCTGGTGCGCAACGCCGTCGGACATGGCATCGAGCCGCCCGAGGTGCGTCACGCGGCGGGCAAGCGGGTGGCCGGTCAGGTCACCGTGCGGGTCGAGCCGCGCGGCAGCCGCGTCGGGGTGGTGGTGGAGGACGATGGTGGCGGGCTCGACCTGGCCGCCATCCGGGCGCGCGCGGCGGAGCGCGGCCTGCTCGGCGAGGTGCCCGGCCAACTCACCGACGCGGCGCTGGCGAGGCTCATCTTCACGCCCGGCTTCTCCACCGCCAGCCAGGTGACCCGGGTCTCGGGGCGCGGGGTCGGGCTCGACGTGGTCCTGGAGGCGGTGACCCGCCTGGGCGGAGCGGTCGACGTCCGCTCCGAGCCGCGCCGCTTCACCCGCTTCGACCTCGACCTGCCGCTGACGTTCTCGGCCACCGCCGCCATCCTGGTGCGGGTGGGCAGCGACCTAGCGGCGTTGCCGGCCGACGCGGTGGAGCGGGTGGTGCTGCTCGGGCCGAGCGACCTGGCGACGTCGGAGGACGGCGGCTCGGCGCGGGTCGGCGACGCGGTCTTGCCGGTGGTCTCGCTGGCCGGCCTGCTCGGGCTGGTGGCCGGCCCACCACGCGCCACCCTCCGCTCGGCGTTGCTGCTGGCGGTCGGGCCGCGGCGCGCCCTGGTGACGCCCGACGAGGTGCTGGGGCAGCAGGAGCTGCTGGTCGGGACTCTCGGCGCGGTGGCGAGCGGGTTGCCGCACCTGATCGGCGCAGCGGTGCTCGACGACGGCCGGATGGTCGGGCTGCTCAACCCGGCGGAGCTGCTGCGGCGGGTGCCGGCGGCGGGGCGCGCGGCCGAGCCACGGGGGCCGCGGGTGCTGGTGGCCGACGACGCCCAGACCACCCGCTCGGCCATGAAGGGGCTGCTCGAGGAGGCCGGCTTCGAGGTGGCGGTGGCGGAGGATGGGGACCAGGCGCTGCGGCTGGCGGCCGAGGCGATGCCGGCGGTGGTGGTGACCGACGTGGAGATGCGGCGGGTCGGCGGCCTGGAGCTGGCGCGCCGCCTCAAGGCCGATCCGCGCCTGCGTGGAGTGCCGGTGGTGATGGTGACCTCGCTGGAGTCACCCGCGGCGCGCGCGGCCGGGCTGGCCGCCGGGGCCGACGTCTACCTGGTCAAGCGCGAGGTGGCGCGCGACGAGCTGGTGGCGCTGCTGCGCCGCCTGGCCGGGAGGGGGCCGCCGTGAACGGCGCCGGGCGGCAGGAGGAGCCGTCCGCCGAGCTGGTGGCGGCCGCCGGCGAGGCGCTGGCCCGCGCCGTCGGGCTCTCACTGTCGGCCGGGATGGAGGGATCGCTCGGACTGGCGGTCAAGGCGGCGGCGCTGGAGCTGGGGCTGGCGCCGGCGGTCCTGGCGGCGGCGGCCGCGGCCGGCGAGCCCGCCGTGCTGGAGGCGCTGGCGGAGCACGCCCTGGTCGGTGAGACCTCGCTCTGGCGCCACCCCGAGGGGCTGGCGGTGCTGTCGGCCGGGCTCGTCGACGTCGAATGGCCGCTCCGGATCTGGAGCGCTGGGTGCGCCACCGGCGAGGAGCCATTCAGCCTGGCGCTGGCGCTCTTCGACGCCGGGCGGGATCGCGAGCAGGACCTGATCCTCGGGACCGATGTCTCGGCGCGGGCGCTGGCCCTGGGCCGGGAAGGCGTCTACGGCGCGCGCGCCACCCGCAAGCTGCCAGCGGCGCTGGAGGCGCGCTGGTTCCAGGCCACCGGCGCGGGCGCCCGGGTGGACCAGCGCCTGGCGCGGATGGTCCGCTTCGAGCGCCACAACCTGCTCGACGCGGCGCCGGGTGCTGACTTCGACGCCGTGGTCTGCCGCAACGTCCTCATCTACTTCGATCCGGAGGTGGCGGCTTCCGCGCTGGCGCGGCTGGCCGGGGCGGTGGCGCCGGGCGGCTACCTGCTGCTCGGGCCGGTCGAGCTGCCGCTGGCGAGCGGGCTGGCCTTCGAGTGGGTGGAGCGGGGCGGCGCGACGCTGCTCAGGAGGCCGGGATAGGGGAGGCTCGGCCCCCCGGCCCCGCCCTCACTGGAGGGTCAGCGAGGTGGCCGCCGGGATCGAACCGTGGTCGTACCTCGGCGGGTCGCTCGCCTCGGGCCGAGGCGCTTCAGCGGCCAGGGGAAGCGCTGGTGTAACGCCCCACGCACAGTGCGCCGAAGGCCTGCCGCGCCGCCAACCGGTTGTGAAGTCCGCAGAGCAGGCGAAGATCGTCCTCCGTCCTGCCCCCGAACCTGGCCCACGGGACGATGTGGTCGAGCTCCAGCCGGCGCGTCGAGCCGCAGCAGCCGCCGGAGTCGAGCGGCCAGGTGCAGCGGCCGGCGTCCCGCTCCCAGACGGCGCGGCGCACCGCGGCCGGGATGGCTTCGCGAGGGCCTGTCCTGCGGTGAAGCGGCTCCGTCGCGGTCGCGGCTGGGGTAGCTGCCCGGGGAAGGGTCGCTGCTTGGGGGAGGTTCGAGGTCGGGGCGGCGGAGGTCGAGGCGGCGGAGGTC
>JANPOM010000035.1:0-9179 GCA_031427995.1 Anaeromyxobacter sp. | reverse complement strand
CCATCGCTCCGGCCTTCCGGGCCGGGCGCTACGGCGACGGGCTCTACCAGGCCGGGGTGCAGGCCCTGCGGGCGCTCGGGGCGCTGCCCGACGGAGTCAATGCGGCACCGGCGGCCCGCTCGCGGCGGGACGGCGGGCGGTTCGGCGGCATCCTCATGGCCGGGCTGGTGGTCCTCTTCATCGTGATCCGGGCGGTCTTCGGCCTCGGCTCGTTCCGGCGCCGCGGATTCTGGGGCGGGGGAGGGGGCTGGGGCGGCGGCGGTGGCTTCGGAGGCGGCGGTTTCGGTGGTGGGAGCAGCGGCGGCGGCTGGAGCGGCGGCGGCGGTGGTTTCTCCGGCGGCGGCGCGTCGGGAAGCTGGTAGGAGGCGGCATGGTGCTGGAGCGGAACTTCGACGAGGCGGCGCGCGCCCGGGTGGCCGAGGCGGTCCGGGTGGCCGAGGCCGGATCGCGCGGGCAGGTGGTCCCGGTGGTGGTGGCGAGGAGCGACGCCTACCCGGAGGCCCGGCTGCGCGGGGCGCTGCTGGGCGGGGCGGTGGTCACGGCAGCCCTGCTGCTCTCGCCGCTCCCGTTCCAGTTGACGCCCGGCGAGCTGCCGCTGGCGCAGGTGGCCGGGGCCCTGCTCGGCTGGGGGCTCTCACTGCTCGCGCCGGTGGAGCGCTTCCTGGTCGGGGGGCAGCACCTCGACCGCGAGGTGAAGGCCCGGGCCATGCGCGCCTTCCTGGAGCACGGTCTGCACCAGACCGCCGAGGGGACCGGCGTGCTGATCTTCGCCTCCCTGCTGGAGCGCGAGGCGGTGGTGCTGGGCGACCACGGCATCCACGCCCGGGTCGGCGACGGCGAGTGGCAGGCGACCGTCGATGCGCTGGTGGCCGGGATGAAGCGCGGCGCGCCGGCCGACGGTTTCGTCGAGGCGGTCAGCCGCTGCGGCGCGCGGCTGGCGGAGCACTTCCCGCGGAGCGGTGGCGCGGTGGCCAACGAGCTGCCCAACGCCATCAAGCTCGACCGCGGCTGAGCGCCCGTGAAAAACTCCCCTCACTGGCTCTGAGGTGGCGGCTCAGCGCTCCGGCCCGCCCAGCGCCCGGTCGAAGAGCACCTCGATGCGCCCGAGGTCGTCGTGGAGGTGGTCGGTTCCGGGCGCCCCGGCCTGCGCGGTGCCGGCCGCCCGTCGCTCCAGCCGCTGGCGGAGCAGGGTGAGACGCCGGAAGACCAGTCGGTGCGCCAGACCGACCATCAGCAAGGCCGCCACCACCGAGAGGAACAGCATCACCGCCCAGGCCTGGCGCCGCCCCTCCAGCACCGCCTGGTGGTGGGCCGTGAAGTCGTGGGCCACGTAGAGCGCGGCCACCTTGCGCCCGGCGGCGTCGGGAACAGGGAAGACCCCGTGGATGGTGGCCCGGCCGGCCCGCTCGACCTCGCCGAGGAACTGGCCCCGCTCCGGCAGCCCCTCGATGTCGCCGTCGAAGGCGCCGAGGCCGCCGACGACGTCGGTGGCGTCCACCACCAGCAGGTCGGCCCGGGTATTCCAGCTCTTGGCCCGCGGACCGAGCACCGCGGCCCAGGCCTTCTCGTCGATGAGCCGCTTCTGGACCAGCAGGCCGTAGTCGTCGCCGGAGCGCCCCCTCATGGCGGTGAGGAAGTGGTCCACCTCCACGGCCAGTTCCATGTAGCCGATGAGCCGGCCGTCGGCGGTCCAGGGCCGGACCACGCGCAGGGCGAAGGCGGTCTTGCCCAGCTCCAGCCCGGCCCCAAGCTCGCCGGTCTCGGCGGCGCGCCGCAGCGTGACCCGGTCGACGGTGTCGCCGAAGAGCTCCGGCCTGTGGACCCGCAGGAAGACCCGCCGCTCCCCGCCAGGCTCGTGGAAGTACCAGTGGGTGATCCGGCCGCGCCCGCGCAGCACCTCGAAGGTGGGGGCGGCCAACTGCTGAAGCCCGTCCCGGTCCCGCCGCAGGAAGGCGGCCAGCAGCTTGGGGCAGGCCATCAGGACGTCCAGGGTGGTGGCCAGCTTCTCCTGCTCTGCCGCCTGCTGGGCCCGGAAGGCCTCGGCCGCCCCCTCCAGCACGGTGGCCCCGACCGCCTCGACCCGCTCCTCGAAGCCACGGCTGATCAGCTCGGCCCCGATGGCGCCCGAGAGGACGCTGAGGGAGATGAGTGAGATCACCAGCTTCGATTCGGCGGAGCGACGCGCCAGGGGCATGAGCGGCGCGAAACTACCATGACCCGGGTGTCACATCGGTCCCGCTCGCGCCTCCCGAATGGGACTGTAGGAGCAGGTCGCGCCACCTCCTCCCCGGCCTTACACTCCCCCCCGGGTCCAAACCCCTCCAAGGAGCACCAGATGACCGTGCCTTCCGCGCTCGTCCTCGCCCTGGCCCTCTCGGCCACGGCCGCCGGCGCCCAGGAAGTCCCCGAGATCCAGTCGACCCGCTTCGTCCTCAAGAACGGTCTCACCCTGGTGGTCCACGAGGACCACAAGGCCCCCATCGTCGCGGTCAACGTCTGGTACCACGTCGGCTCCAAGAACGAGAAGCCGGGCCGGACCGGCTTCGCCCACCTCTTCGAGCACCTCATGTTCCAGCCGTCGGAGAACATGAAGGGCGACGTCATCAAGACCTTCGAGGGGCTCGGAGCCACCGATCTCAACGGGACCACCAGCGAGGACCGGACCAACTACTTCGAGAACGTGCCGGTCTCGGCGCTCGACACCGCGCTCTTCATCGAGTCGGACCGGATGGGCCACCTGGTCGGCGCCATCGACCAGAAGAAGCTCGACCTGCAGCGGGGCGTGGTCCAGAACGAGAAGCGTCAGGGCGAGAACGAGCCGTACGGCAAGGTGGACGAGGTGCTGCAGCCCATCCTCTACCCGAAGGGCCACCCCTACTCCTGGACCGTCATCGGCTCGATGGCCGACCTGAACGCCGCGTCGCTCGACGACGACGTCAAGGAGTGGTTCAAGACCTGGTACGGCCCCACCAACGCCACCCTGGTGGTGGCCGGCGACGTCAAGCCGGAGGACGTCAAGGCGCGTGTCGAGAAGTACTTCGGCCACATCCCCCCCGGCCCGCCCATCGACCGGCCGGTGGCCTGGATCGCCAAGCGGAGCGGGGAGCAGCGGGTGGAGATGCAGGACCGCGTGCCTCAGGCCCGCCTCTACCTGGTCTGGAACACGCCGCAGTGGGGGACGCAGGACGACACGCTGCTCCACCTGGCCGGCCAGGTCCTCTCGCAGGGGAAGACCTCGCGCCTCTACAAGCGGCTGGTCTACGACGAGCAGCTCGCCACCGACGTCTCGGCCACGCAGAACACCTCGGAGATCGGGTCGGCCTTCTACATCTCGGCCACGGTCCGGCCCGGCGGCGACCCGGCCGCCGTGGAGAAGGCGATCAAGGAGGAGGTGGCCCGCCTCATCTTGAAGGGGCCGACCGCCGACGAGCTGGCGCGCGCCCGTACGGCGCGGTTGGCCGGCTTCATCCGTGGCGTCGAGCGGATCGGCGGCTTCGGCGGCAAGTCGGACGTGCTGGCCCAGGGGCAGGTCTTCGGCGGTGACCCATCCAGCTACAAGAAGAGCACCGGCTGGACCCGCGACGCCACGCCGGCGCAGCTGCGGGAGGCCGGCAGGCGCTGGCTCTCCGACGGCGTCGCCGTCCTGACGGTCCGGCCCTTCGGCGATGGCCTCGCTGCCTTCACGCCGGACGTCGATCGGAGCACGCTCCCGGTGGCCGGTACCCCGGCCGACGCGAAGTTCCCGGCCATCCAGCGGGCCACCCTCTCGAACGGGATGAAGCTGGTGGTGGTGGAGCGCCACGCCGTGCCGGTCGTCAACTTCGACCTGCTGGTCGACGCCGGCTACGCCTCGGATGCCGGTGGCGCCCCAGGCACCGCCAAGCTCGCCTCGGCGATGCTCGACGAGGGGACGGCCACCCGCACCTCGCTCCAGATCAGCGACGAGCTGCAGCGGCTCGGGGCCACGCTCCGCACCGGCTCCAACCTCGACCAGAGCCAGGTCTCGATCAATGCCCTCAAGGCCAACCTCGACGCCTCGCTGGCCATCTACGCCGACGTGATGCTCAACCCGAGCTTCCCCGGGGCCGACTTCGAGCGGCTGAAGAAGCAGCAACTGGCCGCCATCGAGCAGGAGCAGGCCCAGCCGATCGGCCTGGCGATGCGGCTGGTGCCGGGCCTGATCTTCGGCGCCGGTCACCCCTATGGCAACCCGCTCACCGGCTCCGGCACAGCCGCCGCGGTGAGGCAGCTGACCCGCGATGACGTGGCGAGGTGGTGGGGCACCTGGTTCAAGCCGAACGCCGCCACGCTGCTGGTGGTGGGCGACACCACGCTGGCCGAGGTGAAGCCGAAGCTGGAGAGGCTGCTGGGCGGCTGGAAAAAGGGGGAGGCGCCCAAGAAGGTGGTCGGCGCCGGCGCCCAGGCCGAGCCGGGAATCTACCTCGTGGACCGGCCCGGCGCGGAGCAGTCGCTCATCCTCATGGGGACGGTGGCGCCGCCGCGCAACAACCCCAAGGCGACCGAGCAGGAGGTGATGAACAACATCCTGGGCGGCCAGTTCTCGGCGCGGGTCAACATGAACCTGCGCGAGGACAAGCACTGGGCTTACGGCGCGTACACCTTCCTGATCCAGGCGCGCGGCCCGCGCCCCTACCTCGGTTACGCGCCGGTCCAGACCGACAAGACCAGGGAGGCGCTCGGCGAGTTCATCGGGGAGGTGAGGGGGATCCGCGGCGAGAAGCCGGCCACCGCCGCCGAGCTCGGAGCGGCGCAGGCCTCGATGACGCTGGCGCTCCCGGGTGAATGGGAGACGGCGGGCGCGGTGGCCGGCTCCACGGCCGAGCTGCTCCGCTTCGGGCTCGATGACCGGTACTGGGACGGCTACGCCGCCAAGGTGCGGAGCGTCGACCTGGCGGCGGTGAGCGACGCGGCCCAGATCCTCGATCCTGCCCGGATGGTCTGGGTGGTGGTGGGGGACCGGGCCAAGGTCGAGGCGGGGCTGGCGGGGCTCGGCCTCGGCGCGCCGCGGCTCATCGACATCCACGGGAAGCCGGTGGCGTCGAAGTAGCGCCCCGGCGGGAGGCCGTGCGTGGGCCCGTATTGGCCGCAGAGGGACGCGCCGTGGCGCCGCTCAACGAGGGGCTCCATTGAATAAATAGGGCCGCGAGCGCATCCTCAGCCCATGCGCAAACTCCTAGTCGTGGCCTTCGTCGCCGTCTCGCTGTTCGTTCCCCGTCCCGCCCCGGCCCAGGTCCAGGTGACGCTCCGCCTCGACCTCCCGGTGGTGCTCCCCAGGCTGGTGGTCGTCGAGCCGGGCATCCAGGTGGTGCCGCAGGTCAACGAGGAGATCTTCTTCGTCGACGGCTTCTACTGGGTGCGCCGCGACACCACCTGGTACCGGTCGCACGATCACCGCCGCGGCTGGGTGGTGGTCGCCTCGCGCGGCGTGCCGGCGAGGCTGGTCAAGTACCCGCCCGGCCACTACCGCAAGTGGAGCCCGTCGAAGGAGAAGCACGGCAAGGACGACAGGGACCACGACGGGAAGCACGACCATGACGACCACGGGAAGAAGGGCAAGGACAAAGGGCACGGGAAGGACTGAGCTTCGCGCCGCCCCGGCATGAGCTGGGGCGCTTGGCCTTTCGGGGAGGGCGCGTGGTAGAGCCGGGCCGTGGCCGACGAACCGCTCATCGTTCCCTTCTCCGACGCCGGCGCCCGGCTCGACCGCTGGCTGGCGACGCACTCCGGCCAGACCCTGGAGCGGGCCCGCTGGCTCATCGACCAGGGGCGGGTCCGCATCCGCGGCAAGACCTGCTCCCCGGTCCGCAAGCTCTTCGGCGGCGAGGAGATCGAGGTGGCGCTGCCGCCGCCGCGCACCATCCGGCCGGGCGACGCGGCCGGCCCCGACCTGGCGCTGCTCCACGACGACGCCGCCTGCGTGGTCGTGAACAAGGTGGCCGGGCTGCCGGTCGAGCCGGTCAAGCCCGGCGGCGTCTCGGTGGTCTCGGCGCTGAGCCGGTTGGGCGGCTTCGACGTGGGGGGGCGCAACCTCCCGGGGCTGCCGCACCGGCTCGACGCCCAGACCAGCGGCTGCCTGATGCTGGCTCGCACCGACCTGGCCCTGGCGGCGCTGCGCCGCGCCTTCGACGAGGGGCAGGTGGAGAAGGAGTACCTGGCGCTGGTGGCCGGGGCGCCGCCCGACCAGCAGGCCCTCGATCAGCCCTACGGCCGGGATCCCAAGGACCTCCGGCGCTTCACGACCCGGGTCCACTCGGCGCGGCGGGCCCGCCTCTCCTGGAAGGTCGAGCGCCGGCTGCGCGACGCGGCGCTGCTGCGGGTCCGGCTCGACACCGGGAGGACCCACCAGATCCGCGTGCAGCTGGCCGACGCCGGCTTCCCGGTGCTGGGAGACGTGGTTTACGGGCTCCCCTCGGAGTGGATCTCGCGCCAGGCGCTCCACGCCGCCCGGCTCGCCTTCCCTTCGCCGCTCGGTCTCAGGGTAAACGTGACGGCGCCGCTCCCAGCTGACCTGGCGGCGGCGCTGGCGAAGCTCTCCGAGTAGGGGCCTCCGCGGCGGCTGTCAAGCCTTGTACGGTCCCCCCCGTCGTGTGAGAACCGCGCCCCCGCCCGATGTTCGACCTCTCCACGCTCAACCCGCCGCAGCTCGACGCGGTGAAGACCACCGACGGGCCGCTGCTGGTGCTGGCCGGCGCCGGCTCCGGCAAGACCCGGGTCATCGCCCACCGGGTGGCCTGGCTCATCCAGCTGGGGCATGCCCCGGCCGCCATCCTCGCCTTCACCTACACCAACACGGCGGCCTCCGAGATGCGCGTGGGGGGGGCCGGCCTGGCCGGCCAGGCCGGGACCGAGGTCTTCGTCTCCACCTTCCACGCCTTCGGCCTCTGGCTGCTCGGCCAGGAGCACACCGCCGCCGGCCTGCCCAAGCGGTTCGCCATCTGCGACGCCGGCGACCAGCAGGCCCTGGTGAAGCGCTGCATGCGCGAGGTGAAGGTGGACGACCGGGCCTTCGACCCGCGCCGCGTGCTCTGGCAGATCTCCAGGGCCAAGAACGCACTCAAGAAGAAGATCGTCCCGAAGCCGGAAGGGCAGGGGGACGACTACGACCTGATCGCCGCAGAGGTCTTCCCGCGCTACCAGCTGGCGCTGCGCGCCCAGCGCGCCGTGGACTTCGACGACCTGATCGCCCGTCCCGTCGAGTTGCTCAGGAAGAGCGAGGCGCTACGGGCGAAGTACCAGGCCCGCTTCAGCCACCTGCTGGTAGACGAGTACCAGGACACCAACCTCTGCCAGCTCGAGCTGCTCAAGCTGCTGGCCGGCGAGCGCCAGAACGTCTGCGCGGTGGGCGACGACGACCAGGCCATCTACGGCTGGCGCGGCGCCGAGGTGGAGAACATCCTGCGCTACCAGCGCCACTTCCCCGGCGCCAAGGAGGTCCGGCTGGAGCAGAACTACCGCTCCACCGGCCACATCCTCGCCTGCGCCAACGGGGTCATCGTCAAGAACGCCGCCCGCAAGCCGAAGAAGCTCTGGACCAGCGCCGGCCCCGGCGACCCGGTGCGGGTGGCCGCCTGCGAGGGCGAGGAGGAGGAGGCCACCTTCGTGGCCAGGGAGATCTCGCGGCTGCGCGGCGAGGGGCGGCCCTGGAGCCACTTCGCCGTCCTCTACCGGCTCAACGCGCAGTCACGGCCCATCGAGGAGGCGCTGCGCGAGGCGCAGATGCCGCACCAGGTTCACGGTGGCTCGGCCTTCTTCGACCGGTCCGAGGTGCGCGACCTGCTCGCCTACCTGAAGCTGGTGGCCTCGCCCGACGACGAGAACTCGCTCTCGCGCATCGTCAACGTGCCGCCGCGCGGCATCGGCGACACCTCGGTGGAGAAGGTCCATGGCCACGCCGTGGCCCACGGGCTGCCGCTGCTGGAGGCCTTCCGACAGGCCGACCGGGTGGCCGGCCTGGTCCGCGGCGCCCCGGAGAAGATCGCCGAGTTCGTGGCCCTGCTGGATCGGACCCGGGCCGCCTTCAAGGGCGGCGACCTGGTGGCCTCGGCGCGGCGGCTGGTGGAGGAGCTCGACCTCTACGCCTACGCCCGCGGCTCGGTGGCCTCGGCCGAGGCCGGCCAGCGCAAGGTGGACGGCATCGACGGCATCCTGCGCTCGCTGGAGTGGTCGCAGGGGCGCGCCGCCAGGGTCTCGCTCGCCACCTGGCTTCAGCGGCTGGCGCTCGACAGCCGCGAGGAGGAGGACCCGGCCGCCGAGGTGGGGATCTCGCTGATGACGCTCCACGCCTCCAAGGGGCTCGAGTTCCCTGTGGTCTTCCTGGTCGGCGTCGAGGAGGACCTGCTCCCCTGCGCCGGGATCCAGGGCGAGGCCCGCGACCTCGACGAGGAGCGGCGGCTCGCCTACGTGGGCATCACCCGCGCCCGCGAGCAGCTCTTCCTGACCCGCGCCGTGCAGCGCGTGAAGCGCGGCAAGGTGCTGCCGCGGACGCCGTCCCGCTTCCTCGAGGACCTGCCGGCCGCCTCGCACCTGAAGGTCGACCCGAACGCCTCGGTGGCGACGCCCGAGGAGATCGCGGCCCACACCTCGAGCGTGGTGGCGGAGCTGCGGGCCCGGCTGGCGGCGGGCTCCTAGCTGAGGACGCGCAGCGCCGGGCCGATGGCGCGTCCGCGGCAGAGCGGGACGCAGAGGCCGCAACCGGTCAAGGGGGGGCCTCCTCGATCACCATGTCATGGCGAGCCGGAAGGGTTGCCGCCAAGGGGCGGGCGGGGCCTTCGGATCGGGGCTGGCAATCTGGAGGTCACCCGTATAGATTGCGCCTCCCTCGTTGGCGACGGCGCTAAGCGCCCTGCCAGTGGCCGGCGACTCTTGACAAGGGCTCGTCGTTCCTCTAGAACGCGCCTTCCAATTTTCCGGGAAAAGCAGGTCCTTACATGTCCAGAACTACGCACAGCGCCACTCGCGACGAAGCCCTCAAGGGCCGCGCCTGGTGGGTCGTCGACGGGAGCAACCAGACCGTCGGCCGCCTCGCCACCCGCCTCGCCACCATCCTGAAGGGCAAGCACAAGCCCATCTACACGCCGTCGCTCGACACCGGCGACTTCGTGGTGGTGGTGAACGCCGACAAGGTCCGCTTCACCGGCAAGAAGGAGACCGACAAGGTC
>JANPOM010000034.1:0-21593 GCA_031427995.1 Anaeromyxobacter sp. | reverse complement strand
CGAGGCGGTGGGCCGAGACCCCATCACCTTCGGCCCGGGGAAGCGACCCCCCCTCCCCCTACCCGCCGAGGCGCTCAACGGGTATGGAGGGCGCGTGTACAGCGCCGACAAGACCGAGACCCAGCCCGCTCCGCCGCCCTCCGCCGCCGCCTGGACCGCGGAGCCGCCGCCTTCGGCCGCCGAGATCGAGGCGGCGACTCGGGTGTTGGCTGCCGTGTCCAAGGACATGGCGCTGCTCGCCACGGTCGACGACGCCACCAGGACCGCCCTGCGGCGACACGCCGGCGAACTCGCGCTCCCCGATCTCAAGGCGCGCAAGCGCCTGCAGAAGACGCTGCTGCGCCAGACCCAGCAGGCCCGCAAGCACGGGGACGAGGCGCTTCGCCGCCAGAGCGGGATCCGCCGGCTCCGCGACGAGCCGGTCTTCCGGACCCCGTTCCCGCCCCTCCCAACGCGCGGCACCGACGCCTCGGGCTGGTGGCCGGTCCTGCCCGGCTCGGTCGAGGAAGCCGCCGCCCGGGAGGCCGCCTCCGGGCAGGCCGCGGCGACCGCCGGGGGGCCCTCGCTCCACGAGCAGCGCATCTGCTACGTCTGCAAGCGCTTCTACCGCCAGCTCCACCGCTTCTACGACCAGCTCTGCCAGGAGTGCGGCGACGAGAACCAGCGGCGGCGGGCCGCCACGGTCGACCTGCGCGGCCGCGTAGCGCTGGTCACCGGGGCCCGGGTCAAGATCGGCTACCAGGCGGCCATCCTTCTGCTGCGAGCCGGGTGCACGGTGGTCGCCTGCACCCGCTTCCCGCGCGACGCCGCGGCCCGCTACGCCGCCGAGCCCGACTTCGAGGCCTGGCGCGAACGGCTGCTGATCCACGGTATCGACCTGCGCCATACCCCGAGCGTGGAGCACCTCTGCCACTGGCTCGACGCCACGCTCCCCCGCCTCGACTTCCAGATCCAGAACGCCTGCCAGACGGTCCGCCGCCCGCCCGGCTTCTACGGCCACCTGGTCGAGGACGAGCACCGCCCCGCCACCGAGCTCACCGCCGCCGTCCAGCACCTGCTGCGCAGCGACGAGGCGCTCCGGAAGGAGCATGCCGGGCGCCACAGCGCCGCCGGCCTGACCCGCTCGGCCCAGCTCTCGCAGGCCACCACCGAGGACGACCTGCTGCTCGCCGGCGCCGGGCCCGAGTCGCTGGAGATCTTCCCGCACGGGGTCCTCGACCAGGACCTGCAGCAGGTCGACCTGCGCGTCACCAACTCCTGGCGCCTCCCGCTCGCCGAGGTCCCGACGCACGAGCTGCTCGAGGTGCTGCTGGTCAACGCCACCGCGCCTTTCGTGATGACGGCACGCCTCAAGCCGCTCATGGTCCGCTCGGCCAGGCCGCCGCCCGGGACCGCCACCAGCGGCGACGGCGCCCGCCACGTGGTGCTGGTGAGCGCCATGGAGGGGCAGTTCTACCGGTCGCTCAAGACCGATCGCCACCCGCACACCAACATGGCCAAGGCTGCGCTCAACATGCTGGTCCGCACCAGCGCCCCCGATCTCCGGCGCGACGGCATCTTCCTCAACGCCGTCGACACCGGCTGGGTGACCGACGAGGACCCGGCCCACCTCGCGGCGCGCAAGGCCGAGGAGCACGCCTTCAGCCCGCCGCTCGACATCGTCGACGGCGCGGCCCGCATCGTCGCCCCGATCATCGAGGGGTTCCAGACCGGCAAGCACCAGGCCGGCCACTTCTACAAGGACTACCGGCCAGCCCCTTGGTAGCGGCTGGCCCGGCGCCCTACAGGCCTGGGACGGCCAGTCGGATCAGGTACGCGGCATGGGCGGCGGCCGCACCGCCGGCGTCGTCAACATGGCCGGCTCACCGGCCACCGACCCCTTGAGGACGTTGGTCGCCAGCGCGATCATCGAAGCTACGTCGGAGAGGGTGGCCGGGAGCACGATTGTGTTCCCCGCCTTGGCGATGTGCCCGAACTGCTCGATGTACTTCTCGGCCACCCGCAGCTGCACCGCCTCGATGCCGCCGGCGGCCTGGGTCGCCTCGGCCACCTTGCGCAGCCCATCGGCGGTGGCGGTGGCGATGGCCTGGATGGCGGCGGCCTGCCCCTCGGCCTCGTTCATCTGCTTCTGCCGGACCGCCTCGGAGGCCTTGATGACCTGCTGCTTCTGCCCCTCGGCGCTGTTGATGGCGGCATCGCGCTCGCCCTCGGAGTTGAGGATGACGGCCCGCTTCTCCCGCTCGGCCCGCATCTGCTTCTCCATGGCGGCCAGCACGTCCTGCGGCGGGGTGATGTTCTTGATCTCGTAGCGCAGCACCTTCACTCCCCAGGGGGCGGAGGCCTTGTCGAGTTCCTGCACCAGCTGCGAGTTGATGTAGCTACGCTCCTCGAAGGTCCGATCCAGCGAAATCTTGCCGATCTCGCTGCGCAGCGCGGTCTGCGCCAGCTGGGTGATGGCGTAGTAGTAGTCGGAGATGCCGTAGCTGGCCCGCTGCGGGTCGAGCACCTTCAGGTAGATCAGCCCGTCGACCGCCACCTGGACGTTGTCGTTGGTGATGCAGATCTGCTCGGGGATGTCGAGCGCCTGCTCCTTGAGGGTGTGGCGGTAGCGGATGGCGTCGAAGAAGGGGAGCAGGACGTGGAACCCTGGCTCGAGCACGGCGTGGAACTTGCCGAGCCGTTCGACCACGAAGGCGTTCTGCTGCGGGACCACCACCGCGGTCTTGGCGACCACGATGACGGTGAAGACGGCGACGGCGATCAAGACGTAATAGGCGGTCATTCGGAGTTCTCCCTTGTTCAGGTGCGCGCCGTCACTCGGCGCGAAGCCACAACGTCAGTCCTTCGACCCGCTCGACCTGGCAGCGCCGGCCCACCGCCAGCGTCACCCCGCCCGAGGTCCGGGCCGTCCAGGGCGTGCCCCGCAGCTCGGCCCGCCCCTCTCCCGCCGCCGGCACCTCGACCAGCACCACCGCCTTCTCGCCGATCAGCTCTGGCGGCCGATCGGCCGGCCGCCCCATGGCCCGGGTCAGCCGCCCTCGGAGCAGCAGCAGCGAGGCCACCGAGAAGACCGTGAAGGCAAGCCACTGCCCCGCCTCCGGGACTCCCAGCGCCGCCAGCGGCGCCACCATGATGGCCCCAGCGCCGAAGAAGAAGGCGAAGAGCCCCCCCGGCGTCGCCACCTCGACCGCCAGCAGCGCGATCCCCAACAGCACCCAGGCCCACCATGTCATGTGCCGCTCCCTCTCTCGTGGATGAGCCGATGGTAGCACCGGCGCCGCCCCGCCGCCCAAGTCCAATGGCCGCACCTGCCCGCTCCCCGGGCAGGCCGAGCCTCTCGGCCGGGCGGGCCGGGCCTCAGCCCAGCAGCGCCAGCAGGTCCTGCTTGACGACGGCGCGGGTGGCGTCGTCGGTGGCGGCGCCGAGGGCACGCTCCAGGGTCTCGGCCGCCTTGCGGCGGAAGCCCTTCTCCTCGTAGAGCGACGCCAGGGCACGCAGCGAGGGGAGGTGGGCGGGGCGCAGCTCGGCCGCCCGCTCGTAGGCGGTCATGGCGCTGAAGGCCTCCCCGGCGGCCCGCAGCGTCCGGGCCAGCAACACGTGGGCCTCGGCCAAGTAGGGATCGGCGGCGATGGCGGCCTCGAAGGCGGCCCGGGCCTCGGGGAGCCGGTTGGCCAGCATCAGCTCCTTGCCTCGCGCCACCTCTCCAGAGGCCGCGGCGCTGTCACCGCGCGCCCGGCTGCCGGTCGCCTCCAGCACGGCGTCGATGCGGCGCAGCACGTCCTCGAAGCGGAAGGGCTTCTCGATGTAGTCCTCGGCACCGTAGCTGTCGCGGGCGTCCTGGGCGAAGCGCCAGCCGCGGTAGATGGCGGTCATCATGATGACCGGCACATGGCGGCAGCGCGGCGAGGCCTTGATCCGCTGGCAGGCCTCGAACCCGTGGACCTTGGGGAGCATGGCGTCGAGCAGCACCAGATCCGGGACCAGCGCCTCGGCCTTGGCGATGGCCTCGGCGCCGTCCTCGGCCGTCTCCACCGCGTAGCCGTGCTTCTCCAGCGCCCGCTTCACCAGCAGCCTGATCTCCGGCTCGTCGTCGACCACCAGCACGGTGCGGCGCCCGGCCGGGCGGACCAGGATCTCCGCCTCGGGCGGGAGCGGCGGCGCCCGCCACGGCTCGTCGGCCCCAGACTGCGTGTCCTCTACTCCGAGCGGGGCCGCCTCGATCTCCAGGATCAGCTCTTCGCCCACCTCGACCTCCGCTTCCTCGGCCGGCACCACCGCCGCCAGCAGTGGGGGGAGCCCCGGCCCGGCGGCGTGGCCTCGCCAGACCTCCTCGCCCCGTTCCCGCGCGTCGTAGGCCTCGCCGATGGCCTGGGAAAGGGCGCCTGCGATGGCGACGTAGCCGGAGACCTCCCGCCCGGTCACGAAGCGGACCTCGGAGAGGAGCCGGTGGTCGTTTGGCGCGACCATGGCGAGGTGGAGCCGGCCGCCCTCGTCGGAGAGCGGCAGCAGCAGGTCCTGCTCGGCCACCGCCCTCGGCACCAGGTCGAGCAGCAGCAGGTCGATGATGCAGCGGGAGAGGTCCACGCCCGGGCCGCCGGCCTGCCCGGCCAGCACCTGGGCCAGCCGCCCCTCGTCGACCCCCAGCTTTAGCAGGCGGGAGCAGAGCCGCTCGTCGGCGGCCTTGCCCTCTCGCCAGGCGCGGTCGACCAGCTCCTGCGTGGCGACGCCGCGCTCGACCAGCAGGACGCCGACGGGATCGCCCATGGTCTCACCCCACTGTGTCGGCGTAGGTCATGACCAGGAACATGACCGCGTCCCGGTCGCCGCGATTCCGGTAGCTGTGCGGCACGTCGGCCTCGAAGACGATGGCATCCCCGGCGTCGAGCGGCTCGCGCCGGCCCGGGACCTCGATCTCCACCTGCCCTTGCGCCACCACCAGGTTCTCGGTGGTGCCGGGGTTGTGGGCCTCGGCCCGCTCCAGCCCGCCGGGCCGGATGGTGAGCTGGTAGAATTCCACCCGCCGCGGCGAGTCGAAGGGGAAGAGGGCCCGCGAGCTGAAGCTGCCGTCATGGCTGGTGAGGAGCTTGGCCTGCGAGGCGCGCAGCACATGCAGCCCTCCCTCGCTCCGCGCGCTGATCAGGCCGGAGAAGGGGACCCCGAGCGCCGAGGAGATCTTCCAGAGCACGTTGATGGTCGGGGCGCTCTGGCCCAGCTCGATCTGGCCGAGCATGGCGCGCGACACGCCCGAGAGCTTGGAGAGCTTCTCCAGCGAGAGCCCGCGCTGGCCGCGCAGCCGGCGCAGGTTGGTGCCGACCACCGGCGTCAGGTCGGTGGTGCCGCTGCTGGACTCCCGGTGCTCGGGAGCGACCGACTCAGGCTCGGGGGCCGGCCTGGCTCGCCCACTCTTCGTCCCGCTCACCCGCGTGGTCTTCATGATGGGCGACTTTTCCGTTACAACAGACAGCTTGTCAACGCGTCTCGTCACCCCCGGCGGTCCCTGGCGCTTGACCCTGGTCACCAACCCGGATGACTGCAACCTCGCCTGCGACATGTGTGAATGCGGGCGGGCGCGCCGCGAGCCGGTGCCGGGGTTGGCGCCGCGCCGGATGGAGGCGGCCCTGGCCGTCGCCCTGGTGGCCGAGCTCTCCGTCCTGGGCCTGCGAGAGGTGATCCCTTCCACCATGGGTGAGCCGCTGCTCTGGGGTGGGCTCGAGGCGCTGGCCGGAGCCTGCGCCGCCGCTGGCGTGCGGCTCAACCTGACCACCAACGGCACCTGGCCCGGGCGCGGGGCCCCGGGCTGGGGGAGGCTGCTGGCCCCGGTGGCGAGCGATGTGAAGGTCTCCTGGAATGGCTCCAGCGCCCCCACCGCCGCGGCCATCATGACCGGCCTCGACTTCGCCGCCGCGCTCGACGGAGTCCGCCAGTTCAGCGCCGAGCGCGACCAGGTGGCGGCACGGACCGGCCACCGCTGCCGCCTCTCCTTCCAGGTGACGGCCCAGGCCGGCAACGTCTACGAGCTGGGGGCGCTGGTGACGCTGGCGGCCTCGCTCGGCGTCGACCGGGTCAAGCTGAACCAGCTCCAGCCCAGGGTGGCGCTGCTCGCGCCTCGCGCGCTGCCGGCCAGCCAGGCCGGCCGGGACCGCTGGAACCGCGCCGTGGCCGCCATGCGGGGCGCCGCCGCCGAGGCCAATGCTGCCGGCCGGGCCATCGAGCTTCAGAACGTGGCGCCGCTCCCAGCGCTCGGCGCCCCGCCCGAGCCGCCCGGCCCCTGCCCCTTCCTGGGCCGGGAGGCCTGGGTCCTCCACGACGGCACCTTCGCCCCCTGCCCTCACCCGGCCGCCTGGCGCGGCGAGCTGGGCGACTTCGGCGCGGTCGGGGAGCGGCCGCTCTCCGCCATCTGGGACGGCGAGCCGCTGGCCCGCCTGGCGGCCGGCTTCCCAGGCCACCCGGTCTGCCGGACCTGCACCCTGCGGCGGCCGGGCGGTGCCTGAGAACGCCGCGGGACCGTCGAATTCACTTCGGGCGGGAACCGGGGCAGGATCCCGGGATGGTCCACTCCCGCGCCCCGGCGCCGCCCGCCGAGCCCACTTCGCCGGAGGGGCTCGACCGCCGCGGCTTCGACGCGGCGCTCCAGGCGCTGCTCCGGGTTCACGAGGCGAGCGAGGAGAACCCCGGCTCGGTCCGCTGCGAGGGGTGCCGCGCCTGCGTCTCCTGCATGTTCTGCAAGGCGTGCCAGGCCTGCCACCGCTGCACCCACTGCACCGGCTGCCGGACCTCCTCCCACCTGACCCACTGCCACGACTGCTCCGGGTGCCACGAGTGCGCCTACTGCGAGCGCTCCGAGAACTGCGCCGGCGCCTCCTACCTGGTGCTCTGCCGCGACTGCTCCGACTGCACCTACTGCTTCGGCTGTGTCGGCCTGGCCAGGAAGGACTTCCACATCCTCAACCAGCCATACACGCGCAGTGAGTATTTCCGGATCATGGAGAAGCTGCGCGGGGCGCTCGGGCTGCCCACGAGGCGCCGCTGATGGGGCTGCTGCTCGGCCTGCTGCTGGCGCTGCCATCGGTGGCGGTGGCGCCGGCCCGGGCCCGCCCCGGCGACGCCGTGCTGGTGCTGGTGCTCGACGCCTCCACCCCGCCCTCCGGCGCGCTGGCCGGACGGCCGCTCCACTTCTGGTCGGGCGGCGAGGGGCGCTGGCTGGCGGTGGCGCCGCTCCCCACCGAGGCCAGGCCCGGCCCGGCCACGGTGGAGGTGACGGCCGACGGGCTCCCTTACGCACCCCCGCTGGAGCTCACGCCGCCGGGGTTCGCCTCCACCACGCTCTCGGTCCCGCCCAGGTTCCTCGAGCCGCCGCCAGCGGCCCGGCGCCGCATGGCCCTCGACCAGGCCGAGCTGAAGAAGGCCTGGGACCAGCCCTTCGGTCCGCCGCTCTTCAGCGGACCTCTCACCGTGCCGCTCGACGTGGAACCCTCCGCCCGCTTCGGCGACCAGCGCGTCTACAACGGCAAGACCGCGGGAGTCCACTACGGGCTGGACCTCCCTGGCGCAACCGGCGAACCGGTGGCTGCCGCGGGCGACGGCACGGTGGTGATGGCCCGCGACTGCTACATGTCGGGCCAGACCATCATCCTCTGGCACGGCGCCGGCGTCTTCACCGCCTACTTCCACCTCTCGCGCATGGGTGTAGCGGTGGGCGAGGCGGTGAAGCACCGCCAGCTGATCGGCCGGGTCGGGTCCACTGGCCGCTCCACCGGTCCGCACCTGCACTGGGGCGTCAAGGTGGACGGGCTCTGGGTGGATCCACGCTCGGCGCAGCGGCTCGATCTCGCCAGCGGCGAGGTCGGCGCTTCCCCGGAGCTACCGGAACCGGGTCCGCCGGGCCTGGTGACCCCTCCGTCGCTCCCCGCACCACCGCCGCCATCAGCGGATGGAGCCGGGGCGCAGCCGGAGGCTGGCCAAGGCGTTCCTCAGGCCGCCCGCCGTGCCCGCCGCGGCCCCGACCCCCTCAGGTGACGCCACAGGTTGAGCTTCTCGCCGTAGGTGACCCGGCTCCCCGGCTCCGCCTCGAGGAACGCCAGCAGGTCCGCCGGCGTGGTGGTCTCGTCGCCGAGCCGCTCCGCGCCCGGGTAGTCGGCCGCCTTGAGCACCCGCACCACCGCCTCGGAGCAGAAGAGTGCTCGCGACGAGGTGAAGGGGTTCCTCCAGGCCTTCCGCTGGAACCACTTCGCCACCAGCGTGAGGAAGATCCCGAAGAGGCCGAGCACGTCGAACTGGTCGCCCAGCCAGCCGCCCGCCTCGGGCAGGCCGGGCTCCACCGGGTGGGCCGTTTCGACCAGCGCCACCACCCTGTTCGCCTTCACGAACTCGGCGAGGGAGATGAGCCGGAAGCCGGTGGAGTGGGCCTCCAGCACCAGCCTCAACTCGAAGAGCGGATCCTCGACCAGCAGCCAGGCGTGGCTGGTCTTCGACCTCATCATGGCGCGGATGAGCGCCGAGAGCGGGCTCCAGCGGCGCGGCGTGGAGAAGCCGACGAAGACCATGCGACCTCCCGGTGAGAGGACGAGGAGACCACGGGTGGGCCCGGTTGTCATGCCCGGCGGAGCGCCACGCCTCCCGCACCAACCAATGCCTCACGCTCGACGCCATGGACCTCTTCCACGGGCGCCTCTCCGGCAACCCGGCGCGGCCGGCCTTCCCCCGGCCCCGACCCCCTCAGGTGACCTCCTCCCCGTCCCGGTTCCGGTAGACTTCCGGGCATGACCCTCCTCATGGCCCTGGTCCGCAGCGCCTACCTCGCCTTCCTGGTCGGGTACACGCTGGTGGTTTCGCCGCTCGGAGTGCTCTGGAGCGGCGCGGCGACCAGGCAGGGCGCCACCATCCCCATCCCGGTCGTCGAGAAGATCTACACCGCCACCTGGATGGCCATCGGTTGGGTCGCCCTCGAGGTGAGCGCCTCCTGGCTTCGGGTCTGGTTCGACGCTCGCGCCCGCCGCCGCGCCGTGACGCCGCCGGCGGCCCCGCCCCCGGCTCCATGATCTTCGGAGCCCTCGGGCGGAAGCTGAGCGGCCTGCTGCTGCGGCGGCCGGTGACGCTCTGGCATGATCCGCGCTACCGGCTCCCGCTCGGTGGGCTCGAGGCGTCGATCGGCATCGAGCCGCGCCGCGCCGACTTCGCCGCCTGGTGGCTCACCGGCACCAGGTCGATCTCGACGCGCTGCCTCCGTTCGCCGCGGCGGATCGCGGTCCACCGGCTCTCGCGTGTCCACACCCCGGAGCTGCTCGAGACCCTGAGCCGGCCGGAAGGTCTGGCCAACGTCTTCGGCGCCGACGCGGCCGACCTGCGCGTCGACGAGCTGATGGACACCATCCGGCTCGCCTGTGGCGGCACCCTTGGGGCCACCCGCGAGACGCTGCGCACGCGAGAGCCGGCCATCAACCTGCTGGGCGGCTTCCACCACGCCGGCCCAGGCGTAGCTGGCGGCTTCTGCCCGGTCAACGACATCGCCGTGGCCATCGCAGCGGTGCGCGACCGGGGCTTCACGGGCCGGGTGGTGATCCTCGACCTCGATGCACATCCCCCCGACGGCCTGGCTGCCTGCCTGAAGGACGATCCGCGCACCTTCATCGGCTCGCTCTCCGGCTCCGACTGGGGGCCGCTCCCCGGCGTCGACGAAACGGTTCTGCCGGAGGGCACCGGCGACGAGCCCTACCTGGCGGCGCTGCGCCGGCTGCTGGGGCGCGCCCCCCGGCCCGACCTCGCCTACGTGATCGCCGGGGGTGACGTGCTGGCCGGCGACAGGATGGGACGGCTCGGCCTGACGCTGGCCGGGGCGCGCCGGCGCGACCTGACCGTGGCCCGCTGGCTCGACGGCATCCCGCAGGTCTGGCTCCCGGGCGGCGGCTACTCCAGCCGGGCCTGGCGAGTGCTGGCCGGCACCGGCCTGACCGTGGCCACCCGCTCGCTCAAGGCCATCCCCGAGGACTACCAGCCGCTGGCCGCCCGCTTCAGCGGCATCTCCGAGGGGCTGAGCCAGGCCGAACTGGGCGACGCCAGCGAACTCTCCCTCCAGGACATCGAGGAGTCACTCGGACTGCGTCCCACCAAGCAGCGGCTCCTGCTCGGCTTCTACACGGCCCAGGGGATGGAGGTGGCGCTCCACCGCTACGGCATCTTCACGATCCTGGCCCGGCTCGGCTACCGGAACTTCAGGCTCGGGTTCGACCGCGAGGGGGCCGGCGAGCGGGTCCGGCTCCACGGCACCGCCGACGGGCTGGTGGGGGAGCAACTGCTCATGGAGCTGATCCTGGAGAAGCGGCGCTGCCTCGATGTGCCGGTCCTCTACATCCACTGGCTTTCGCTGCGCCACCCGCGCGCCCACTTCAGCGAGCTGCGGCCACGGCTCCCGGGCCAGGAGGTGCCCGGGCTCGGCCTGGCGCAGGAGGCCGGCACCATGCTGGCGCGAATGGCGATCCGGCTCGGCCTGGGCGGCGTGGTCTTCCGGCCGTCGAACTACCACGTCGCCTACACGGCGAGGAGAGGCTTCGCCTTCGTCGAGCCAGAGCGGCAGGGGCGCTTCGAGGCGCTGGTGCGCGACCTGGCCGGCTACCCGCTGGCCCGCGCCACCCGGCTGGTGGCCGAGGGGCAGGTCTCCCTCGATGGCCAGACCTACCAGTGGGAGGCCGACGAGATGGTCTACTGGATTCGGGAGTCTCCGGCCGACGCCGGCGACGTTGAGCGGGTCAAGGCCGTCACTCACTTCACGGTGGTTCCGTGAGCAGCCGGCGCACCTCCCGATCGAGCAGCGCCGCGTTCTCCCGCGGCTCGCCCTGGTGGACGAAGCGGACGCGCCCGGCCCGGTCGACCAGCAGCGTGGTCGGGAGCCGCTCGATCCCGAGCCGCTCGGCGTGGCGGGCCCCTCCCTTGTCCCAGAGGGTGAGGAATGGGAACGGGGTGGACTCCACGAAGGCCCGCACCTGCGCCAGGTCCTCGTCGACCGAGACGGCATAGACGATCAGGCCATCGGCCTGGTGGGCCCGGGAAAGCAGGTCGAGGATGGCGAACTGCTCGCGGCACGGTTCGCACCAGGTGGCCCAGAAGTCGACGATGCGCACCTGGCCGGTCCGATCGGACACTCGCTGCTCCACGCCCAGGAGGTCGGGTGCGATCACGTCGACGGGTCGGCCCAGGGCCGGGGAGTTGCTCAGTTGCGGCCGCCCGGCGGCGCACCCGGCGAGCGCGGCCAGGAGGAGCGCCATCGGGTGGGTGAGACGAGATGCTCTCATCCCCAACATCATGGCCTAAATGCTCCTTTTGTCGATCGGTTGATCTTGATCAATCTCGCCTTGCCCTCCCCCGTGTCATGGTCCGCGGGGCGTCTCGGCGGACCTCTCCGGCCTGCCGGGTACCGCACGCACCAGAGACTGGTCGAGGTCCCGATGGTCACCTCCGCACGCCTTGCCGCCTCCGCCCTCCTCCTGGCCTCGTCGCTGGCGGCCAGGGCGGATGTGATCGAGGCCTCCTCTACCACCGTGCTCTCCGCCGGCCAGCAGCTTCGCGGACGTGAGGCCGGCCAGGAGCCGGACCTGGCCAAGGTTGCCACCGTCTACGAGCTGATCCGGGTCTCGGCCCGCGAGGTGCGCAACCCCATCTTCCAGGACCTCGAGGTCAGCTTCTCGGGCTGGGGCTCGGGCGATCTCCAGGCGGTCCGCTGGGACGCCGGGACCTCCGGCAAGGTCAGCGGCGACATCATCACCGCCTACGCGCGCGGCACGCTGGCCAAGGGGATGGTCCAGGTCCGAGCCGGCCGCGAGTTGGTGGCCGCCGGCGCCGGGCGGATGCTCCAGCTCGACGGCGGCGATCTGTTGATCCGGCTCCCGGCCGGCTTCTCGGTCTCGGTCTTCGGCGGCGTGCCGGTCTCGCAGCGCTTCTCCTCGCGCACCACCGCCACCAGCTGGAACCCGGCTGGCGGCGATCTCGCCTGGGGTGGCCGCCTCGGCTGGACCCTGGCGCTGGCCGGAGTTTCGGGCCGCGGCCTCGACCTCGGCCTCTCGATGGTCCAGGTCAGCAACCACTCCGATCCGGTCCGCCAGGACCTCGGCGTCGACCTCCGAATCCAGCCCATCAGCAGGCTCACGCTGGCCGGCAACCTGACCTACAGCCTCTACGCGTCCCGCCTGGCCGAGTACAACCTCACCGCCCTGATCTCGGCCACCAGGGACCTGACCGTCAACCTCGACGTTCGGTACACCTCGCCCGGCCTCTTCCTGGCGGCCAACTCCATCCTCTCGGTCTTCACCGACACCACCCGGACCGCCGTGGGCGGCGGCGTCCGCTACCAGCTCACCAGGACGCTCAACGCCGCCCTCGACTACCACGCGCTGCTCCAGCCGGGCGACCAGGCCGGCGCGACCGAGACCGGCGGCGAGGCGGCCGGGCGCGTCGAGTGGGTGGGTCACGGCACCGTGGCCGGCGGCGAGATCAGCTACCTGGCGACCGGCGACAAGGGCTACACCGCCCTGCGCGGCTACGGCCGCAAGGAGCTTGGCAAGCTCTTCGTGGCCGGCGACCTGACGGAGGTGATGTTCAAGCAGGACGTCAACGGGCAGAGGAACTCGCTGACCGGCTCGATCTCGGCCGGCTACCGGTTCGCCAGGGCCTGGAGCGTGGTGGTGGCCGGCCGCGCCGGCGTCACGCCGTACTTCGAGCGGCAGGCGGACGCCATCGTCAAGCTGGCCTACAACAACCTGGTTCGCGTGCGGGAGGTGAAGTGATGAACCGCCACCTGGGTCTGGTGGTCGCGGCAGCGCTGCTGGCCGCCTGCTCCGCCAAGGAGACCATGCCCGAGGCGCGGCGCGATCCTCCCTTCGTGATGCCCCACAGCCCTCACCTCGAGGGTGACGTCGACTGCCTCGAGTGCCACGCCTCCATCACCAAGGCCAGGTCGCTGGAGGACCGGGTCCGCCACGTGCAACTGCCCAGGAAGAGCGAGGTCTGCTCCGGCTGCCACGATGCCATGCCCAAGCTGCAGATCCCGGCGCGCACCCGCGACGCCGGCCTCAACTTCAACCACGCCGCGCATCTCGAGCGGCTCAAGGGCGAGAAGGACGCCTGCGTGCGCTGCCACACGGCGCTGCCGGAGCAGAAGGCGCTCGAGTACGACGCTCCCTCGATGAACACCTGCACCAGCTGTCACAACCACGCCAGTGAGTTCGCCGCCGCCAGGTGCCTCGGCTGCCACCAGGACCTGAAGCGGTACCAGAAGCCGGTCGAGTCCTTCAAGCACCAGGGCGAGTTCCTCAAGTTGCACGGCGGGCTGGCCCGCGGTGGCGCCGAGAGCTGCGCCTCCTGTCACGAGCAGACCTACTGCGCCGACTGCCACAGCGCCACCACCGTGCCGGGCAAGCCCTCCTTCGTCTACCCGGAGGAGGTGAAGCGGGACTTCATCCACCGCGGTGACTACCAGTCGCGCCACGCGATGGATGTCGAGGCCAACCCGGCCTCCTGCCGCAAGTGCCACGGCAGCAACTTCTGCGCCAGCTGCCACGAGCAGCAGAACCTGATCCAGCAGCCTGGCTCGACCATGCTGCCCCGCAACCAGCACCCCATCGGCTGGGGCACCGACAAGACCAGCGGCAACTTCCACGGCGACGCGGCGCGAAAGAACATCGTCACCTGCGCCGGCTGCCACGACCAGGGCGCCGCGTCGCTCTGCGTCCAGTGCCACTCGGTCGGGGGCTTCGCCGGCGTGAGCCCGCACCCGAAGAGCTGGAAGAAGACCACCGGAGACATCTCCAAGAACTCGATGTGCGCCGCCTGTCACCGTTGACCTGGCGCGAGCTCCCTGCTCGGAGCCCTCGAGGGCCCGGCCACCTCACGGTGACCGGGCCTTCGCTTGGTCACGGCCGCAGGAAGTGGCAGCTGTAGCCGCCCGGGTTCCGCTCCAGGTAATCCTGGTGCTCCGGCTCGGCCCGGTACCAGGTCGAGGCCGGGGCGACCTCGGTGACGATGCTCCCCTTCCACCTCCCCGAGGCCTGCACCCGCGCCTTGACCGCCTCGGCGGTCGCCTGCTGCTGCTGGTCGGCGAAGAAGATGGCGCTCCGGTACTGCGTGCCGCGGTCGTTCCCCTGGCGGGCCAGCGTGGTCGGATCGTGGATTTGGAAGAACCAGCGCTCCAGCAGTTCGGCGTAGCCGAGGCGGCGCGGGTCGAAGACCACGCGCACCGACTCGGCGTGGCCGGAGGCGCCGTGGTGGGTGTCGTCATAGCGCGGGTTGGCGACCCAACCGCCGGTGTAGCCGGCCTCGGTCTCGAGCACGCCCGGGATCTTGCGCAGGAGATCCTGCATCCCCCAGAAGCAGCCGCCCGCCAGCAGCGCCACCTCGCGGTCGGGCCTGACGACCGGCGCCACCACCGCGGTCGCCGCCACGGGGAAGAGCGCGCTGAGCTGGCCATACCCCTCGGCCTCGAGCCGGGCGGCCGGGATGAAGCGGAGCGACGCCGAGTTGATGCAGTAGCGCTGGCCGCCGCGGTGGCTTGGACCGTCCTCGAAGAGGTGGCCGAGGTGGGAATCGCCGGTCAGCGAGCGGACCTCGGTCCTGGCCATCCCGTGGGTCCGGTCCTGCCTCGCCACCACGTTCGAGGCCACCGGCCTGGTGAAGCTGGGCCAGCCGGTGCCCGAGTCGAACTTGTCGCCGGAGGAAAAGAGCGGCTCGCCCGAGACCACGTCGACGTAGAGCCCCGCCTCGTGGTGGTTCCAGAAGGCGTTCCGGAAGGGCGGCTCGGTGCCGCACTGCTGCGTGACCTGGTACTGCTCGGGGGTGAGCTTCGACCGGAGGTCGGCGTCGCTCGGCTTGTGGCTGGCCATGCGGCCGATCTAACGGCGCGCCCCGAGCCCCGCCAGCAACAGGTCCCAGACGCCGCCGAAGGCGCCGTTCGACATCGCCACCACCACGTCGCCGGGCCGGGCCGCGTCCGTCACCGCGGCGACCAGCGCCTCGACGGTGGCGAAGACGGCGGCCGGCGTGCCTCCCGCGCCGAGCGAGGCGCAGACGGCGTCGACGTCGAGCCGCTCGGCCTCCGGGACCCGGTCGGTCGGGACCGGCCGCAGCAGGAATACCCCGGCCGCGCCGCTCCAGCTGGCCGGGTCGGCGTAGTCGCGCTGGTGCAGGTTGCGCCGGCTGGTGTTGGATCGCGGCTCGAAGCAGGCCAGCAGCCGCGCACCCGGAAAGCTCCCGGCCACCGCGGCCAGCGTCTTCCGAACCGCGCGCGGGTGGTGGGCGAAGTCGTCGACCACGGTGACACCGCCGGCCCGGCCACGCACCTCCTGGCGGCGCTTCACCCCGCCGAAGGCGGCCAGCCCGGCCGCGATCTCGCCGGGTGAGATGCCGAGCGCGGCGGCGGCGGCCGCCACTCCGAGCGCGTTCTCGACGTTCTGGGCACCGCCCACCGGCAGGTGGACCTCGGCCAACACCGCCCCGCGGCGCACCAGCGTGAAGCGGGCGCCGTCGGCGCCGAGCCTGAGCTGGCGCGCCTCCCAGTCGGCGCCGGGCTGGTCGACGGCGTAGCTCTCGACGCGGCAACGGGCCAGCGCCGCGATGCGCAGCACGCTCGGGTAGCTGGCGCAGGCGGCAAGGAATCCGTCCTCCGGCAGCAACGCGGCGAACCGCTCGAAAGCCGCCTGGTAGTGCGCTTCGTCCCGGTAGATGTCAGCGTGGTCGAGTTCGCAGCTGGTGAAGATGGCGGTGCGGGGGTGGTAGTGGAGGAACTTGGGGCCCTTGTCGAAGTAGGCGGTGTCGTACTCGTCACCCTCGACCACGAAGTGCGGGCCGGCCCCGAGCCGGTAGTTCGACTCGAAGTCGCGGGTCACGCCGCCCACCAGGAAGGAGGGGTCGCGGCCGGCCAGGTGGAGCAGCCGGCCCATCAAGGCGCGGGCGGTGGTCTTTCCGTGGGTGCCGACCACCACCACGCCGTGGCGCGGGGCGATGAAGCGCTCGCCCAGCGCCGACGGGAAGGAGAGGTGCGGCAGCCCGCGGGCCCGCATGGCCGCCGCCTCGGGGTTGGCCTGGCGTATGACGTTGCCGACGATGACCAGGTCGGGGCGGGCCCGGTCGAGGTTCTCCGCGCGGTAGCCGCTCATCGCCTCGATCCCCCATCGCTCGAGCTGGGTAGACATGGGCGGGTAGACGTTCTCGTCGGACCCGGTCACCTGGTGGCCAGCCGCCTTGAGCATCCCGGCCAAGGAGCCCATGCCGGTGCCGCAGATGCCCATGAGGTGGACCCGCTTCACCGTCGACCAGTCGATCACATCAACTCCTCGGCCACCGCGTCGTGGAAGCGGCGGCGCAGTCCGTTGATCCTGGCCCGGTCGCTGCCGGCCGGGTGGACGTGGTTGGTGAGCAGCACCGCCACCACCCCGGCGTCGAGGTCGAGCCAGAGCGAGCAGCCAGTGAAGCCGAGGTGGCCCAGCGCCCCGCGCGGCCCGCGCCCGAGCCGGTCGCCCAGCGATGAATTCTCGGGGCTGCGGCTGTCCCAGCCTAGCGCACGGCTCGAACCGGGGGCGGTGTCGCGGGCGGCGAACCGATGCGCGGATGCGGCCGGAACCGGCGAGGGGCGCCCGTCGAGGGCGTCGAGCCATGCCTGGCCCACGGCGGCAACGTCGAGCGCGGTCGAGAAGAGTCCGGCGTGCCCGGCCGCGCCGCCGAGTGCCCAGGCGTTGTCGTCGTCGACCGTCCCCTGGCGCAACCCGCGAGGCCCCTCGCGGCGCGTCGGGGCAAAGGCTCGCCCGGCCTGGGCCCGGGCCGTCGACTCCGGATCGAGGGCGTCGACGAAGAGCGTGTCCCGCAGCCCGAGAGGCGCCGCCACCCGGGCCTCCAAGAGCGCCGGCAACCGCCCACCGAGCGCAGCCTCCAGACCGAGGCCGAGCGCCATGAAGCCGGGATCCGAGTAGACGCTCCGCGTGGCGGGCGGCGCCTCGAGCGCCTCGGCCAGCAGCGCCTCGATCATGGCGGACCGGCGCCGCGCCGGCTCGGGCTCGGCCGCCACCTGCTGGTGGTAGGGCCGCCACCAGGGAAGGCCGCTGGAGTGGGCCAGCAACTGGCGGACAGTCACCTCGCCCTTGCCGCTCGCGGCGAAGCCGGGGAGCCAGCGGCAGAGCGGGGCGTCGAGCTCGAGCGCCCCCTCGGCCACCGCCTGGGCGCAGAGCGTGGTGGTGCAGAGCACCTTGGTCAGCGAGGCGACGTCGAAGAGGTCGGTGGCGGTGAGCTGTCTCGGCGCCGGGGCCGGCAGCTCGCCATGGCAGCCGTGGTGCACCAGCACGCCGCCGCTCAGCACCGCGGCGGAGAGGGCCGGGGCCACGCCGTCCCGCCGCCCCGCCTCCAGCGCCTCCGCCACGGCCGGGAGGCTCGGTGCGGTGGTCACGCCGTCGCCCCCTCGTCGAAGCGCAGGCGCGGCACCCCCGGTTCACCCGGACCCGGCGCCACCAGCGTGGCCAGCGGCCCGAGCGGCAGCGCCAGGTTCCTGTCCTCGTGGCCGGCCGGCAACCCCTCGATGGCCGGTACGTCGAGCGCCTGGACCAGCCGGCGCACCGTGGCCGCCGCGGCTCCGTCTCCGTCGTCGCAGCCGCTGAGCTGTCCAACCGCCACGCCGGCCAGCCCGTCGAGCGCGCCGGAGAGGGTGAGCTGGGTCAGATAGCGGTCGAGCTTGTACGGGCGCTCGCCGATGTCCTCGAAGAAGAGGATGGCGCCGCGGAGCGAAGGCTGCCACGGGGTCCCGCAGAGGCTGGCGAGCAGGGTGAGCGAACCACCCAGCACGGGTCCGGTCACGCGCCCCTGGCGGATGGTCGCCGTCCCGTCGAGCCCGCGCCCGGCTGGCGCTCCGCCCGCGGCCTCGGCGCCGAAGAGGAGCGCGGCCAGGTGCTGCACCGCGTCGTCGGGGGCGCGGCCTAGCTGCGTCACCACCGGTCCGTGCAGGGTGGCGAGCCCCGCGGCGTTGAGCCGGGCGTGGATGGCGGTGACGTCGGAGAAGCCGACCAGCAGCTTCGGCGCCGCCAGCAGGGGCGCCGGGTCGATGCCCGGGAGCAGCCGCGTCGCCCCGAAGCCTCCGCGGGCACAGAAGATGGCGGTCGCCTCCGGATCGGCCACCGCCTCGCGCCACTCCGACAGCCGACGGGCATCGCCGCCGGCCAGATACCCGTCACGCGCCGTGATGTCGTCCCGGAAGCGCGGCTTGAGCCCGAGCCGGTCGCGCAGCACCGCCAGCCCGGCCTCGAAGGCCGCCGGTTCGAAGCCGCTGCCCGGGGCGATGACCCGGACCACGTCGCCGGCGCGAAGCTGGGGGGCGAGACGCATCGGGGCAGAGGATAGCCGCCACCGATCCCCCGGTCGATTTCATGGTCGAGCACCCCTGGCCCGGCCACCCGGCGCGGCGGGCGGATCGGCGCTCGCGCCGGTCCTCGCGCCCCGGGCGGAGCGCCCGTTTGCCGCGCTGCGTCGTCGGGTCCCGCTTGGTGGCGAGAGCCCCTTTTGTTACCCTCGCCGGTCCACTCGATTGCTTCCAGGCGTGCACACCCCGGCGCGACCACCGTCTCGAGTCTCACGGAGCGACAGGAGTCCCCGATGAGCGTCAAGCCGCAGCTGGAAGGCGAGGTCTTCTACCCGACCGCCGAGGTGATCGCCCAGTCACGCGTCAAGGACTGGAGCGAGGTCGCCAGGCGCGCCTCGGATGATCTCGAGGGCTTCTGGGCCAAGGAGGCCGAGGAGCTGGAGTGGTACCGGAAGTGGGACACGGTCCTCGACCGCTCCAACCCGCCCTTCTTCCGGTGGTTCAAGGGCTCGCAGTGCAACATCATCCACAACGCCCTCGACCGCCACCAGCGCTCCTGGCGCAAGAACAAGCTCTCGCTGATCTGGGTCGGCGAGCGTGGCGAGGTCCGCACCTATTCCTACTTCGCGCTCAACCGGGACGTCTCCAAGTTCGCCAACGTCCTGAAGGCCATGGGCGTGAAGAAGGGCGACCGGGTCACCATCTACATGCCGCGCATCCCCGAGATCGTGGTGGCCATGCTGGCCTGCGCCAAGATCGGCGCGGTCCACTCGGTGGTCTACGGCGGCTTCTCGGTCGACGCCCTGCAGGGGCGCATCGAGGACTCCGAGTCGAAGGTGGTGCTCACCGCCGACGGCGGGTTCATGAACGGCAAGGTGGTGGAGCTGAAGAAGACGGTGGACGACGCCGTCCGCCGCTGCCCCACCGTCGAGACCGTCATCGTGGTGCAGCGAACCGGCCACGAGATCCGCATGGAGGCGGGGCGCGACTACTGGTACCACGAGTTGATGAAGCTTCCGCTCGCCACCGGGTCCTGCCCGACCGAGGTGATGGACGCCAGCGACCCGCTCTACATCCTCTACACCTCGGGGACCACCGGGAAGCCCAAGGGGCTGATCCACGGCCACGCCGGCTACATGACCGGCATCTACTCGACCCTCAAGTACGTCTTCGACATGAAGGACGAGGATCGCTACTGGTGCGCCGCCGATCCCGGGTGGGTCACCGGCCACAGCTACATCGTCTACGGACCGCTCTTGCTGGGCGCCACCACCTTCATGTACGAGGGGGCGCCGACCTACCCGTATCCGAACAGGTGGTGGTCGCTGATCGAGAAGTACGGCATCACCATCCTCTACGCCGCCCCCACCGCCATCCGGGGCCTGATGCGCTTCGGAGCCTCCTGGCCGGCCCGCCACGACCTCTCCTCGCTCCGCATGCTCGGCTCGGTCGGCGAGCCCATCAACCCCGAGGCCTGGAAGTGGTACCACCGCGAGATCGGCAAGGGGCGCTGCCCCATCATGGACACCTGGTGGCAGACCGAGACCGGAATGTTCCAGATCACCCCGGTCCCGACCATGCCGCTCAAGCCCGGCTCGGCCGGCAAGCCCTTCTTCGGGCAAGACGCGGCGGTCCTCGACGAGAAGGGGAACCAGGTCCCGGATGGCAAGGAAGGGTTCCTGGTCCTCAAGAACCCCTGGCCCGCCGCGGCCATGACCATCTTCCGCGAAGATGAGCGCTTCAAGGAGACCTACTGGACCACCTACCCGGGCAAGTACTGCGCCGGCGACGCGGCCCGGCGGGACAAGGACGGCTACTTCTGGGTCATCGGCCGGACCGACGACGTCATCAAGGTCTCCGGCTACCGGCTCGGCACCGCCGAGGTGGAGAGCGCGCTGGTGAGCCACCCGGCCGTGGCCGAGGCGGCGGTGATCGGCCTGCCGCACGAGGTGAAGGGGCAGGCCATCCACTGCTACTGCCTGCTGCGCAACGGCTTCTCTCCGAGCGAGGAGCTGTCCGAGCAGGTCCGCAACCACGTCGCCACCCACCTCGGCCCCATCGTCAAGCCGGAGAAGGTGACCTTCGTGGACAGCCTGCCCAAGACCCGCTCAGGTAAGATCATGCGGCGCGTCCTCAAGGCGCGGGCGCAGGGCCTCCCCGAAGGCGATGTCTCCACGCTCGAGGAGTAGTGCAACGGCGGGAAGTGGTGGTAAGACGCCCGCCGTTCACCCTCGCCCGCTACCCGGGCCCGGAAAGGATGCCGTTCACATGAGACTCACCGCTGCCGCCGCCGCCGCCGTCCTCGCCACCGCCTGCTCCGCGCAGGCCCCGGCCAAGGGCGCACCGAAGACCGACGACGAGAAGACCATCTACGCCGTCGGCGTGGCCATCCAGAAGAGCCTGGAGCCCTTCAGCCTCTCGCCCGTCGAGGTGGAACTGGTGGTGGCCGGCCTCCGCGATGCCGCCGCCGGCAAGCCCGAGGTGAAGCTGGAGGAGAAGCAGGCCGCCATCCAGAAGCTGGTGATGGACCGCCGGGCCGCCCAGGGCGCCACCCTCATCAAGCAGGGCGAGGGGTACCTGGAGAAGGCCGCCAAGGAGAAGGGGGCGGTCAAGGCCGCTTCGGGCCTGATCTACATCCCCATCAAGGAAGGGACCGGCGCCTCCCCCACCGCCGCCTCGACCGTGAAGGTCAACTACGAGGGCAAGCTGGTCGACGGCAAGGTCTTCGACGCCTCGGCGAAGCACGGCGGCCCGGCCACCTTCCCGCTCAACGGCGTCATCCCCTGCTGGACCGAGGGGATGCAGATGCTCAAGGTCGGCGGCAAGGCCCGCCTGGTCTGCCCGTCGGCGCTGGCCTACGGGGACCGCGGCGCCGGCGGCGAGATCCCGCCTGGCGCGACGCTCGACTTCGAGGTCGAGCTGGTCGAGATCCTGAAGTAGCCCTCACCGCTCCGCGCCGGGACCTCCGCCCGCCTGACGCCACCGTCAGCGCGGGCGGAGCCGCTTCCAGTAGATCAGCTCGGCGACCTCCGGGAGCACCAGCCCGGGCAGCGCGCCGACGCGCGTCCAGCCATGCCGCTCGTAGAAGGCCTGGGCCGCGGTGTTGAAGTCGGAGCAGAGCAGGAAGCCGATGGCGGCCGACTCGGCCAGCCTGGCCTCGAAAACCGCCAGCAGCTTGCCGCCGACGCCCCGCGACTGGGCGCTGGGCAGGATGGCCATGAGCTTGAGGTAGCCGCCCAGCCCGAAGGTCCCCTGCCGCAGGAACCAGGCCATG
>JANPOM010000033.1:0-2935 GCA_031427995.1 Anaeromyxobacter sp. | reverse complement strand
AATCAGGCCAGATGCGGGTTTGCTAGCAAAGCCTGAGAGTATAGCAGTCTGGAAGCGTCAACGTTAATTTAATCAGCCCTCGTCTCCGAGAGCACACGGCCGGCCGGGTCCACCTGGTACGTCGCCACCGCCAGGTTCGCCTCGTCGGTGATGCCCGTCAGCCCGCCCCGAGCGTCGTAGTGGTAGCTCTCGGTGGTCCCGAGGCCGCCCTGCGTCACCGCCCTGGTCACGGTGTTCCGGCTCCCCCCAGGGGCGACGGTCTACCGGATGATGGACGAGCGGCGGTTGCCGGCGGTGACGGTGTCCGGTCGCTGCCCGTCCCGGCTCCACTTCCTGATGAGCCGCTGGAAGTCCGTGGAGGCCGCCGGGTTGGCCGCGAAGATGGCCCGCAGTTGGAGGTCCAGGGAGACCTCGGTGTCCCGGTTCTCGACCTTGGCCACGCGCGACTGGCTCGATTTCATGAGCTTCGCCAGCGCGGCCTGGGACAGGTGTCGCCGCTGCCGCACCGTCCTGACCACGTCGCCCAGCCGGAGCTTGGCCTCGACGAGCGCCGCCTCCGCATCGCTCAGCCCGAGAACATCTGCAGCCGTCCCGAGCTTCCACCGGGCCTTCGCGAACCGTGCCTTCTGCGCCTTGTTCATGACTCATCCACCTTCCTGAATTCTGCCAGCCGCCTCTTGCACTGCCGGATCACGTCGACGGGCGTCGCCCTGGTGTCCTTCGGAAAGACGTCCAGTACGGCGATGGCCAGCCGCCCCACGTAGTAGACGATCCTCCACTCCTTCTTCTGCACCGTGTCGTCTATCCGAAGCTCGTGGCAGCGTGGACCGATTGAAGGCATCGGTCTCGACTCCGGCATCGAGAGTTGCTCTCCCCGCTGCAGCCTTCGCAAGAGGACTCCACCCTCGACACGAGCCTCGGTCGCCATCGGCGGCGTCTTCAACTCGCCGGCGAGCCAGGCGAGTGGCTTGTCGAGTTGCCGCCCCTTCGAAGGTCCTTCGCCTGGTGGCTTTCGCCTCACGCGTCCATGATATGTCGGATTCGGCATATGTCAAAGCTGCGCTTCGCCGAACTCCGGCCCTTCGCCAGAATGCCGTCCGCGCTGAAACCATTGACGATTCGGCCAAGGGCCAGGATTCTCTCCGGCTCGATGCTTCGCCTCCTCGTGGCCCTCCTGCCGACGCTCCGCTCGGCCATGCGTTCTCGAAGCGCCCTCAACGAGGCCCACCTCCGCCAGCTGCTCGACTCCTTCATCGACCATTACAACCAGGACCGGACACACCTCGCCCTCAGCAAGGATTCTCCGCTCGGCCGTCCGAACGAGCAGCGTCCCGCTGGCGGGACATCCAACGTCGTGAGCCTTCCCCGGGTCGGCGGCCTGCATCACCGCTACGCCTGGCGCCAGGCCGCGTAGCCAAGCACCTTGTCAACGCTCCCGCTCTGCCGATCGCCTCGGGTGACTCGGACCGACTGGTTCAAGGAGACGGTCGTTACCGTGGACCGTCCGACAAGAGACCTTCCAGCTGCCCGATGAGGGGCGGGAGGTCCTTCTTCACGATGTCCAGGAGGATGTCGAGGTCGACGTCGAAGTAGGCATGGGCGAGCCGGTTGCGGAGGCCGCCCATGGACGGCCAGGGGATCTCGGGGTGCGCCGCCTGGTAGTCGGGCGAGACCTTGCCGGCCGCCTCGCCGACGATCTCGAGGAGTCGGGCCAGCGCCAACTGCGCCAGCTCGTCGGCCGCGATCTCGGGCCGCGCCTTCCCGGCGCCCAGGCTCACCGCCTTGCGGGCGGCGTCGAGCATGTGGCGCAGCCGGACGGCGTCGTCATGCCGCGACATACTGGTTCACGGCTTCGGCCAGCACTTGGTCGCGGAAGTAGCGGGAGAGGAAGCCGGGCGTGTTGAGGTCGACTTTGCGGCCGAGGAGGCCGGTCAGCTCCCGCTCCATGTCGAAGAAAGCCAGGCCCGGAACGTGGCCCGGTTCGAACTCGACCAGCACGTCCACGTCACTGGCCGGCGCGAAGTCGTCGCGCAGAACTGACCCGAAGAGCGCCAGCCGCCGCACGTGGTGGCGCCTGCAGTAGTCGGCGAGGACCTTTGGGTCGATGGGGATCTGGACAGCCACGGCTTGATTGTAGCCGACTCCTGTCTGTCGGTCGCGCCACAACCCTCACGGTAACGACGAGGCGGATTCCTCAGTCCGAAAACTGTCCACCTTCTGGCTCGGTGGAGTCGAATACCAGCGGCGTGGGGCCATACTGGGCACGCAGCTCGGCGGCCAGGGCCTTGAAATCGGTGTCCTTTCGCAGCGAGTCGAAGTCGGCGTTGCCCCGTTCAGTCTAGCTCGGGCTGACTGCGCAGCTTGGCCAGGGACACACGATGCCTATTGCCATGCCGCGACAGCACGGGGGCCAAAGCCAACATGAGTCCACCGCAGTTCACGGTGGCGCCCGCGTGAATGCTGGAGACCACAACAATGCACACTGGACCTGCATGCCAAGCCGGCTGGCATCCAGGGCCCAACCGTCAGCAGTCAGTCTTCGTAGATGGGGTCGGCCTCGCCGTACTCAGGGCCGGGGTCGGCGACCGCTTCCGGTGCCACCGCCTTCGCCAGCGGCGGCCCGGTGGAGGCCAGCCCCAGGTGGTCGAGGATGCGCTTCGCCACCGCCGCCTCGGCGATGAAGGCCATCAGCCCCATCCGTCCGCCGCACTCAGGGCAAGCGAGCACGTCGAGCGAAAAGACCTTCCGCAGCAGTTCTGCCCAGGGCACCCGGTAGCGAGGTCCGCACCTGTCGTCCCCGTGCGGGTCGGTCGCCCCGGTGAGTGCGAAGCCGGCTGCCGCCGTACCGGCATGGGGTCCTACCGTGGCGGGCGCTCCGCGCGGTGGTGGGCCCGCGTGGCCACTCTGTCCGCCGCACGGCGTGCGTCCTTCGGTT
>JANPOM010000032.1:0-5999 GCA_031427995.1 Anaeromyxobacter sp. | reverse complement strand
AGGTTCGGCTTCTGCTTCCCGAAGCCGGCCACCACCACCGCCAGCAGGGTCGCCCCCACGTAGACGAAGGCGAAGAGGAGCGACTTCAGCCGGGTCCGGCGCAGCACCCGGGCGCCCAGTTCCTGGATCAGCGCCAGCCAGGCGACCGTGGCCACCGCGAAGAGCGCCATCAGCAGGCCCAGCACCGGCAGCCAGGCGCCGAAGCGCCCCAGCGCCGCGCCGACGAAGCCGCCGCCCAGGAGCAGGCACCAGAAGAGCGCCAGCGGGTCGCCGAGCATCCCGGCCACCTGCCCGTGGAGCCAGAGCATCCCGGGCCGCAGCGGGTAGATCAGGTAGCGGCGCAGGTCGAGCGACTCCTGCTCCTGCATGGCCAGGGTGGCCGCCGTCCAGGCCTGCCAGATCCCGAGGAACATGGCCGACACCTGCACGCCGGCCTGGGTGCCGCCGTTCTGGCCGCCTCGCGCGGCGTGGTAGGCGCCGGCGCCGATGCCGATGGCGGCCACCACGCCGATGGGGACGAGCAGCAGGTAGCCGAGCACCTTGGCCACCAACTCGCCGATGCCGCGCCTACCCAGCAGGCGTCGCCAGGTGAGGCGGAAGCGGAGCTCGGCGAAGGCGGCCAGCGGGGTGTCGCGCAGCGCGGTCACGGGCTCCCTGATCCGAGCTCGGTGAGCCAGGAGAGCCGCCGCTCCTTGACGTCCTCGCCGATGGTCCGGATGAAGACCTCCTCCAGCGACCCGGCGCCGCGCACCTCCTCGAGTGTCCCCTGCGCCACCAGCCGCCCGCGCTGGATGATGCCGACGTGCGTGACCAGCCGCTCCACCACCTCCAGCACGTGGCTGGTGAGGAAGATGGTCATCTGACGGTTCAGCACCAGCTGCTGCAGCATGCGCCGGATGCCGCTCACCGCCACGGCGTCGATCCCCTCGAACGGCTCGTCGAGGAAGAGCAGCCTGGGGCCGTGGATGAGCGCGCCGGCCAGCGCCAGCTTCTTCTTCATGCCGTGGCTGTAGTCGCCGATCAGCTTGCCTGCCTCGCCGGTCAGCTCCATTGCGGTGAGCAACTCGTCGGCCCGCCGCGCCGCCTCGGCCCGGGGCAGCCCGTAGAGCTGCCCGTGGAGCCGCAGTTGCTCCAGCCCGGTGAGCCGCTCGAATAGCGAGAGGCCGTCGGGCACCACGCCGACCAGGCGCCGCACCGCCAGCGCCCGCTTCGGGTCGGAGAGGTCATGGCCGAGCACGCTGGCCCGGCCGCTGGTGGGGGCGAGCAGGCCGGTTAGCAGCTTCATGGTGGTCGACTTGCCGGCGCCGTTGGGACCGAGGAAGCCGTAGAAGGCCCCCTCGGCCACCGCCAGCGAGAGGTCGGCGACCGCCGGCTTCCCGTCGAAGTGCCTGGTGAGCCCCTGCGTCTCGATGGCGAGCATGGATCAGTGCCCCGACCCAGGCAAGATGACGTGACGAGAGAGCCGAGACCGAAGCGAGGCTGGCGCCCGAGGAGGGAGCAGCGGAAGCGTAGTGGATCTACACTGAGCAGCGGACCGACGAGGCCGCCTGCCGCAGCGAGAGGATCGGCTCTCGCAGTAGTCGTCTTGCCTGGGTCGGGGCACTTGTTCCCGGTAACACGGGAGCCGGAACGGCGCCACGGGGAGAAGCGGGGGGTTCGGGTCAGTGGAGCGATTCGGAGGGGGCGCTGGCCGCCTCGAACCGGATGAAGCGGATCCCCATCCCCTGAACTCCGACCGGTACGTCGGGACCTTCGCTGCCAGGGGCCTTCCGTCCCACCAGGTGGCAGAGGTAGCGGACTTCACCCACCGCCACGATGCCTCCGCCGTCGGTCGTGAAGTTCACCCTCACCTCGCTGCCGATCGGCTCTGTCTGCGGCGTCTCGACGAAGAGGCCGCCTGGGGAGATGTTGCGGGCCAGCCCGCGGATCTCGCCGCGCTGGCCTTCGAGCCAGACGGCGAAGACCTTGTCGAGCCGGGTGGTGGTGCGCCGGTCGGGGCTGCTGGTGACTTCGGTCGGCTTGGTGCGCCAGAGCATGCGGGCCTCCCCTGTTCGAGAGGGAGGCTAGATCGGTAGGGTGATGTAGGCAAGAAACCGACCTCGCCCTACCTTTCGCGATATCGCCTACTTGCGCCCGCCGACCGGCACCGCAAGGAAGAGGCTGACCGCGCCCCGCCGCAGCCGCAGCAGGGCCATGTCGCCCTCCTTCAGCTTTTCGACCAGGCTGGTCAGGTCGCCCGGCCTGGCCACCGGCTGGCGGTTGACCTCCAGGATCAGGTCGCCGCGCGCCACGCCGGCCTGCTCCGCCGGGCCACCGTCGACCAGCTCGGTCACCACCACGCCGGTGGTGCCGGGCGGCAGTCGCAGCTCGCGGGCCGCCTCGGGCGTGAGACCGGCCACATTGAACCCGAGCTTGGGCGTCTTGCTCCCCTCGGTGGCCGCCTCGCCATCCTCCCAGTCCTCGCGCCCGATGGCGCCTTCATCGTCAGGGCGTTGCGCCACGGTGAGCGTCACCGACTTCGGGCTCCCCTTGCGCACCAGGCCGAGCGCGAGGCTCTTCCCCGGAGGGACCAGCGCGACCGCGCGGGTCAGGGCCGATGACGACTCGACCGGCTTTCCGTCGAGCGAAGTGATGACGTCGCCCGGCTCCAGGCCGGCCTTCTCCGCGGGCGTCTTCGGCATCACCTGCTGGATCAGCGCACCCTTGCTCCCGGCCGGCAGGCCGAAGGCCTGCGCCAGGTCGGGCGTCAGCTCGGAGAGCGAGACGCCGACGTAGCCGCGCACCACCTTGCCGCCGCCCTTGAGCTGCGGCAGCAGCGACTTGGCCAGGCTGATGGGGACGGCGAAGCCGATCCCCTGGCCGATCTGCGGGGAGATGATGGCGGTGTTGATGCCGACCACCTCGCCGCGCAGGTTGAAGAGCGGCCCGCCCGAGTTTCCAGGATTGATGGCCGCGTCGGTCTGCAGGAAGTCGTCGTACTGACTCCCGCTGCCGACGCCGCCCCGGTGCTTGGCCGACACGATTCCCAGGGTAGCCGTGCCCGACAGGCCGAAGGGGGAGCCGAGCGCCAGCACGAAGTCGCCCTGGCGGACCAGGTCGGAGTCGCCCAGCACCACGGTCGGCAGGTCCTTGGGCGGGGCGTTGAGCTTGATCAGCGCCACGTCGGTGAGCGGGTCCTTTCCGACCACCTTGGCGGCGAACTCGCGGTCATCCGCCAGCTTGACGCGGATGTCGGTGGCGTCCTTGATGACGTGGTGGTTGGTGAGGATGTACCCCTCGGCGTTGAGCAGGAAGCCGGAGCCGAGCCCCTGCCCGCGAAGCTCGCCGGGCGGCTCGCCCCGGCCGTCTCCGCCATGGCCGGGCAGCCCGAAGAAGCGCTCGAACCCCTCCGGGACCTGGCCGCGACGCACGCCGCGCGGGTGCCGGGTCACGGTAGTGGTGGAGATGTTGACGACCGCCGGCTTGAGCCGCTCGATGAGCGGGGCCAGCGAGGTGCTGCCCGGGACGGCCGCATCGGTCGCCGTGGTGGTCGTGACCGAGGCCTCCTTGTAGAGGCCATTTCCGGCGCGGGCCGGCTGCTCGGCCCCGGCGCGGTCTCGCCCGGTGCAGGCGACCAGCGCGGCGACGAAGGTGGAGGCGACGGCGAAGCTGAGAAGGTAGCGGCGCATGAAACTCCTCGGGGCTCGAAGGGCTGGATCGACGAGCGCCATCTATGACCGCCGAGGGGCCGGATCTATTCCCCGCGCCTGGTCCTGCCCGGAGGAGGGCCAGCGCCTGGCGGCTGGCGCGGGAAGGAGCACTAAAACCCGAGCAGCAGGGCGATCGACTTCTCGTCGGCGGGCGGAAACTGGAAGTGGTCCAGCTCCTGCGGCTCCACCCAGCGGTGGTCGTTGATCCGTTCGTGGCTAGGCGTCCCGGAGATCAGCAGGCAGCGGTAGACACAGAAGTCGATGTCGTAGGCCTGGTAGGCGTGCTCGACGTGGATGACCCGGTCGCCCGGCTCCACCCGCAGCCCGACCAGCTCGAGCACCTCACGCCCCAGGGCCTCCTGATCGGTCTCGCCCGGCTCGACCCGCCCGCCCGGGAACTCCCAGAGCAGCGGGAGCGACGCCTGGGCGGGACGCTGCGTGATCAGGTAGCGCCCGTCCCGCTCGATCATCGCACCGACCACCCGGATCTTGCGGCGCATCGCCAGCCTCCTCATCCATGCCTTCGCCGGGCCTTCGCCGGGACGGTCGTGCGATTGTAGAATCGCCTGGCCATGCCGTCCATCCACCCCCCCCCACACGCCCCGCCATCGCCGGCCGCCGGCTGGTTCCCCGTGAACCTCGACCCCCGCCTCGGCCCGGTCCTGATCGACGGCGCCATGGGGACGGCGCTCCAGGCGGCCGGCCTCGACCCCGCCGACCTTCCGGAGCGCTGGCTGCTCGAGCGCCCCTCCGCCATCGGCGCGGTCCACGCCGCCCACGCCGCGGCCGGCGCCAGCCTCCTGCTCACCTGCACGTTCAACGCCGCCTCCCCGAGGCTGGCGGCGGCCGGGCTGAGTCGCCAGGTCGCCTCGCTCTGCGCCGCGGCGGTTGCGCTGGCGCGTGGCGTTGCGCCGGGCCTGCGGGTGGCCGGTGCCCTCGGTCCGCTGGCGCTGGCCCGCCCCGGCGGCGAGGCGCCCGCCGCCGCGAAGCTGCGCGCACCCTTCGAGCTGCCGCTCGAAGCACTGGCCGAGGCTGGAGCCGACCTGCTCTGGCTGGAGAGCCAGTACGACTGGCGCGAGGCCTCCGGCGCGCTCTCCGCGGCGGTGGCGGTCGGCCTCCCGGTGGCGCTCACTTTCACGCTGCTGGAGCGGGGCGGCCGGTGGTTCGGGCCGGACGGCACTCCGGGTGAGGCGCTGCTGACCCGCGCTGCAAGGTTCGGCGGCGGGGGGGTGGGCGATGGGCGGGTGGTGGCGGTCGGCGTCAACTGCGTGCCGGCAGGCCCGGCGCTCACGGCGCTGGCCGGCTGGGCCCGGGCCACCCTCCCCGTTCCCTTCATCGCCAAGCCGAGCGCTGGCCTGCCCGGGGCGGTGCTGACGCCGTCCGCCTTCGCCGCGGTGCTGGCGCCGGCCATCGCCGCCGGCGCACGCCTGGTCGGCGGCTGCTGTGGCGCGGGCGCCGGCCACCTGGCGGCGCTGGCCGCGGCGCTTCAGGCCAGCGAGGCGCGCGGGTAGGAGCCGAGCAGGTGGAGCCGGTGGACCCGGCGGCGCACGCTCTCCAGGGCGGCGGCGCAGCCGGCGTCGAGCCGGTGCCCCTCGAAGTCGATGAAGAAGACGTAATGGCCGAGCGCCTGCTTCATGGGGCGGCTCTCGATCTTGGACAGGTTGATGGCGCGGGAGGCGAACTCGCCCATCACCTCGTAGAGGCCACCCGGCCGATCGCGGTCGAGCGTGAAGGCGATGCTGGTCCGATCAGCCCCGGTCTGGTCCTCATCGGCGCGGGCCACCAGCAGGAAGCGGGTGGTGTTCTCGTCCGAGTCCTGGATCCCCTCGGCGATGATGGTGAGCCCGTAGCGTGCCGCGGCGGCGCGGGCTCCGATGGCGGCGGCCCCGGCCAGTCCCTTGCTCACCTGGCTGGCTGCGTCGGCGGTCGAGATGGCCGGCTCCAGCCGCGCCGCCGGAAGCCGCTCCCGCAGAAAGCGGGCGCACTGGCCGAAAGGCTGCGGGTGGGAGAGGACGCGCGTCACCTCGGCCAGCGAGGTCCCGGCCGGCGCCAGCAAGTGCTGCTGCACCGGGAGCAGCACCTCGCGCCGGATCATCAGGCCGGCCCGGTGCACCAGCAGGTCGAGGGTGGTGCCGACGGCCCCCTCGATCGAGTTCTCCACCGGCAGCAGGGCGGCGTCAGCCTCTCCCGCCAGCACCGATTCCCAGGCCGCCTGGAAGGAGGCGCGGGGGAGCGGCTCATCGCCAGCGGCGAGGTCGCAGCGGCCGACGGCCTCTTCGCTGAAGGTGCCAGGAGGTCCGAGGTAGGCGA
>JANPOM010000031.1:0-5080 GCA_031427995.1 Anaeromyxobacter sp. | reverse complement strand
GAACTGGATGCCATTGTAGCAAGGCACGTATTCGGCCAAAGTCAATCCCACATGGAGCTCATCTTGGCGACGTTCCCCGCTGTTGAGCGTTACGAGACGAGGCTCTTCCGGGAATTCAAAACAAAGCGGTTGATTCTGGACGCTTGGGAAAAGGTCTAGGCCGCGTAAGAGCTGGTACAAGGGGGTTTATGGCGTTCCGTCTGATCCCACCACTGCCCGTCAAGGGCAGAGCGTTTGTGAGAACGCCCGCTCTTCCCGATGGCGGAGGCCGGGGTTTCTAAGCGAGGACGATGAGGGAGCGGGAGGTGAGCCCCTCGAAGAGAGCGGTCGATGGCTGGGCGGTCAGGTAGCGGTTGGTGGGTCGAGTTCATCGGCCCACTTCTGGAAGTTGGCTGGGAGCTGGGGGTCGTAGAGGTCGGAGTGCTGGCGGGCCAACTCGACGACCTTGCGGTAGTAGGCGGCAGCGAGCTTCTTGTCGCCACGAGCCTCGGCGACCATTCCGAGGCGGTCATAGCCGTCGTGGACCTCCGGGAAGCGAATCAGGAGGTCGTTGGCGGCGCCTTCGGCTTCGTCGAGCTTGCCGGCGCGAACCATGTCGACGACGGCGTTGGACGCTTCGACGAGACCCTCGTACGGGTTGCGCTGCTCCGACAGGGCCTCCATGAGTGCTCCGGTGCCCGCCATGGCAGCGGCATGCCTGACCTGGGCGGCGGAGGCGGCGGTCGCCGCCGCGGTCTCGTCCTTCACCTCGCAGCAGCGCTTGTATTTCTTGCCGGATCCGCAGGGGCAGAGATCATTACGTCCGGTCTTGGCCATGTCGGTCGAGCGCTCCAGCGAGGAGGAGTCCCTCTTGTACCCAACGCTCGTGCAGGATGCGAGGTTCTACGCTTTCGAGTTGGAGGCTGATCGGTCGCTCCTGGCGGAGGCGCGCGAGAAGCCCTGCGTGATCTGCGGTGACAGGCTCCACTCGGGCCACTTCCACCGCAAGCCACGAGGCGGCCCGGCCGGGATGGGCGAGGACGCAGACCTTCGCTACAGCCTCTGCTGCGCCGGCCGTGAGTGCCGGACGCGCTACACCCCGGCATCGCTGCGGTTCCTCGGCCGCAAGGTGTACCTCGGCGCGACGGTGGTCCTGGTCGCAGCGATGCGGCACGGAGCCTCGCCGGCCAGGATGCGCACGCTCCGAGAGCACCTCGGCGTGAGCCGGCGGACGGTGGAGCGGTGGCGGAAGTGGTGGGCGACCGCCTTCGCGGAGGGGCCGTTCTGGAAGGCGGCGGCGGCCAAGTTCCTGCCGGCGGTGGAGGTGGCCAGGCTGCCGGCTTCGCTCCTGGAGCGCTTCCTGGGCAACGAGGAGGAGCGGCTCATCCTGCTGCTACGCTTCCTTGGCCCGGTCACCGGCGGCGCCGCCAGGGTGCACGCTCGCTGACGGGCTTCGGCGATCCGCAGAGGATGCCCGTCGCGGGCCGATCGGCAGGCCGAATAGGGTGCGCGCTCCTTCCAGAAGGGGAGCGCCACAGTGACCACGAGTCGAAAGCCACCAATCCACCAGTCCTGGGCCCACCTGCGTTTCTCGGTGGTAGGGCAGCTGCTCGCCGCGCCGCCGGGCAAGGGCGAGCTTCGCAGCGAACTCACGCGGCTCGCGGACCGGACCTGGCGCCACCCAACCACCGGCGAGCCGGTCCGCTTCGGGGTCTCGACCATCGAGCGCTGGTACTACCTCGCGGCCCGAGAGCGGCGGGACCCGGTGACGGTGCTGCGGCGGAAGATCCGCAAGGACGCCGGCCACCAGGACTCCATGGGCGACGGCGTGAAGGCGGTGCTGCTCGCCCAGTTCGCGGCGCACAAGGCGTGGAGCGCCCAGCTCCACCACGACAACCTGGTGGCGCTGGCCGAGGCGAAGTCCGAGGTGGGCCCGGTGCCGTCCTACTCCACGGTGCGCCGCTTCCTGAAGGCCAACGGCCTCTTCAAGCGGCGACGGCTCACCTCCCGCCGGACCGAGGGAGCGGAGCGCGCTGAGGCGCGGCTGGAGGACCGGGAGGTGCGCAGCTACGAGGCCGAGTACGTCAACGGGCTGTGGCACTGGGACTGCCACCACGGCTCGAAGAAGGTACTGACGCCGCGCGGGGAGTTGGTGGTTCCCATCCTCTTCGGCGTGCTCGACGACCGCTCCCGGGTCGCCTGCCACCTCCAGTGGTACCTGCACGAGAACGCGGAGAACATCGCACACGGGCTGTCCCAGGCGATCCAGAAGCGTGGCCTGCCCAGGTCGGCCATGAGCGACAACGGAAAGGCCATGACGGCGGAGGAGATCGACGAGGGGCTCACCCGGCTCGGCGTCACCCACGCCACCACCCTCCCGTACAGCCCGTACCAGAACGGCAAGCAGGAGAACTTCTGGGCCCAGGTGGAGGGACGACTCCTCGCCATGCTCGAGAACGTCCCGGACCTCACGCTCGCCGCGCTCAACGAGGCGACCCAGGCGTGGGTGGAGCACGAGTACAACCGCAAGGACCACTCCGAGATCGGCTCCACCCCCATCGCCCGGTTCCTGGCTGGGCCGGAGGTGACCCGGCCGAGCCCGGACAGCGCGACGCTGCGGCTCGCCTTCACCCGCTCCGAGGCGAGGATGCAGCGGCGCGGTGACGGCACCGTGGTCATCGAAGGGAGCCGCTTCGAGGTGCCGGGGCGGTACCGCCACCTCACCCGCGTGGCGCTCCGCTATGCAGCCTGGGATCTCACCGTGGTCCACCTGGTCGACGAGCGGACCGGGGCAGTGCTCTGCCGGCTCTACCCACAGGACAAGGCCCGCAACGCCAGCGGCCAGCGCCGCCCGCTCGACCCCGTCGCCGCTGATCCACGCACGGTGCCTCCAGCGACCGGCATCGCGCCGCTGCTCGCCAAGCTCATCGCCATCCAGGCCGCCACTGGCCTGCCACCCGCCTACCTGCCCAAGGACGAAGGAGACGACCAGTGAACAAGAAGATCCTCGCGCTGTACGGCCTCAAGTGGAATCCGTTCGGCCCCGATGTCCCGGTGGAGGCGCTCCATGTCGCCCCTCGCGTCGAGTCCTTCGCCTGGCGCGTCGAGCAGCTCACCGGCGAGGGCGGCTTCGCCCTCGTCACCGGCGACCCGGGCACCGGCAAGTCGGTGACGCTCCGGCTCCTCGCTGAGCGGCTCTCCGCCCAGCGCGACGTGAAGGTGGGCCTCCTCTCCAGGCCACAGGCCGGCCTCGCCGACTTCTACCGGGAGATGGGCGACCTCTTCGGGGTCGAGCTCCACCCTCACAACCGCTGGGCCGGCTCCAAGATCCTGCGCGACCGCTGGCAGACCCACATCGACGCCGCGCTCTCCAGGCCGGTACTGCTCATCGACGAGGCCCAGGAGATGCTCCTCCCCGTCCTCGGGGAGCTGCGCCTCCTCTCCTCGGCGCGGCTCGACTCCCATTCGCTCCTCACAGTCGTCCTCGCCGGCGACGGCCGCCTCGTCGAGCGCTTCCGCTCCGACGAACTTCTGCCGCTCGGCAGCCGGATGCGGGTGCGGCTCACGCTCGACCGGGCCACGCCGGAGGAGCTGGCCGATACCCTGCGCCACGCCATGGCCAGGGCCGGCGCCGCCAAGCTCATGACGCCCGAGCTGGTCACCGTCCTGTGCGACCACGCCCTCGGCAACCACCGCACCCTCATGAACCTGGCCGGCGAGCTGCTCGCCGTGGCCGCCCAGCGCGACCTGCGCCACCTCGACGAGAAGCTCTTCCTCGACGCCTTCGCCACCCCTCCGCCGGCCGAGGCCAAGGCTGGGCGCCGCCGGTGAGCATTCTCCCGCACCAGCCCGCGCACCGGCTCGTTCACCGCGCCGAGGAGCGGCGCTGGCTCGTCAACGGCCTCTGGGCAGAGGAGGCGGTCGGCATCGTCGGCGGCGAGCCCAAGTGCTGCAAGTCCTTCCTGGCCCTCGACCTCGCCGTCGCGGTGGCGACCGGCGTGCCCTGTCTCCGCCGCTTCCCGGTGGCGCGGCCGGGCCGGGTCCTGCTCTATGCCGCCGAGGACGCCCTCCACGTCGTCCGCCAGCGGCTCGAGGGCATCTGCCTCGCTGCCGGAGCGCAGCTCTCCGCGCTCGACGTCCAGGTCATCACCTCGCCCACGCTGCGCCTCGACCTCGACGCCGACAGGGCCAGCCTCGACGAGACCGTAGCCAAGCTCAAGCCGCGCCTGCTCGTCCTCGATCCCTTCGTTCGGCTCCACCGCATCGACGAGAACGCCTCCGGCGAGGTGGCGCCGCTGCTGGCCTACCTGCGCGAACTCCAACGCCGCCACGCCCTTGCAGTCGCCTTGGTCCACCACGCCAAGAAGGGCGGTGGCCGGGCCCGTGCCGGCCAGGCCCTGCGCGGCTCCTCCGAGTTCCACGCCTGGGGCGACTCGAACCTCTACCTCCGCCGCCAAGGCGACGACCTCACCCTGACCGTTGAGCACCGCGCCGCAGCCTCCGTCCCCGCCATCCCGCTCGTGCTAGCGGAGCGCGGCGCCGCCCTGGCGCTGGAGGTCCTCGACCGCACGCCGACCGCCGAACCGATCACCTCCTCGGTGGACGAACGCATCACCCAGGCGCTCGCCGCCGCCACCGGACCTGTGCCGCTCGCCGAACTCCGCACCGCATGCCGAGTCCGAAACGCCACCCTCCGTGAACGTCTCGCCGCGCTCACCGCCGTTGGACAGCTCGTCCGCGTCGCCGACGGCTACCGCCTCGCCACCGCCTGAGCCGTTCCCCGTTCCCGTTCCCGACCGCTCTACAGCGCTCGGGAACGGGTACCGGAACGGCCATCGGAAAGCCTGGCCGCGGTGCCATCAATTTGCGCGCGCCTACTCAGATGTGCTTCGTGGCCGCCCTGCGCCCCTTCGAGGACCAGAACTGGCCAACGGTGATGCTCTCGCCACCGCGACCGAGTTTCACCACCCGGTCGCCCCCCGCGTCGTATACGAACCGGGTGATGTTCCGGCCGCCGCCATCGATCACCTGGTCGAGGCGGTTCTCCTCGGTCCAGACCAGCCGCCTGAGATGGTCCGAGGTGGTCTGGCAGGTCGGGTCA
>JANPOM010000030.1:0-4005 GCA_031427995.1 Anaeromyxobacter sp. | reverse complement strand
AGGAAGGGGCCGGCGCTGCAGCGAGGCGACCGGGTGCAGGTGAAGCAGTCGTACAACCGGGTGCTGCTGGTGCAGAACCCGAAGATCGACTTCTTCGGGATCCTGCGGTCGAAGCTGAGGTGGGGGGAGAGATAGATCGCGGCGGGGCCGGCTTCTGGTGGCCCCGACGCAAGGTTCGTTGCCCGCCTCCTCCAGTCGCCCCGACCCGCTGTGCACCGGTCTGCTGTCGCCAGCCCCCTCCGTTCACCGACCGAGAAGCGTAGCGAGTGGCCTGCGCGGTTGGGCGGCTTCGTGGGCGGGGCGAGAGGCGTTGCGAGGGGATGCGCTGGGCCAGGCGCAGCCGTTGATTGGGCGAAGACGTAGCGAGGGGCGAGCAGGTTCGGTCGGCATGGCGAGGACCCGGCCGGAGGCGAGGGGTGGCGTGCGACCAGGATGGCCCGGGCCGATCCCAGGAAAGAGGCGTCCCTCTTGGGTTCCATGCGCGCCCGCGACCCGGAAATGTCAGACCCACATGAGACGTTCCGTGAATGAACAACGCGCAACCGACCCTGTCCTCGGCCGCGGCTTCGACGCACGGAGCGGCCTCCCCCTCCCTCGAACTCCTGGAAGCACGGCAGCTCCGCGACGCGCTCAAGGTCCTCCTCCGCAGTGAGCAGGTCGCCATGGCCGAGTTCCTCGTCGCCCTGGCCGACTTCGACCGGCGGCGCGGGTGGGAGTCGCTCGGGCATGCAACCTTCTTCGCCTTCCTGCATTTCGAGATGGGGCTCTCCAACAGCGCGGCCTTCTACCGGATGAGCGCCGCCCGGCTCATCCAGCGAATTCCTGAGCTGATGGAGCCGTTGGCGAATGGCCGACTCTGCCTGTCGACGACGGCCGAGCTCGCGAAGGTTGTCACCGAAGAGAACTGGACCGAGGTGGCACCGCGCTTCTTCGGCCTCTCGGCCCGGGAAGCCCGGGAAATCGTCGCCGAGCTTCAGCCGAGGGAGTCACCGCCATTGCGCGAGGTGGTGACGTCGCTGGCCCCACCGCGAACATCGCTCGGCCTGCCCCAGTCCGCCGCATTGCCGCTCATGGCCAGCCAACCCGGCGCTTCGACCGGTGCCCCGTCGGGGAACCTGACGAACACGGACCCAGAGTCACTTCTGACGTCAGAAGTAGAATCGACCCACCCCGCGCGGGACCTCCCGCCGCGCGATGAGGTCGAGCCTCTCACTGCCGAGCTGCGCCGGCTCCACGTCACCGTCAGCAAGCAGTTCTTGAGGAAGCTGGAGGCGGCTCGAGACGGACTCTCCCACGTCGTCCCGGGTGCCAGCGCCGAGCGGGTGCTCGAGGCGGCGCTCGACCTGCTCCTTGAGAAGCAGGCCAGGTCCCGCGGGCAGGTGAAGAAGCCGCGGAAAAGGCCGGAACCGGCGGCACCTCGCGTGGTGGCTCCAGAGGCCAGCGCGACTGGGTCACTGGACGCCTCGGCGCCGCTCGCGCTCGTCCCGACGGAGCCATCCTCGACCACCACGCCCACCACGGAGCCGCGTCCGCCTCGGCGTAAGGGGCCGCGCGAGGCCATCCCCGCCGCCGTCCGCCGCGCCGTCTGGGCGCGCGACGGCGGTCGCTGCAGCTGGCCGCTCGACGGGGGAGGGTGCTGCGGCTCGAAGCACCGGCTGGAGTTCGACCACATCATCCCGTGGGCGGAGTGGGGACCATCCACGATCGAGAATCTTCGACTGGCCTGCGCCTTATGCCGCTCGCGGCATAAACCGCATTATTCCGACTGCCGCCTTATTCCGCGTCGCGATCCGGAAGCCCTGCGGCCCAGGCACTCGCGCATCGCGGACGCGGCATAATCCGGAGGCCTCCGATAGGGCATCCTTGCCCCTTCACGGCATTTCGCCGTCGAGGAGGCAGGCATGTTCGATCCAGCTTCGGTGACGATCCGGGGTCCACTTCAGCGGCACGTGGAGGGCTTCTGGGAGGAGTTGCGACGGCAGGGCTACACGCCGCTGTCAGCAAGGAATCTGCTGCGCGTGGCCGCCCATCTCGGGCGGTGGCTCGAGGCCAAGGGACTCGTGCTTCGCGATCTCACCGAGGAGCGGGTCGACGCCTTCTTCCGGCATCGTCGTGACGAGGGGTACACCGGGTTCCGGACCCGCCACGCGCTCGAGCCGCTGCTCCGGTACCTGCGCGGCCTGGGCATCATCAACACGCCCCGGCCCCAGGTGGACGATTCGCCGATCGGCGTGCTGGTCGACGAGTACCGCACGTACCTGCGCGTCGAGCGCGGGCTCGCCGGTTCCACCATCGACCGCAGCGCAATATTCGCCAGGGAGTTCGCTCGTTCCGAGCGCCCGCATCTCGACTGGCATCGTCTCGCCGCACGCGACGTCGTGAGATACGTCCGCCGCCGCTGTCGGCGCGCCAGTATTTCCGCATGCAAGCACATGGTGTCGGAGCTGCGCTCGCTGCTCCGCTTCCTGCACGTGCAGGGGCGGATTCCGCACGATCTCGCCTCCGCCGTTCCGGCCGTGGCGGGGTGGCGGCTCTCCGGCCTGCCGCCGGCGCTCGAGGCAGGGGAGGCGCGTAAGCTCTTGCGCTCCTTCGATCGCTCGCCCTTGGGCCTCCGGGACGCAGCCATCGTGCGCCTGTTGCTGCGCCTCGGCCTGCGCGCGGGGGAGGTGGCCAGGCTCGACCTCGACGATGTGGACTGGCGACTCGGTCAGCTCACGGTGCACGGGAAGGGGCGGCACGAGGCGCGTCTCCCGCTCCCACAGGACGTCGGCCGTGCGGTGGTCGCATACCTCCGGCACGGCCGGCCTCCGGCCAGCACAAGGAGCCTCTTCGTTCGCAGCCACGCGCCGCACACTCGGATCCGCCCGGGCGCGGTCAGCACGCTCGCGCAGACGGCACTGCGGCGCGTGGGGATCGCAGCGGGTGGTTCCCACCTTCTCCGTCACACCGCGGCGACCGAGCTGCTCCGATCGGGCGCGTCGCTGCCCGAGATCGCGCACGTCCTGCGGCACCGCCACATCGACACGACCGCGATCTACGCCAAGGTCGACCTCCGCTCGCTCGCGTCGATCGTCCGGCCGTGGCCGGAGGTGGAGCCATGATCCCCCACCTGCTCCGCTCGGCGCAGGAGTACCTCGCTCTCCGGCGCGCGCTCGGCTTCAAGCTGCGCCGCGAGACGTGGCTCTTGCCGGACTTCGTCGCCTTCCTCGCCGCCCATGGCAGCGCCTTCATCACGACGGACCTCGCCGTGCAGTGGGCGCTGCAGCCCGCCGGCACATCCGCACAGTGGTACGCCAGGCGGCTCGGCGCGATCAGGTGCTTCGCCAGGCACCAGCGGGCGTTCGACCCGCGCACCGAGATCCCGTCCCCGGATCTCATCCCGTACCGAGCCAACCGCCGCCACCCCTATCTCTACACGCAGACCGAGATCGCCGCGCTCATGCGAGAGGCCCGAGCGCTGGGGTCTGCGGTGATGGCGGCGACCTACGAGACGCTCATCGGCCTGCTGGCCACCACCGGCATGCGAGTCGGAGAGGCGCTCGGTCTTGACGACGTCGACGTCGACTGGGACCGCTCGCTGCTCAAGGTTCGGCACGCCAAGTTCCAGAAGTCCCGGCTCGTGCCCCTTCACGCCTCCACGCTGGCGGCGCTCCGCCGGTACGTCGCAAGGCGCGACCGGCTCTGCGTGCGGCTCGGCCCGTGGTTCTTCACCTCCACCATCGGCACCCGCGTCATCCACCAGAATTTCCTCCACGTGTTCCGACGCCTCGCTGGCCGAGCAGGCCTCGGCGGCAGCCGTGCGAACCGTCCTCGGATTCACGATCTCCGGCACGCCTTCGCCGTCGATACCCTCCGTGACTGGTATCGGTCAGGCATCGACGTCGAGCGCCGCCTCTTCTCGCTTTCGACCTATCTCGGCCACGTCTCCCCGACATCGACGTACTGGTACCTCACCGCGACGCCCGAGCTGCTCGCGCTCGCAGGGAAGCGCCTCGAGCGCTGGAG
>JANPOM010000029.1:0-8356 GCA_031427995.1 Anaeromyxobacter sp. | reverse complement strand
GCCGGGCGCCGGCGCAAGCGCGGCGGAGGTGAAGGTGATGGGACGGGCGGCGGTGCCGCGGGCGATCAGGCTGCCGCTCGGGTGAACGCCGATCCCGGAGGCGTTGAGCGAGTCCTGCATCACCAGGCGACCGGTTGGATGGACCTTGACGGTGACCCCGGCTTCCACGGTGAGGGTCACCAGCGGGGCGTCGGTCGAGCCTAGACCGACGCGCATGTCATTGCCGCTGCCGTTCGGCTCCCCGAGCCGGTAGGGGACGCCGCGGTCGTGGATGGTGGTGTCCTCGTTGATGTCCACCACCGACGTCCAGACGATCTCGTCGAAGCCGTTGCCGGTGTAGCTGCCGGGCGGGATGCTCCCCACCAGCTTGTCGTTGGCGCGGATGGGGCGGGTGGCGGCGTTCTTGATGGTGAGCCCGGTCGAGTCGGCGGTGAAGGTGGCCCCCTCGCGCAGCACCACGCCGTAGCCGTAGGGGCCGGCGGTGCCGTCGATGGTGACGCTGTTGACCCGGAGGATGGCCTGGCGAGGGTCGGCCGAGGAGCGGCCGCGCAGATCGATCAGGCCGAGGCCGTTGATGTCGGTCAGGCCGCCGTTGACGAGCGTGGTGTGGGCGAGGTCGATGAAGGTGTTGATCGGTCCGGTTCCGGTGCTCGGGTCGGCCCGCGTGGTGATGTAGCCCCAGCGCACGCCCGGCCCGGTGGAGTCGATGGTCACCGGACGTCCCGGCTGGCCGGCGGCGACCAGCTTCCCATGCACCAAGACCACGGCTCCGGCGGGGAGCTTGACGGTGGCGCAGGACTCGATGGTGAGCGTGGCCCCGGCCCGGACCGAGAAGCTCCCGCCGGCCAGGTGCGGGCTGCCGGCGGCCGTCCAGGTGGTGCTGGTGGTGATGTCGCCGGACTGGGCGGTGCCGTTGCCGGTGGGCGCCGGGCAGCTGGCCGCCGGAGGGGTCGAGGTCGAAGTGCCGCCGCAACCGCTGGCGGCGAGCAGGAACGCCCCGGCGAGGACCAGCGGGGCGGGGCGGAACGCGGGGGACAGTGGTGGGCTCATCCTTCCATCCTCGCGCATCGGGCCGATGGGTTCCAGGGCCACTTCGAAGAATGCGCCTGGGCCAGTGCCCCGACCCAGGCTTGCTGACTACTGCGAGCGCCGATCCTCTCGCTGCGGCGGGCGGCCTCGTCTGTCCGCTGCTCAGGGATCCGGGAAGGGTGCGCCCGCAAGCCTCCTTGACCCCAAGCGTTTCGCGGTGTTTGCTGCTCCCCCACCTTTCTGGATGCCGGGAGGCCCTTCGTGGCGCGCTTCATCATCGACCTCAAGAGGACGCACAGCTGTGGGCAGCTCAGCAGGGCCGAGGTCGGCTCCGAGGTGGTCCTCTTCGGCTGGATCAACAACCGCCGCGATCACGGCGGCGCCGTCTTCATCGACCTGCGAGACCGCGAGGGCGTGACCCAGGTGGTCTTCGAGCAGGACGTGCGCCCCGAGGTGCATGAGCTGGCCGGCCAGCTCCGGCTCGAGTACTGCGTCGGCGTCCGCGGCACGGTGGTCTCGCGCGGCGGCAACGTCAACCCCAAGCTCAAGACCGGCGAGATCGAGGTCCACGCCACCGACCTGGAGATCTTCAACCGCTCCGAGCCGGTGCCGTTCCAGGTCGAGGACAAGCTCGACACCGCCGAGGAGAAGCGGCTGCAGTACCGCTTCCTCGACCTGCGCCGGGCCCCCATGCAGAAGACGCTGATGACCCGGGCCCGGGTCAACCACTTGACCCGCAACCACTTCACCGAGAAGGGGTTCCTCGAGCTCGAGACCCCGTTCATGGTGAAGTACACGCCGGGCGGGGCGCGGAACTTCCTGGTCCCCTCGCGTCTCAACCCCGGCAAGTTCTACGCGCTGGCCGAGAGCCCGCAGCTCTTCAAGCAGCTCTACATGATCGCCGGCTTCGACAAGTACTTCCAGATCGTCCGCTGCTTCCGCGACGAGGACCTGCGCGTAGACCGCCAGCCCGAGTTCACGCAGATCGACGTGGAGATGTCCTTCGTCCAGCAGGACGACATCTTCGAGGTCATCGAGGGGCTGATCGTCAAGCTCTGGAAGGAGGTGCTGGGGGTCGAGCTCCCGCGCCCGTTCCAGCGCATGCCCTTCTACGAGTCGATGGACAGGTTCGGCAACGACAAGCCGGATCTCCGCTTCGGCATGGAGCACGTGGTCCTGACCGGCATGGTCAAGGAGCACGGCGGCGGCGGCGTGCCGCTGCTCAAGGAGGCGGTGGAGTCGAAGGGGATCGTCAAGGCCATGAAGGTGCCTGCCTCGGCCAACCTCTCGCGCACCGAGATCGACAAGCTCGAGGAGTACGTCAAGGGGATGGGCTCCAAGGGGCTGGCCCGCGCCAAGGTCGGGGAGGGCGGCGAGTGGACCCAGTCGCCTTTCGCCAAGACCATCACCGCCGAGCTGCGCGCCGCCATCAACACCGCCTGCGCCGCCGTGCCCGGCGACCTGCTGCTCTTCCAGTTCGGCAGGGAGTCGGTGGTGCAGACGGTGATGGCCAACCTGCGCCTCCACCTCGGCAAGCGGCTCGGCCTCATCCCCGAGTTCGGCTCGGGCGGGACCTGGCGCTTCCTCTGGGTCGTCAACCCGCCGCTCTTCGAGTTCGACGATGAGTCGGGGCAGTGGGCCGCCGCGCACCACGCCTTCACCCGGCCCCACGACGAGTGCCTGCGGTACCTCGAGACCGACCCCGGCAAGGTCGACTGCTACCGCTACGACTGCGTCCTCAATGGCGTCGAGATCGGCGGCGGCTCGATCCGGCTCCACGATCCGCTGGTGCAGGCCCGGGTCTTCAAGGCCATGGGGATCAGCGACGAGGAGGCGCGGAGCAAGTTCGGCTTCCTGCTCGACGCCCTCAAGATGGGCGCTCCCCCGCACGGCGGCATCGCCCTCGGCATGGACCGGCTGGTGATGTTGCTGACCGGCGCCGAGTCGCTCCGCGACGTGGTGGCCTGGCCCAAGACGCAGAAGGGGACCGACCTGATGACCGGTGCCCCGGGCGAGGTCGACCAGAAGCAACTTCGCGACCTCTACGTCAAGAGCACCGCCGAGCTGCCAAGGTAGCCGGGACCCGTCCCTCCGCCGCGTCGCCCCCCCGCCGCTCATCGCGCCGCACCCTCCGGCTCGACGCGCCCCATGGTCGCCACCCTCCGCGAGCCCGGGAGCGCTACACTCCCGCTGGTGGAGAGGCCGGCGGATCACGACGTCATCATCCTCGGGGGCGGGGTCAACGGGTTGGGCACGGCGCGCGACTGCGCCATGCGCGGCCTGAAGGTGCTGCTGCTGGAGCGCGGCGATCTCGCCTCCGGCGCCTCGGGCGGCAGCTCCGGCCTGATCCACGGCGGGCCGCGTTACATGCTCTCCGGCCCCAGGGTCACCAGGCTGGCCTGCCGCGACTCCGGCTACATCCAGCGCCTGGCGCCTCACCTGCTCTTCCGCATCCCCTTCCTGGTCCCGTTCACCTCGAAGCGGGAGCGGCAGAGCCTGGTCGAGCGGGCGGTCGCCTACGCCACCGAGGTCTTCTTCTCCACCTACGACCTCCACCAGCCGCTCAAGCGCGGCAAGCCCTCGGTGCGGCTCAGCGCCGGAGAGCTCTACCGGCTCGAGCCCGGCCTTCGCCCCGGCCTGCACGGCGCCGTCAGCTTCGACGAGTGGGGCATCGACGCGCACCGGCTCTGCGTCCTCAACGCCCTCTCGGCGCGAGATCACGGCGCCGAGGTGCGGACCTGGACCGAGGGGCGCGAGGTGCGGCGCGAAGGCGGGCGGGCCGTCGGCGTCAGCTGGGTCGATCGGGTCACCGGCGAGCGCGGCGAGGCGCGCGCGCCGATCATCTTCAACGCCACCGGGGCCTGGTCGCCGGCCTTCGCGAGGCGGCAGGGCGCCACGGTGCGAATGCGCCCGGGCAAGGGGGTCCACCTGGTGATGGACCGGCGGCTCTCCGACTACGCGGTGGTCTGCAACGCCGTCGACGGCCGGATGATGTTCGTCTACCCCCACCAGCGCGAGAGCTGGATCGCCACCACCGACGACGACTTCTACGGCGATCCGGACGACTGCGAGGCGACCGCCGACGAGGTCGACTACCTGCTGGAGGGGGCGGCCTCGGTCTTCCCCTCGGTGCGACAGGCCCGGCTGACACGCGCCTTCTGGGGCCTGCGGACCACCCTCCACGACTACGGCCCCAACGAGGACGACCTCTCGCGCGAGCATGAGCTGGTAGACCATGCCGCCGACGGGGCGGCCGGGTTGCTCTCCTTCGTGGGCGGCAAGCTGGCCAGCTACCGGGTCCAGTCGGAGGAGGTGACCGACCGGATCATGCGCGAGCTGGGGCGGGTGCCGGTGGCCTGCCGGACGCACCAGGAGCCGCTCCCAGGCGGCGAAGCCACGGCCGACGCGGCGGCGCTGGCGGTCCGCCACGGCGTGGCCCTGCCGGTGGCGGCGCGGGTGGTCTACCGCCACGGCGCGCTGGCCGGCGAGGTGCTGCGGCTCTGCGACGACGACCCGCGGCTGCGGCTGCTGCTCTGCCGCGAGGAGGGGATCCTGGGGGCCGAGGTGGTCCACTGCGTCCGGCACGAGCTGGTCCGGAAGCTGGTGGATCTCAGGACCCGGCTCAAGCTGGCGGTCGGGGCTTGCGGAGGGCTCGACTGCGCCCGCGTCGCGGCGCAGCTCACCGCCCGCGAGCTGGGATGGCCCGCGGAGAGGACCCGGCTCGAGCTGGCCGAGCTGCTCCAGGCCGGCTGGCGGGAGCGGCGGGCGGTCCTGGGCGGTGCGCAGCTGGCCCAGGAAGAGCTGCTGCGCGGCGCGCACTGGGCGGTGGGGTGATGTCTTCGCGCACCGTCGACGTGCTGGTGGTGGGGGGCGGGCTGGCCGGCGCCCTGGCGGCGCTCTCGGCCCGGGCCAGCGGCGCCTCGGTGCTGCTGGTGCGGCGCTCGCCCGGGGCGACTGCGCTCTCCGGCGGCGCGCTCGGCGTGGCCCCCGATCTCGACGCCCTCCCGGGCGACCCGCTGCTGGTGCGCCGCTCACCGCTCGAGTCGGCGCGGCGGCTGGCGGCGCGTCGGCCGGGCCATCCCTACGCGGTGCTCGGCGTCCACGAACTCGAGGAGGCGCTCGGCTTCGCCGGCGCCAATCTCTCGCCGCTGGTCGAGCCTGCCGATGGACGGCCGCGCTTCCTCGCCCATGTCTCGGGAGGCCTGGCCGAGTGCGCTCTCTGCCTGCGCTCGCAGGCGGCCGGCGACCTCAGGCGCGCCCGCGGCCTGGCGGTGGCGATCGGGTTCTCCGGGCACCTCGGCTTCGACGCCAGGCTGGTCGCCTCGGCGGTGGAGCGGCTCACCCCGGCCGGTGGGCCGAAGGCGGCCATCGCCGAGGCGGCGGCCTTCACCGGGCCAGGTGACGGGGCGCTGCGCCCGTTCGAGCTGGCCCGCGCGCTCGAAGCGCCGGGCGCGGCCGAGGCGCTCGGCGCCGCCATCCGGGCGGTGCTGCCGCGCGGCGCCACCGTGGCGCTGGTGGCCCCGGTGCTCGGGCTCGACCCGGCGGCGCGGGTCCACGAGCGGGTCGAGGCGGCGGCCGGCCTGCCGGTGGCCGAGGTGGTCTCGGATCCCCCGTCGGTGCCCGGGCTGCGGCTCGACCTCGCCCTGCTGGCGCGGCTGGCCGCTGCCGGCATCGAGCTGGTGCAGGGCGAGCTGGCGGCCGGGAGCGGGCCGGGCCGCCCGGTCCAGGCCGGCGGCCTGACCCTGGAGGCCAGGTCGTGGGTGCTGGCGACCGGCCGCTTCCTCGGCGGCGGCCTCTGGCGCGGCGAGCGGCTGGTCGAACCGCTCTTCGGCCTTCCGGTGCTCGCCTCGGAGGCCGGGGTGGCCGGGCTGACGCTGGCCGGCCGGCGACCCATGGACTTGACGCTTCGTGATCGGACCGCGGCGCAGCCGCTGCTGGCGGCCGGGGTGGCGGTCGACCCGGCCTGCCGCCCGCTCGACCAGATGGGCAGGCCGTTCCACGAGCGGCTCTTCGCCGCCGGGGCGATCATCGGCGGCCACGAGCACGCCGCCGATCAGACCGGGCTCGGGGTCGCCATCCTGAGCGGTTGGATCGCCGGCCGGGGCGCGGCTGCGGGGGAGCGCGAGTGACCCTCCAGGCCCTCGCCTATCTCGGCTGGCGTGCCGTCCTGGTCCAGCCGTTCAAGCGGCTCTTCCAGCGTGGGTCCGGGCTGGAGCGCTTCGAGGCCAACTTCGCCGCCGACCGGCTCGCGCCCACCAGCCTCGTCGACCGCGAGGTCGCGTTCGAGGCCTCCCGCTGCATCGGCTGCGGCCTGTGCGAGGCGGGCTGCCGGCTGCTCGGAACTTCTCCGGCCATTGGCGCGCTCGGCCTGCCGGCCGCGTTCCGGCTGGTGGGGCGGGCCGGTGGGGATCTGGCGGGGGCGAACGAGCTGCTGGCGGCCTGCGCCGACTGCGACGGGTGCATGACGCTCTGTCCGACCGGCGTGCCTATCGGCCGGGTGGTGCGCCACCTCGCCAAGCGGGCCTCCCCAGCAAGCTGAGAGTTGGGCCGGAGCGGCGCTGGCGCGCTGCGTTGCTGGCGCGCTGCGTCGAGAAACGGAGCGGCCCTCCGCCCGGGACGTGGGGTATCCTGCGCCTCACTTGAAGCCGCTCCTTATCGTCAACCCGGCCTCCGCCAATGGCGCCACCGGCCGCAACCTCGAGGCGATCGCCCGGGCGGTGCGCGAGTCGCTCGGCGACTTCGAGACCCGGCTGACCCGGGCCATCGGCGATGGAGTCGAACTGGGGCGGCAGGCGGTCGAGGCCGGCCGGGCGCTGGTGGTGGCGGTCGGCGGTGACGGCACCGCCTCGGAGGTGGTCGACGGGCTGATCGGCGCCGGTTACCGCGGCGACTTCGGCTTCATCCCGCGCGGGTCGGGTGGCGATTTCCGGCGCAGCCTCGGCCTCCCCGGCGACGTCCATGGCGCGGCGCGACAGCTGGTGGCGCCGGCGCGGCGCCAGGTTGACCTCGGCCGGATCGAGTTCACCGGCCTCGACGGCAGGCCGGGCGTCCGCCACTTCTGCAACGTCGCCAGCTGCGGCATCTCGGCGGTGGTCGCGGGCAACGTCAACACCGGGACCAAGGCGCTGGGCGGCCCCATCGCCTTCAAGCTCGCCTCGGCCCGCGCGTTGTTCGGCTGGGAAGACCAGGCGATCCGCTGGCGCGTCGACGGCGGCCCCTGGGTGGAGGACGCAGTCACCTCCCTTTCGGTCTGCAACGGCCGCTTCTTCGGCGGCGGCATCATGGTGGCGCCCAGGGCCGAGCTGGAGGACGGCCTCCTCGACGTCACGGTCTGGAAGGGCTACGGCGTCATCGACTTCGTGGTGCAGCAGCCGAAGCTCTATGACGGCCGCCACGTGCAGCTCGCCAAGACGCGCCTCTTGCGCGGCCGGGAGATCGAGGTCGAGCCGGTCGGCGGGGCCCGGGTGCTGCTCGAGGTGGACGGCGAACAGCCCGGGATGCTGCCGGCCCGCTTCACGGTCTTGCCGAAGGCGCTGACGCTGCGGGCGGCTTGACCGGAGCCGGGGTCACAGCCGAAGTCGGAGCAGCGGTAGGAGCCGGAGCCGCAGCCGGGGTCGGGGTCTGGGTCGGAGCCGAGGTTGTCTCCGCGGGTTTCGCCGGCATCTCCAGCCGCGCACCGGCCTCCCCCACCACGCGCCTCCGCCAGGCCTCGGGCGCGGCCGGGTGGGTCACCTTCCCCTGCGCGTCGCGCACGTTGCCGTCGAGGTACTTCACGAGCAGCTCGGCGAAGAGCGCCTTCCAGCGCGCCAGCGCGGCTTCCGAGGCGCGCGCCGAGTAGTCGGTCAGGAAGGCGCGGGCCTGCTCGGGGGAGCTCTTCCAGAGCTGCAGCGCAGCCTGCTCGACGTCGGCCTGGCGGGCGGCGTAGCCACCCTCCAGCTCCCCCTGGGCCCGGCGCACCTCCTGGCTCATGTCGGAATAGCGAGAGTAGGCGAGGTTGGAGACGGCGTTGAAGGTCCAGAAGGCCGAGTCCCAGGTGAAGTGGTCGAAGTCGCCGTTGCCGACGGCGAAGGGGCGCGGCGGCTCGCGCAGGCCGGCGTAGAGCGGCACGTAGACGGTGCTGGAGGTGTCGTCGACGCCGAACCAGAGCACCCCGCCGATGGGGCCGGGCAGCCAGGCCCGCGACTGGGCCACGAAGGAGAAGCCGGTCTGCTGCGTCGAGATGGCCCGCTCGTTCAGGTACTCCTTGCCGTCCACCTTGAAGGTGAGCGGGCGCCAGCGGTAGGGGAGGGTGTAAGGGCCGGCCCCCACGTCGCGGGTCATGTCGAGC
>JANPOM010000028.1:0-8176 GCA_031427995.1 Anaeromyxobacter sp. | reverse complement strand
ACGTAGTCGATGCGCCCGCGTCGGTCCGACCTCGCCGTCGGCGATCGGGACCTCGATCCGGCCAGCGTCCGGCACCCGCCCCTCGGCCCCCTGGTAGCGGGGCGCCAGCGCGGTCGGGAAGCGCCACTCCCAGGCCCCCTCCGGCAGCCAGGCGAGCCGCTGATCGATGGTCAGCTCGGCCACCACCTCGGCGCCGGACGGCACGTTCCCCAGTTCCTGGCTGAAGACGCTGCCGCGCACCTGCTCGAGCAGCGCCGCGGTCTTGCCCTCCACCAGCGCCTCCTCGAACCGCTCGCGGGCGGAGTCGAGCTTGTCCACCTCGCCGACGATGCGCCGCTCGCCCAGCCGGAAGGCGAAGCCGCTCACCGCGCCGTCGTGCGGCAGCGGGAAGAGGTAGCTGACGTGGAGCGGCTCGGCGTGGCTGTTCTTGAAGCGCTGCTCCAGCACCACGCGGCAGAGACCGCCCGAGGCGATTGCGGTCAGGCGAGTGCCGAGGAGCGGCAGGGGGCGGCCGTCGAGGGCGACGAGACGCCCTCCGGCGCTGGTGTTGGGCTTCGGGGCGATGGCGGACGCGGTGGCGGTCATCATGGCGTGGCTCCTGTCGTGCGAGGCGTTCAGGAGGTCAACGCAGGAGGGGGAAGTCTTGTGACAGCGGCTCGATCTTCCCGGTATCGCCCGGGATTCAGGCCGGCGTGGGGGTCTGTTCCAGACTGAGGAACTCTGGGCCGGGGATCAGCATCCGCTCCAGCCCTTCCAGCCGGGCCAGCTCTTTCGCCAGGCCGGGCAAGGAGGGGGCGATCCGCCGCGCCTCCTGGGCGTGGAGCAGGGCCGCGGGGCGCTTGCCAGCCGCCTCATGGGCCTCGGCCAGATGCAGGTAGGCGGTGGCCCGGGTGTCGGGCGCCAGCTCCGGCAGCACGATGACCCGCTCCAGCAGCTCGATCGCCTCGTCGGCCTCGCCCTGACCGAGCCGGCAGCGGGCCATCATGGTGAGGCACTCTGGCTTCCGCTCAGGGTCGGCGTGAAGGGCCGCCTGGAACTCCTCAGCCGCCTGCGTGAACAGCTCCATCTCGAAGAAGGCGATGCCGAGGTCCTGGTGCGTGGCCGCGTCGTCGGGCCGAACCACCTCGGCGACGCCGGCCCGGAAGCGGCCCAGCATCACCTCGACGGCGAAGGGTTCGATCTCCTCCAGCTCGATCAGCTCCTCTTCGTCGTCGGCGGGGCTCGACACAAGCTCCACCAGCTCTTCCTCTTCCTCGCCATCGACGGGGACGCGGCTCGCCTCCAACTCGCGCCGTGCCGCTTCCGCCTTGGTCTCGAGCCCGAGCGCCGCGAAGGCCTGGATGACCAGCTCGAGCACCTCGGCGTCTGTCCGGTCGAGCGCGAGGCAGGTCTGCAAGTGTCGCAGGGCCTGCTTCGGGTGGGCTCGTCCGAGGTGGGCTCGGGCCAGCTCGAGGCGCCCGGCGCGGTCCGGTGGACGGTGCAGCGCGAGCGGCTCGGCCAGGGCGAGCCACTTCTCCCGGTCCTGGGCGTCAGCGAAGCGCTGTGCAGCTTGAGCCAGGTAGTTGGTCGCCTCCGCGTCCTTGCCGAGGCTGCGCATCGCCGCAACGAGGCGAAGGATCAGCTCCACTGAGTCCGGGGCCAACGAGAGGGCGCCCTTCAGCGTGGAGCGGCGGCGCTCGTGGTCGCCCGTCTGCTCATAGGCGGCGGCCAGCTCGCCAAGGTAGCGGAGCGCCTCGTGCTGCTGCCCGAGCTGGAGCGTCCCCTCGGCAAGCTGTTCCAGCACGCCCGGGTTGGTCGGGTCGATCCCGTAGGCCTGCTTGAGCACGGCGATGGCCCTCAGCACGAAGCGGCCCCGGGTGTGGAGGGCGGCGGTCTTGAGGTAGACCTCCACCGCCTCGGCGAAGCGCCCCTGGCGCTTGCGGACCTCGGCCAGCTTCAGGAGGGCGCGGTCGTCGTCGGGGTGGTCGGCGAGGAACTCCTCGAGCGCCACGGCGGCGCGCTTCAGGTCGTCGCGGTTGAGGAAGACCGCGACGCGGCTGAGGACCCGCTCTCTCTGGTCACTTGCCCGGTTTCCGGCCACTTGAACTCCCTGCGCGAGGTTTCCAAGCTATCAACGCGACGGACACGGGTCTTGTGACAGCGCGGCCGCTGGATCCGGGCATTGACCCGGCCGCTGGTTCCCCGGGCTCCTCCCGGAGCGGTGAGGCGAACCTCCCTCACTCCTGACCGCTGCGCCACGCCAGCAGCGACAAGCTCGGCACGTCGGAGAAGTCGTCCGGGTTGAACGTGACCAGGGTGGCGCGGTGGACCAGCGCCTGGGCCGCGATCATCCGGTCGAGCAGTTTGCGGCGCGAGTAGCCGGCGCTGGCGACGATGGTCCCGTAGGCCTCTGCCGCCAGGTCGTCGAAGGCCAGGGCGGGAATGGCGCTCACCATGGCGTCGAGCCGCGCCCGTCGAATCGGCGCGTGGGCCGGCTCGCGGTGGACGCCGCCCTCCAGCTCCACGCGGGTGATGAGCGACATCAGCACCGCACCCTGCAGCGCCGCCACCTTTCGGGTGGCGTCCGGGTCGCCGTCGCGAAGGTGGATGGCGACGTTGGTGTCGAGCAGGAAGGCCACGGCTCAGAGCCCCGAGCGCTCGGGCAGCTCGTCCTCGTCGCGCACCTCGATCGACGGCGGCGACGGCAGGGCCTCGAGTCGCGCGATCATCTCGGGCAGCGTCGTGGTGGCGGGGTAGAGCGTCAACACGTCGCCGGAGCGAACCATGACGATTTCGACGTCATTCCCGAAGGCGACGCTCTTGGGTAGCCGGATGGCCTCGGAGTTGCCGCTCCTGAAGGTGCGTGTCTTGGCGATGGGCATGGCGCCCCCCCCTCGCTGGGATATACGCGTATATATGACGTTCATCCGGGGAGCGCAAGGGGCTCAGCGAAGCCGTGTCACCAGCCCCGAGGACGGTCACCGGCCACCCATCACTTCGACCTTCCTCGCCACCACGGCGAAGTCGCCGGGGACCAGCGTCCCGTCCCGCCGCAGCGCGGTCGCCAGGCTGCCGATCTGCTTTCCGGAGCGTGAGTATCGATCCGAGACGGACACGGACTCCGAGGCAATAGCAGCAAGGCCGCCATGTCCGTCGGCCCCGCATACTGGGTTCTGCGAGGAAGATTCCAGATGCCGAACCCCACCCAGACCGACCTGCCCATCCCGATCGACTTCCTGCCTCGCCGGGTCCTGCGGCTTCCCGGCCGGCTCGGCCTGACGCAGGCTCCGGGGACCTGGGACGGGGACGTCCTCCCCAACGTCAAACTCGGCAATGCCCGGGTGGCGACCGACTTGCTGGCGCTCGCCTCGGCTCATGGCGTTCACGCCCTCCTGACGCTCCAGGAGCAGGACGAGATGGTGGAATGGGGCCTGGAAGGCATCCTGGAGGGGGCGGCCGCGCTCGGTCTCGAGAGCCTCTGGCTCCCGATTCCCGACGGGCGGGCTCCCGAGAGCCCCGCGAACATCGAGGCGACCGTCAGCCGGGTCGTCGAGTTGCTGGTCGCTGGAAAGACCGTGGCGATCCACTGCCTTGGCGGCCTCGGCCGGAGCGGCACGGTGGCCGCTGCTGTCCTGGTCCGGCTCGGGGTCCGCCCCGGAACGGCCATCGCCCGGGTCCGCATGGCCCGGCCGGGGGCAATCCAGACCACCGAGCAGGTTCAATTCATCTGGGACTATGCCCGGTTCGTCGCCATTCACGGCAATCACATTGCCACTCATCCACCCGCCTGAAGGAGCGGCCATGAACGACAAGCAGTTGGAGCAGCCAAGTTCCCGACCGTCTCCGCGAGATGCGAGAGGCGCTCGCCGGTCCCCTGCCCGTCGTCCAGACCGGCTCCCGGTGCCGCACGCCTTACGAGTGCGCCTTCCAGGCCCGGTGTCGAGCCCCCTCGGCTCACGCCCAGCATTGACCCAGGTCTCCTAAGGGCGATTCGACACGCACATGTTCGGTGGACAGCGCCGTGTCCTTCTCTCCCGTATGCTCTTGTCTCTCAGTCCGGGAGCCCTCCGACATGCTCACCCTCCTCCTCTCCGCCCACGACGGCGGTACGGCCTGGCGCCACCTCCTCGCTCCCGGCGAGGCGCGCTCGGGCTTCGAGCCGGTCGGCCCGCTCGGCCTGGCGCGGCGGCTCGGCAGGATCCTCGGCATCCCCACCGAGGCGGCCAGTCCGCCCGACCGGCTGCTGGCCTGGACGCACCGGCTCGACCAGCACGACGACGGCGCCCGCTCCTACTCGGCCTCGCGCACGCAGGACCCGTTCGGCGTGGCCCGCTTCCTACTCGCGCTCCGCGACGGCCTGCGGCTCTCCGGCTGGGATGGCTGCACGCTCGCAGGCAGCGCCCGGTTGGCTGATCTGGCGGCGCTGGAGCAGCTCGACCTGCGCTTCCCCGCCGGCGTCCCAGACCTGGTCCGCGAGCTGCTCGACGGCCTCGCCATCGTGGGCCAGCTTCCTTTTCCCGTCCGCGTCGAGCTGGTCTCGCCCCGTCGCACCTTCCAGCCGCTCTTTCGCCAGCTCATCGACGCGCTCGCCACCGCCGGCGCCCAGGTCAACGACCCGCCCTCCCCCACCGCGCTCGCTCCGGCCACCACCGACCTGGGCCTGCTCCAGCGCGCCCTGCTCGCGCCAAGCACCGAGAGGCCCGCACTCAAGGGCGACGGCACCCTGCTCCTCCTCGAGGCCGACACACCGAACGAGGCGGCCGAGCTGACCGCCTCTCTCGCCCGGACCCTCTCGCTCGCCGACGCCACCTTCGTGGTCGCCACCGAGCCGGCCACGCTCGACGCCGCCCTGGCGCGCCAGGGGCTCCCGACCCTCGGCATCACCTCTTCCTCCCATCTCCGCCCGCACCTGCAGGTGCTCCCGCTCCGGCTTGGCCTCGCCTTCAAGCCGCAGGACCCCTTCCGCGCCGCCGAGCTGCTGCTGCTCCCGGGAGCCCCGCTGCCCAACCATGCCAAGCGCACGCTGCTGGCCGCGCTCACGCAGATGCCGGGCATCGGCAGCCCGGTCTGGCTCGAGGCCATCGAAGAGGCCGTCACCGATGAGATCGCCTACGCCGCCGAGCGCGGCGAGCAGCCTCCCGCGGCCGAGGAGGCCGGCGCTTCGCTGCGGGCCGCAATCGAGAGCTGGTTCGGCGGCGAGCTGTTCGATCCCGTCGATGGGATTCCGGCCGCCAAGGCGGCGGCGCTCTGCTCGGTCCTCGCCACCTGGGCCGGCGGAAGGGTCAAGGGCGCGCTGGAGAAGATGGAGGCCGATCCGGAAAGTGACGCCGGTGACGACTCGGCCCTCTGGGCCCACGCCGCTGCCGTGGCTCGCACGCTGGAGAAGACGCTCATCGGCCTCCCCACCGGCCGGAAGCTCTCGCAGCAGGCGCTCCTGCAGCTCCACGGCCTGGCCGTGGGCAACGGCTCGGACCTGGCCGCCTTCTCCGGTGAGGCCGGCCGCCCCGCGCTGGTCAAGGCGCCGGGCGGCGTGACCACGCCCTGCGCCGAGGTGGTCTGGTGGGGCTTCGTCCACGACGCAGGTCCGCAGCCGGGGCCCGAGCCGTGGACCGGCGCCGAGCGGACGGCGCTGCTCGCCGCCGGGGTCATCCTCCCGGAGCCCGGTGAGCGTCGCGACATCGAAGCCAGGGGCTGGCACCAGCCGCTCCTGGCCGCGCGCGAACGGGTGGCGCTGGTTCGGTGGCGCCTCGCCGGGTCCGAGCCGAAGCCTCCGCACGCCCTCTTCGACCAGCTCTCCACCCTGGTGGCCGAGGGCGCGCTCGCCTCCTGCACCGTGACCTCGGAGGGGCTGCTCCGCGACAGGTTGCGTACCACCGCCTGGAAGGCCGCCACCACGACCATCGAGCCGCAGCGGCTCATGTCGCAGCGGCCGGCCTGGACGGTTCCCGCGGAGACGGTCGCGCCGATGGCGAGCCTCTCCTCCACGGCGCTCGCCTCCTACCTCGGCTGCCCCTTCCAGTGGGCGCTCCACTACGCCGCCAAGCTCGAGGCGGGTGGTGGCGTCAGCCTGCCGGAGGGGAACACGCTGCTCGGCACGCTGGCCCACGGGATCTTGCAGGAGATGCTCTGTGGGCCGGAGAAGCTCTCCTTCGCGAAGGCGACGCCGGCCGAAGCCCGGACCTGGGCCGAAGCGGCCTTCGATGCCCGGGTCGGCGTGCAGGCGGCGCCGCTGGTCCGTCGCGGCGGCGAGGTGGAGCTCGACCGGGCCCGCACGCTGGTGGGCAAGGCGGCCGGCTCCCTCCTCGCGTTTCTGCAGAAGTCAGGCTGGAAGCCGGTCGAGGCCGAACGCCACGTCACCGGCACCTTCGCCGGCCTCCCCGCCTCCGGCTACATCGACCTGGTCGTCGAGAAGGACGGCGTCGAGGCGGTCATCGATCTCAAGCTCTCCGGCCTCAAGTACCGGCAAAAGGAGCTGGAGGAAGGCCACGCCCTCCAGACGGCGCTCTACGCCTCGATGCTCAGGAAGGGCGGCGCCGCGCTGCCGCCGTCCGGCTTCTTCATCCTGGAGGACGGCCGGCTCCTCACCAGCGAGCCGCAGGCCTTCCCCGGCGCGACCATCGTCGAGGGGCCAGGGTCGCAGGCCACGCTCGACGGCTCGGTGGAGGGGTTCACCTACTGGAAGAAGGTGCTGGCCAAGGGTGTCCTGCCGGTGCTCCACGAGCAACTCGACTGGGTGCCGGCCGTGACCACCGCCGCCGGCCCGCCGCCCGATGAGGACTCCCTGGCCCGCCGCCCTCCGCCCTGCAGGTTCTGCGACTACAAGGCCATCTGCGTGCCGCCGGCCGTCGTTGACGAGGCGGTGGCGTCATGAACATCGACGTCGTCAGCGCCAGCGCCGGCACCGGAAAGACCTACCGGCTCACCGGCGACCTGACCGCGGCCCTCCTCGACGGCAGCGCCCGTCCCGAGGGCGTGGTCGCCATCACCTTCACGGTCAAGGCAGCCGGCGAACTGGAGAGCCGCATCCGCGCCAGGCTGCTCGAGGCGGGGCGACCGGACCTGGCCGCGCGCGTCCGCGACGGCTACATCGGCACCATCCACGCGGTCTGCCAGGGGCTCCTCGGCGAGTTCTCGCTGCAGGCCGGCATCTCCCCCTACCTCGAGCCCATCCCGGAGTCGGAGCGGCAGCGGCTCTTCGACATCGCGCTCTCCTCGGTGCTGGCCGGACGCGAGGGGGAGCTGAACGAGTTGGAGCGGCGGCTCGAGCTGGAAGACTGGAAGACGTACCTCCTGCGCATCGTTGACGCGGCCAGGAACAACGGCATGGATCGCGCGGCGCTGCAGGACTCCGCCCAGGCCAGCCGGGAGACTCTCGCCGCGCTGCTCGGCAAGCCGACCATCGACGGGCCGACCTACCTGAAGAAGCTCAAGGCGGCCCACGCCAGGACCCAGGCCAAGCTGGAGGAGCTCTCCCAGGGCACGGTGAAGAAGGACAAGGAGCGCTGCTACGCCGGGCGGCGCCTGAAAGCCGACTTCGACCGTGGCCTCATGCCGTCGTGGAAGAGCCAGCAACAATTCGCCGTCCTGGTGGCTGTGGACAAATACACGGCCTGGTGCGGCGACTTCGTTGATCTGGCCAACCAGCACACCTCCTGCGCCGCATTCCACGACGACCTCTTCGCCATCCAGGAGGCGATCTTCGACCTGGCCGGCCGGGCCCTTGGCACCTTCGTGGACGAGAAGAAGGCGGCCAGCGTCGTAGACTTCGGCGACATGCTGGCCCTGGCCTGCGAGGTGCTGGCTCGCCCGGAGGTCCAGGAGGCGCTGCGAGCCAAGCTCGACCTCGTGCTGGTGGACGAGTTCCAGGACACTTCCCCCCTCCAACTGGCGGTGGTCGGCGCCCTCGGCGCGGTGGCGAAGCGCTCGATCTGGGTGGGCGACAGGAAGCAGTCGATCTTCGGCTTCACCGGCACCGATCCCGAGCTGATGGCCACCGCCGCCGACGTGGCGCTGGACGGGCGGCAGCCCGACATCCTCGGGAAGTCCTGGCGTTCCAGGAAGGACCTGGTGGAGCTGGTCTCCGACCTCTTCAGTGGCGCGCTTGGGCACCACGGCTTCCCGAAGGAGCAGGTGCGGCTCGAGGCAGCCAAGAAGGATCCCCCGGAACTGGCCAGGCAGCCGGCCTTCGAGTGCTGGC
>JANPOM010000027.1:0-1725 GCA_031427995.1 Anaeromyxobacter sp. | reverse complement strand
CGGTTCTGGCACTAGTAGCTCGCCCGAACCTCCGCCTCGACGAGCGCCCGCAGCTGCTCGTACCCGAACACCACCAGCGGCTTCCCGTTCACGAAGAAGCCGGGCGTTTTGGTGACGCCGAGGGCCCGGGCGTCGGCCATGTCCTGCTCGATCAGGCGGGCGATGGCGGGGTCCGCCGCGTCCCGCTCCAGCCGCGCCAGATCCAGCCCGGCTCGCGGCAGGAACTGCCAGATCAGCTTGGGCTGGGGGCTGTGGTGATCCGCCCAGTAGGGCTGGGACTCGTACATGACCTGCAGGGTCTCCCAGTACCTGCCCTGCCGCCTGGCCGCCTCGAGGATCGCCACCATGCCGTCCGCCCCGTGGTGCAGGGGGGCGTAGCGGATGACGAGCTTGACCTTCCCAGGGTAGGTCGCGAGGAGCTGCTTGACGAACGGCTCGAAGACGCGGCAGGTCTCGCAGCCGGGGTCCAGGAACTCCACGATGGCGACCTTGGCGTCGGCGGTTCCCAGGGTCTGCGAGTGCTCCCTGATGAGCACGCTGGCCTGGCTCCGCGCCAGCGATCCCTGCGCCTGGCGCTGCTGGTCCTTGTAGAGGATGGTGCCCACCACGAAGGCCGCCACGAGCGCGACACTGACGAGAACGACGAGGTGCCATCTCTTCATCGAGAAACCCTCCTCCGCAGGAAGAACAGGAGCGTGACGATTGCCGTGAACGCCAAGAGCGACATCAAGGGGATCGACAGGAAGCCGAGCAGCTCGAGGTTCCGGTCGGTGCAGGGGACGCCCCCGGTGCAGGGCTGGATGTCCTTGGGGAGGATCCCCCAGTAAAGGAGCGAATGGTACAGCGCCACCAGCCACCCGGCGGCGGCCAGGGGCAGGGCGTACTTGACGACGGCCGCGTCGAAAGACAGCAGCCCGGCGCCGAGGACGAGGACCAGGGGAAAGAGCGCGACCCGCTGGTACCAGCAGAGCGAGCAGGGCGGGAGGCCCATGACGTCGCTGAGGAACAGGCTTCCCAGGGTTGCGACCGTGGCGACGAGCCAGCCAAGGAAGAGCAGGGCCCATTCCGGGCTCCGGGCCTGCCCCTCGCTGCTGGTGGTCGGCATGGGTCCGCTCCCGGTCGTGGGTGGTTCTTGTAGCCCGGGCCCTGGGCGCCGTCGACGAAATCGGCGCTGAACCAGTAGACCCGAGTCACCGTAATTCCTGTTATCGGACGAGAATGGTGGGTTGAATGCCTTATCCCCTGAGTTCCACTCTGCGTGGCTCGAGGCAGTCAACAAGCTGGGAAGCGACGGCTGGGAAGTTCGGGGCAACCGAGTCAGCGAGCTGATCCGGCGCAAGGTCGATAAGTAGCGGCCGACCCGTGGCTGTGACCTCCACCGACTGCCCCGGCTCATGGCGGCCTCTATCTGGTAAACTTGCGGCAACACCTCGCAGAGAGATGTCAATGAGGCGGGAACTACGCCTCGACCATTCCGGCGTTTGCGTCGCCGTGTGCTGATCAACTGGGGGTAACGAATGCGGCGCCTCTCCATTGTGCTCTTGGTTGTGTCTGGCTGCGCGTCAAACCTCAGAGTCGAGGATCTGTCTTCTAGCCAACGGCAGCGAGTTGGGGCCATCAAGGTCTTCAAGGGGGAAGCCGACAGGCCAGTTGCTATGCTCGGAACCGTTGAGGGGCTGTCATGTCACCGGGACCGATACTCAACGTATGACATTGGGTACGAAG
>JANPOM010000026.1:0-2585 GCA_031427995.1 Anaeromyxobacter sp. | reverse complement strand
CTCAAGGGGGCGCGGGAACTCGACGCCGGCGCCAAGAAGATCCTGCGGGCGCTCTGGCTGGCCCGCGAGGCCCGCGCCGAGCAGGAGGACCGTCCGCCCTTCAAGGTGCTGGGCGAGCCGACCATGGTCGAGATCGCCCGCTGCCGGCCGGCCACCCGGTCGGCGCTGGAGAAGGTCTCCGGGGTCACGCCGCAGGTGTTGCGCCGGCTCGGCGAGGCGATCGACGCCGCGCTGCGCGAGGGCGACCCGCCGGTACCGGAGCCAGACTAGACTGAAGTTCCGAATTGAGCCACGCAGGAATCTCCAGCTATGCCGATGAAATCGGCGTTTCGGGGGTGCGGGCGTACTGGCTACACGGAGATCTTCCCCAAGAGGTCCATGGCCCGCTGTTGTGCCGCGGTGGGCGTCGTGACGACCGCGAAGGTAGGGGTACCGGCGGGTGCTGCAGGTGCCCGGCAGGTATTGCGGACGATGGTAGAGAGCATTTCCATGAGGGTGCGGAAACTGTGTGCAGGCGTGCCGTCCAAGAGAGCCTTGGTCACCACCTTCACTTCGGCCGCCTTCGAGCGCTTCGCCGGCGCCACGGGGTCGCGGTTGGCCTTGGCTGCGAGGTCCTCGTCGGCAAAGAGCAGCGGTCGCCACGCCTCGCGCATGTGCCACTCGACGTAGTAGGCGAGCGTGCACAGGAAGATGTGAGCACGCACGCGGTCGGAGAGGCGATGGTGGATGGGCCGCACTTTGAGGTCAATGGTCTTGAGGGTTCGAAAGGCCCGCTCGACCTCGCTCAGCGCTTTGTAGCTGCGCACGGTTTCGGGTGCGCTCATCTCGTTGCTTGAGACGCTGGTGCGGATCACGTAGATGCCGTCGAGCGCGGCCTCGGCCGCGACCAGCTCCTTGCGGAGCGCGAAGCCAAAGCGGGCATCGTCGATGGTGAGCTCGAAGTGCTTGGCGACTTTGTACTTGTTGACGACTCGACCAGCTCGCACACCGATCTTCCCGGCGCCGCGCAGGTTGCCGCGCTCCACCATGGCGCAGACCTTCTGGAGCTCCTTGGCCGTAGCCTCGAGAAGCGCCTGACGCTTGTGCGCGCGGAGTTTGCCGAGTTCCGCGTTGCGGCACGCGACCAGGCGCTCGCCCGGATAATCAGGGTGCGTGAACTCGAAGAGGTTTCTCTTGTCGAACAATCCGAGCTGCAGCGCTCCGCCCTCTACCAGCGCCCTGATCTGAATGCTCTTCAACGCCGTGATCCACTGGAGCCCGGCGACGTCGCGCATATCTTCGACGGCCGCCTGCCCGATCATCCCGCGGTCGCCGACCAGCACCACCCGCTCCAGGCCGAAGTCGTCCCTCAGCTTCGCCACCTGCGGCATGAGCGTCTTCGCGTCGCTGGTGTTGCCCTCGTAGACCGACACGGCCACCGGGCAACCGCGCCGGTCGGTCAAGAGTCCGTAGTTGACCTGGAGCTTGTTCTTCTTGCCGTCGCGGTTGTGGCCGATCGCGGCGAGCGGGCAGGTCTTCCCCTCGAAATAGCTGGAGCTGAGGTCGTAGAGGGCCAGCCCTCCGGATTTCAGGTGGCGTGCCGCAAGCTTCTTCTCGATCGCTCCCTGACGCTTGAGGAGCCAATCCATCGCCCCGTACAGATCGTCGTCGCTGGCGTGCTCGATGCGCAGGTCCACGGGCAAGGTCCGGGTGTGCCACCACCGCGCCGTGGCGAGCTTGGTGTGCGGGGCCACCACCCGCGCGGCCACCATCCCCATCAACACCTCCGCTTCCCACGCCGGCCGCGAGGACATCAGTTCGCGTATCCCCAACCGGTTCATGGCGGTCAGTACCGCATGCGTGTCCCCGTGGATTCGGGAGGCGGTGACCTCGAAAAGATCGGTGACCGACGCGAGTCGCTCGCCGCGCAAAACGCGCCGAATCGCCTCGATCTGATCGTCCGCCAGCGATGAAAGGTTGGCGAGCGTGCGCTTTCGCACCTTGGCGCCATCTCGAAACGACTCGCGCAGCAGGTACGCGGGGCGGGACTCACGGTTCGGGACGACATCGATGTGCATGGGTCCTAGTAACACATCCGGAGCTACCCTGCAAGCGCCTCACATGCATATACATGGCTACATTGTGCATCGGAAGGTCGCGACGGGGCAGCACCGAACCGCTGTGCCGCAGGGGTCTCCGTGGGTACAGAAGGGCTGGGACCTACCGGAACTTCAGCCTAGTCGAAGTGGGGCGGCACGTGGGTCGGGGCGTGGAAGTGGCCGAGCACGTCGTGGTGGTCGGCCCAGGCGGCGTGCAGCAGCCGGCCGCGCACCTGGCTCAGCGTCGGCACGATGCCGTCGTTGGCGGCCGCCGGCGGGACCCGACCATAGGCCCGGCGCAGCACCTCGACCTGCTGGCCGTCGAGCCGCGGCAGCCAGCCGCTCGGCATCCCCGAGGAGAAGCGGTAGAGCGCCACGAAGAGCGCGTGGGTCGCCTGCGCGTACGGGTCGATGCCGGCCCCCCAGAGCGACTTGAGGCCGGGCGGGCGCGCCCGCGTCACCACGCAGCCGACCGGGAGGCCGGGGCGGTCCTCGGCCGAGGCGTTG
>JANPOM010000025.1:0-1236 GCA_031427995.1 Anaeromyxobacter sp. | reverse complement strand
CTGGCCGTCTACCAGAACGGCGAGTACGAGAGCGCCGAGCGCACCCTCAGGGCCATCGTCGCCGACCTGGAGGAGCTGCCGGAGAGCGAGGGGATCTGGCAGCAGTGGACCCGGGCCATGATGCGGCTCTCGCACGTGCAGTTCACCAACGGCCAGAATGAGGAGTCGGAGGCGACGCAGCTGGCGGTGCTCAAGGCCGACGCCTCCCACCAGCTCGACCCCATGCTCTACGCCCCCGGCTACCGGGCCCATTTCGACGAGCTGCGGGCCCGGGTCCGGGCCATGCCGAAGCGCCGGCTCGCGGTCGCGGCCAGCGGGCGGGCCGGCACCATCTACGTCGGTGGCCGGGACGTCGGCCCCGCTCCGGTCACGCTGGTGATGCCGGCCGGCACCTACCGGGTGTCCGGGGCCGCCGGTGAGCTGCGTCCCCCCTCGGTGACGGTCGATCTCGCCGCCGAGGACCGGACCGTGACGCTCGACTTCGCGCTGGCCGAGTCGGTCCGGATCGGCAACGGTCCGGCCCTGGCGCTGCCGCCCGGCGAGCGGGCCAGCGCGCTCGTCAAGGCCGGGGCCTGGCTCGGCGTCGATCGGCTGGTGGTGACCACCCGGGTGGTCGAGGGGGACGCCCCGTTCCTGGTCGGCGCCGTCTACGATGTCCGGCGCGGGGCCCTGCTGCGCGAGGGGAGCGTCCGGGTCATGGCCGGCACGGTCTCGAGCGGGAACCTCGGCGCGCTCTCGGCCTTCCTGCTCCACGGCCAGCCGTCACGCGAGGTGAACGACCGGGTCAAGCTGTCGGCGGCGCGCCCAGCCGCGCCGGCCGTGGCGCGGAGCCCTTCGCCGCCCTCCAGCGCCGTCGCTCCGCCGGCGGCACCACGTCCACCTTCCACGCCACCGGTCCTGCCCGTTGCGGCGACGCTGCCACCGGCTCCGCCACTGGCCGCCGCGGCGGCACCACCGCGTGCCGCGGCACCGCCCGTCGCGGCCGCATCCGCCGCTGCCTCGGCGAAGGCCCCGGCGCTGGCGCCACCGGCGACGCCGGCCAGGGGAGCGTCACCAGAGTTCCCCTCCCCTTCGGCGCGCCCCGCCGCCGCCGCATCCGCCACCGCCCGCGCCACGCCGGTCCCGGTGGCCCCGCCGCCCGATCTCGCGCCTCGCCCGCCCATCGCACCACCCGATCTCGCGGCGCACCCGCCGCCCGCCGACCCGCTCGCCGCCGCGGTGAAGCCGCGCGCCGGG
>JANPOM010000024.1:0-7850 GCA_031427995.1 Anaeromyxobacter sp. | reverse complement strand
GAGCCCCCACGTGGTGGTGACCGGCGCCGGGGGGCTCTTCGAGCTGAAGGGCGTGCCGGCAGGCGCATGGCAGGCGGTCACCTGGCATGAGAAGTACGGCGAGAAGAGGGTGGTGATCGAGGTGCCCGCCAGGGGGGCGGTAACGCCGGCGTTCAGCTATCCCTGAGCCGGGCACAAGTGCCCCCACCCAGGCATGATGATGTGACGAGGCCGCCTGCCGTAGCGAGAGGATCGGCGCTCGCAGTAGTCATCTTGCCTGAGCCGGGGCACTAGTCATCGTCGTCGTCATCGTCATCGTCGTCGTCATCGTCGAGTTCTTCGTCGACCTCGGCTTCCTCGTTGACCTCTGGGGCGGCCGGCTCGACCGCCTTGGCGGCGCGCGACCGCTTCTCCGAGGGTGCCTTGAGAACAGGGCGCTCGCGCTGGTTGGCCCCGCACTTCGGGCAGACCACCACGGGCTTCTTCAGATCGTAGAACTTGGTCGAGCACTTGAAGCAGGTGTGCTTGGAACCGAGGTCCTTCGCAGGCATGATTCCCCTCACGTCAGTCGGAACAAGGCGCCTTGGAGCAAAGCGCGTTTAACGTGGGGTGGAGGGGCGCGTCAAAGGAAAAACGAGGCGCCAGTCCAGGGCCCGGGGCGAGGGAGCGGTCGATGCGTGAGGTGGAGAGGCTGGAATGGCGGATCAGCCGTGACGCGGCGAGGGCCATCGACGACTTCTCGCTGATCGGCGAGGGGGACGCCCCGTCCGTCTCCTTGCCATCGGATCCGCTGGCGCAGGCGCCGCTGAAGCTCTCGGTGGTCCAATGAGCGGGCCGTCGCGCAGGCCAGCCTCACGCGGCGAGCTGGCCTCCTTCATCGATCACACCGTACTGGCCGAGGGCGCCACCGCCGCGCAGGTGGCCCAGGCCTGCGACGAGGCCCGCCTTCACGGCTTCGCCGCGGTCTGCGTTCGCGCTCCGCACCTCGCCGAGGCGCGGCGCCGCCTGGCCGGCAGCGCGGTGAGGGTCGCCGTGGTGGTCGACTTCCCGCTCGGCGAGGCGAGCACCCTGGCCCGGATGGCCGAGGCGCGCACCCTGGTGGACGCCGGGGCCGACGAGCTCGACCTGGTGGCACCGCTCGCCGACCTCCTGGCGCAGCGCTGGGAGGCGGTCTTCGAGGATCTGCGCACGGTGGTGGCGGCCTCCTCGGCGCCGGTCAAGGTGATCCTCGAGACCGGGCTGCTCAGCCGCGACCAGGCCGCGGCCGGCGCTGCCTTGGCGCGGGCGGCCGGCGCCGCCGCGGTCAAGACCTCGACCGGCTTCGGCCGGGGCGGGGCCACGGTGGAGGCGGTGGCGCTGCTGCGGGCGGTGGCCGGCGAGTCGGTCGGCGTCAAGGCTTCGGGCGGCATCCGCACCACCGCCCAGGCCCTTGCCATGATCGAGGCGGGAGCGAGCCGGCTCGGCACCTCGGCCTCGGTGGCCATCCTGGACGGCTGGAGCGGCGGATAGCGCCCCACGCCGTGACCGGCATGGCCTGGCCTCCGGTGGGAGGCCCGGCCAGGCGGCCAGCCGGTCACTTCACGGGGGCCGGCGCCGGAGGCGGTGGCGCCGGGATATCGAGGATCGCCACGGTCGGCTTGAAGGCCGGGTCGCGGAGGGCCAGCTGCCCCTGACGCGCCAGGTCGGCGGCGTTGCCGAGCACCCGCGCCGCCTCCTGAGGCGCATGGAACCCGACCGAGTTCTCGGCCTCGATGAAGTCGACCATGAACTGGGCGCGCCGCTGCAGGTAGCGGGCGCTGGCCAGGTCGGCGTCGGACTTCCCCGCCTTGATGGCCGCCTCGAGGTCGACGATGAGCGCCACCACCGCGTCCATGGCCACGTTGCGCAGCTGGGTGTTCCGCTCCTGGATCAGCTCGACTCTCGCCTTCATCTCGGAGGCCGGCCACTTGTGGCACTTGCCGCAGGCGGCCTCCAGCTTGAGCACCGGCGAGTTGACCTGGTGATCGGTGATGCGCTGACCCTTGAAGGTGATCTCCGGCATGTGGCAGTCGACGCAGGTGACGTTGGAGCGTCCGTGGATCCCCTGGCTCCAGAGTTCGAACTCGGGGTGCTGCGCCTTGAGCGCCGGCGCGCCGGTCCTGGCGTGACGCCAGTCCACGAACTTCGCCTCGTCGTAGTAGGAGAGGATGTTCTCGGCTTGGACTCCCTTGGCCCAGGGGAAGACCAGCCGCTTCTCCGGACCCTTGAAGTAGTACTCGACGTGACACTGGCCGCAGACGTAGGCGCGCATCTCGGCCTGGGTGGCCTGCTTGTTGACGTCGTAGTCCTTGATCCCCTGCGAGGCCTTGAGGGCCCGCATCCCCTCCATGAAGCCGGGCTTGGTGACCCTCAGGCTCAGGGTCTCCGGGTCGTGGCAGTCGATGCAGGAGACCGGGTGGTTCACCAGCTTGGTGGCGTCCCCGTAGGACATCGGGTTGAGCTTCTCGAAGCCGCGGACCAGGTCGCCGTCGCCGAGCTTCTTGAAGGCCACGTAGGTGGAGGCGTGGCAGTTGAGGCAGGTGCCGGGCTGCTTGCGCTCGGTGACGCGCCGGGTCTGGCGCTGGTCGGTGAGCATGTAGGCGTGGCCGCGCTCCTCGCGGAAGTCGAGGGCGAAGGCGTAGCCGGCCCAGATGGCCTTGAGGCGCGGGTCCTCGTCGATCTTCGACTGGCTCACCTGGGCGCGGTTGTCGCTGGCGTCCCTGGGCGTCCAGGGCAGCGCCTCCGAGCCACCGTGTCTGGTGCGGACCATGTCGACGGTCTTGAGGTAGGTCTCGTACTCCAGCGGGTAGGTCTGGCCCCAGATGGCCGGGTCGTCGGTGGTGTCGGTGATGGCGGCCGGCTTCTTGACGGGGGCCTTGTCCGCGGCCGGCGTGGTCGAGGCGAGAGCGAGCGCGAGCGCGGCGCAGAGACCGCCGATGAAGCGCGAGGCTTGGGTCATGGAGTGGGTCCCCGGGCGCCCGGAAGCGGGTGCCGACTTCGAAACCATGCCCGAGATCGGTGCAGCGCGGGTCATCCCGATCGGGTGCCAACGGGCACTTTCCGGGTCAGGTGCGCGCCCTCTAACGGCACGGCTCCATGCCGAGAAGCACGGGCCCCGCGGCCGGAATCAACACCTTGGTCTCCGGAGAGCAGAGGGTGCCGGCCCTTGCCGAGATGATGACCAGGCCGGCCGGCCCGGTGCCGATGCCGGCGCGGTCGGGCTGGCTGCCACTCAGGCCCGAGACACGGAGCCAGAAGCGGCCAGTCTCGTCGGTGGTCCGGCTCCCCGCCACCTCCTTGGCCCCCTCCACCGTCACCTGCGCGCCGGCCACCACCTTGCCGTCGTCCTTCCGGCGGGCCTCGCCGACAAGTTCATAGGCGTGGCGCGACCGGTCCGGATCCTGGTCGGCCGGGAGGCGGAAGGCGGAGCAGGCCGAGTTGCCTGCCAGCGCGGCGAGCAGCAGCAGGCTGGGGAGACGGGGCATGGGCGGCAGCGTCGCACGGCCAGTGCGCTTCCGCCACCGGCTCGTCTGGGTCTCACGCGGCGGGGGGGAGCCCGAGCTCGACCACCCAGCGGCTGAGTCCACCAGCCAGGTGCCAGACCCGGGTGAAGCCGGCGGCCCGGAGCAGACCAGCCGCGGTGGCGCTGCGCTGTCCGGCCTTGCAGTAGAGCACCAGGTCGCGGTCGCGCGGCAGGCCGGAGAGGTGGGCCTCGAACTCGGAGAGTGGCGCGAGGCGGGCGCCGGGCAGGCGCACCACGGCCCACTCCGGGCGCTCCCGGACGTCGATGAGCTCGACCGGCGGACCGGAGGCGAGCCGCGCCTCCAGCTGGCGCGGCGTGTACTCGGCCACTCCGTGTGGGCCGGCCGCGGCCGGCCCGGCGCAGAAGGCCTCGTGGTCGGGCAGCTCTCGGAGCGTCCGCGTTCCGCAGGCCGGGCAGGCCGGATCGCGCTTCAGCTTGAGCGACTGGAACCGCATGGTGAGCGCGTCGACCAGCAGCAGCCGGCCGATGAGCGGTTCGCCGATCCCCAGGACCAGCTTCACCGCCTCGGTGGCCTGGATGACGCCGAGCAGCCCGGGCAGCACGCCGAGCACGCCCCCCTCGGCGCAGGAGGGGATCAGCCCGGGCGGCGGTGGCTCGGGGTGGAGGCAGCGGTAGCAGGGGCCGCCGGCGGTGGCGAAGACCGAGGCCTGCCCGTCGAAGCGGAAGATCGAGGCGTAGACGTTGGGTCGCCCGGCCAGCACGCAGGCGTCGTTGACCAGGTAGCGGGTGGCGAAGTTGTCGGTGCCGTCGAGCACCAGGTCATGGGCGCGGACCAGCTCGAGCGCGTTGCTCCGATCGAACCGGGTCGGGTGCCCCTCGACCACCACGTGGGGGTTGAGGTCGGCCAGCCGATCGCGGGCGGCGTCGAGCTTGCCGCGCCCCACATCGCCAGTGCCATAGAGCACCTGCCGCTGCAGGTTGCTGGCCTCGACCCGGTCGAAGTCGACCAGGCCGAGGTGTCCGACCCCGGCGGCGGCGAGGTAGAGGGCGGCCGGCGAGCCGAGCCCGCCTGCCCCCACGAGCAGGATTCGCGCCTGCTTGAGCCGCCGCTGCCCCTCCTCGCCCACCTCGGGCAGGCTGAGGTGGCGGCCATAGCGGAGCCGCTCGTCGTCGGTCAGCGCGTCGAGGTCATCCCGGCCGGACATGACCGTACTCTACCGGCCCGGACGAATCCGCGCCCTGCCTCGCCTCGCTCAGCGCCGGCAAGAGGTAGCAGTCGGCGCAGACCGAGGTGGCGAAGGCGGCCACCGCGTCGGAGAGCGGCGTCCCGCGCCACCTCTTGATCAGCTTGAAGAGCAGGCAGCCGGCGCAGAGCCCGGTGGTGGCGGCCAGCAGCGCCAGCGCCGCGACCAGGCCGCCGAGGGCCAGCGCCGCGGTGTCCCAGCCGAGGGCGCCGGCCAGCGTGGCGGCGGTGAGGAAGGCTGCGCCAACCTGGTTGGCGAAGCGGACCGGCCGGCTGTCCTCGAGCGGCCCCTCGCCGAGGCGCGGCTGCACCACCTCGAAGTAGAAGACGCAAGGCAGGCACCAGCGCCGCCCGAAGGTGAGGCCGAGGAGCAACTGCAGCGCCGGCAGGGCGAAGAGCGGCCACCAGCCGCTCTGCACCACGGCCAGGGACACCAGGCCGATGGTGGCCTGGTTGAAGCGCGGCGCCCGGGCGTCGATGACCTGGAGGTCGCGGTAAGGGTCGGCGGTCGGCATGGGTCGGGGCACTAGGCGGCGATCCCCTCGAAGAGGATGCTGGAAAGGTAACGCTCGCCGGCGTCGGGCAGGACGGTGACGATCAGCTTCCCCTTCGACTCGGGCAGGGCGGCGATCTGGAGCGCGGCCACCACGGCGGCGCCGCAGGAGATGCCGCCGGTGATCCCCTCCTCCTTGTGGAGGCGGCGGGCCATCTCCACCGATTCGTCGTTGGAGACGGTGACGATGTCGTCCACCAGGGAGAGGTCGAGCACGTCCGGCTTGAAGCCGGCGCCGATCCCCTGGATCTTGTGGGGCCCGGGCTTGGGGGGCTGGCCGGCGCGGATGGCGGTGAGGACTGGCGAGTGGATGGGCTCGACAGCCACCGCGCGGATGGCGCGCTTCTTCTCCTGCTTGAGGTAGCGGGCGACGCCGGTGATGGTGCCGCCGGTGCCGACGCCGGAGACGAAGATGTCGACCTTTCCGTCGGTGTCGTCCCAGATCTCCGGGCCGGTGGTCCTGAAGTGGATGTCCGGGTTGGCCGGGTTCTTGAACTGCTGGGGGAGGTAGTACCTCTTCGGATCGCTGGCCGCGATCTCCTCGGCCTTGGCGATGGCGCCCGGCATCCCCTTGGCCCCCTCGGTGAGGATCAACTCGGCGCCGAAGGCCTTGAGCATGCGCCGCCGCTCGATCGACATGGTCTCCGGCATGGTGAGGACCAGCGGGTAGCCGCGCGCGGCGGCCACGAAGGCCAGCGCGATGCCGGTGTTGCCGCTGGTCGGCTCGATGATGGTCCGCTCGCGCGAGCCGGGGACGAGGAGGCCATCGCGTTCGGCGGCCCAGACCAGCGCCGCGCCGAGCCGGCACTTGACCGAGTAGGACGGGTTGCGCCCCTCGATCTTGGCGACCACCGTGGCGTGAAGCCCCTGGGTGACGCGGTTGAGCCTGACCAGAGGGGTGCCGCCGATGCTGCGGCTGTTGTCCTCGAAGATGCGTGCCATGGGTACCTCTGTGGCTCGGGTGGGCCGGCGCGGCAGGCGGCGGCGGGCGGGGATGCGCTGTATGTCCGTTATAGCGGAGGACGTTTCGGGATGCAAGGTGGACCTGTCCGGTCAGTGTTGCCGGGACCATCAATTGCGCTGGAAAGGGCCATTTTCAGCCTGTTGGTGGCGGGGTTGCGTGTCGAGGCCCGTTCCGCTAAAGCGGAACACCCGCTGACGCCCCGACGGGCCCAGCAGGGCACCCGCCACCGCCGAAGGTCCCCATGTCCGACGAACAGCACCTCGACGCCAACGTCCCCGGCAACCCCGCCTACCACTTCACGATCCTCCCGGCCGGTTCCCCGGCCCGGGTCGGCTGGGCCAAGCGGGCGGCGCTGGTCCCCGGCGCGGCGCTCGCCACTCGCTGCGTCCACGCCGGCGTCCAGCCCGACCCGGCCTATGGCGCGGTGATGCCTCCCATCTACCAGACCTCCACCTTCGCCTTCCGCGACGTCTGCACCAACGCCGGCTACGACTACACCCGCAGCGGCAACCCGACGCGGGCCGCGCTCGAGGAGGCGATCGCCCAGCTCGAGGGGGGCAGCGGGGCGACCTGCACCTCCACCGGCATGAGCGCGGTGACGCTGGTGCTCAACCTGCTCCCGGCCGGGAGCCACCTGCTCTCCACCATCGACTGCTACGGCGGCACCTTCCGGACGCTGGAGCACCTCAAGGTGGCGGCGGGCCTGAATGTCACCTACCTCGACCTCGGCGATCTCGCGGCGGTGAAGAGGGCGCTCGAACAGGAGACGGCGCTGGTCTGGATCGAGACGCCCTCCAACCCGCTCTTGCGCCTCACCGACATCGCGGCGGTGGCGGCGCTGGCCCGGGCCCGAGGGGCGCTCACCGTGGTCGACAACACCTTCCTCTCGCCGGTGCTGCAGCGGCCGTTCGAGCACGGCGCCGACCTGGTGGTCCACTCGACCACCAAGTACCTGAACGGCCACTCCGACGTGGTGGGGGGCGCGGTGGTGGCGGCTCCGGGCCGGACCGCGCTCTTGCAGCGGATCCAGTCGATGAACAACCTGCTCGGCACCTCGCAGAGCCCGCACGACTGCTTCCTGGTCCTGCGCGGCTTGAAGACCTTGCTGCTGCGGATGAGGGCGCACCAGGCAGGGGCGCAGTGGGTGGCTGAGTTCCTCGCCGCCCACCCGGCCATCGACGCGGTCTTCTACCCGGGCCTGCCGAGCCACCCGCAGCATGCGCTGGCGAAGCGGCAGCAGGGCGGCTTCGGCGGCATGCTCAGCTTCGAGTTGAAGAACGGGACCCCCGACCGTGTCAACCACGTGCTCCGCACCCTGCGCTGGTTCACCCTGGCCGAGAGCCTGGGCGGCGTGGAGAGCCTGGTGGCCCACCCTGCCTCGATGACCCACGCCTCCATGACCCCCGAGGCGCGAAAGCGCGCCGGGATCACCGACAGCGTCATCCGGCTCTCCATCGGCATCGAGGCGCCGGAGGACCTGCTGGCCGATCTCGGCGAGGCGCTGGCGTCGCTGCCACAGTAGGGCGCCCTTCAGGGCGCCCAGGCTTCTGGCCAGCAAGTCCTAGACGTCGAGCCCAACGCTCCGCATCAGGTCGAGCGCGTTGGAGCG
>JANPOM010000023.1:0-1479 GCA_031427995.1 Anaeromyxobacter sp. | reverse complement strand
GAGGAAGGTCTTACCGGTGCCGGGGAGGCCGATGAAGAGCGGGTTGACGCCGCGGTAAGGAAGGCGAGGTCGTGGAGAGCGAGGTAGCGGGCGCGCAGCTTCTTCCGCACCGGGCAGAAGTCGAAGTTGAAGGCGTCGACGGTGTTGAGCTCGGGGAATCGGGCGTCACGGATACGCCGACCGATGGCGTTGCGGAGGCGGCTGGCCTTCTCCTCGTCGCAGAGGCGATCGACGACGTTGAGCACCGTGAGGTTGTCCTCGGCCGCCTTGTCGAGGAGAGGCGAGAGCTGCTCGGCCATGCCTGGCAGCTTGAGCCAGCGGAGCTTCTCGCGGGTCAGGCCGAGGAGGTCGTCGTCCTTCACGGCTGGTGCTCCTCGGTGAGCGGCTCGCCCGGGTCACGGGTCATGGGCTGGGGGAACATCGCGTCGTATACGGACATGTCGGGCTCGGAGAAGTGGATGCCGTCCAGCTCCGGGTCGCCGAGCCGCAGCGGCGGGGCCATGGGGCGCAGGCCGCGCTTGTGGCGCAGGATGAACTCGACGTACTCGGCGCCGACGTGGCCGCTGGCCATCACTTCGGCGATGGCCTGGGCGGTCGCAGGGATGCCGAACAGCTCGGTCAGGTGGGTGAGCCGGACGGTCTCCCGAGACATGGAGCGGGTGCCGGCGGCGAGGATCTTGAAGTAGCGGGCGCCCAGTTCGCCGAGCCCATCCAGCTCGCGGGGCAGGCCAGTCAAGGCGGCGCGGGGCTTCTGCTCCAGCAGGCCCACCTCGTGGGCGTCGTCCTTCACGTCCTGACCGATGTCCCAGCAGCGCCGGTGAACGGCGACACGCTGGGTCTGGAGGTAGACGGCCACCAGGTCGTCGGTGGCGCGCACCACGATCGGCTGGTGCGCGAGGCGCCACGGGACCGAGTAGGAGTTGCGGTCGAAGCGAACACGGAAGGTCTTGGTCGCGTAGGTGGCCAGGACCTCATCGGTGTCGAACGGGGTCGAGGTGATCGGCCCGAGCAGCCGGCGCTCTTCGGCCTCGAAGACCAGCGACGGCACCTTGCCGGTGACCTCGTGGACGCGGTGGTTGGCGAAGTCGTCGCGCCAGGTGAACGCCTGGGCGTTGAGGTCGAGCAGGCTGGCGACGCGGCGTCCGGTCCAGAACCGGCTGCGGACGAAGCCGATCGGCCGCTCGACCCGGCCCTTCTCGTTGCCGCGACCAGGGTTGCAGGCGCGGACGGCGAAGCCGCGGACGCCCGCGTAGGCGAGGAAGGTCCTGTTGAAGATCGTGGGCGGCCCGGGCTTGATCACCACGGTCTTCATGTTGTCGAAGATGTCGTTGAGCGTGGTCCCGCCGAAGAAGGCCAGGCCGCGCTCCATGCAGCGCAGGAAGGTGGGCATGGCCTGGCTCCGCTCGACAAATGGGGCTTCGATGCAGCCTTCGGCGGCGCGCGCCGCGACGAGGAGAAGAGCCGCGCCAAAGAACGCAT
>JANPOM010000022.1:0-42989 GCA_031427995.1 Anaeromyxobacter sp. | reverse complement strand
GTCGGCCTGCGTGACCAACCGGCCGCCGGCCGTCTCGCTCCAGCTTCCGCCGGCGCCGGCCACCCACCGGGTCCACCTCCTCGGCGCCACCGCCTCCGACCCCGATCCCGGCGACTCGATCACCCGGTACGTCTGGTCGGTCTCCGCCGTCTCGGCCGCCTGCCCCGCCGAGCCGGAGCCGAGCAGCGGAGCCGAGCTCGAGCTGGTCTTCTGGTGCGCCGGCACCTACGAGGTGACGGTGGCGGCCGAGGACGCGCGCGGCGCCAGCACCCAGGCGCGCCAGACCATCGAGGTCGCGCCGGCCAGCGGCGCCCCGCTGGTGACCCCCGCGGCCACCAGCGCGGTGGACCACCTCTGCGGTGGCTCACCCTTCGCCTGCCGCCCGGCCCTGGCGGGTGGAGCCGTGGCGCTCCCGCTCTCGGCCCTGGTCGAGGACCCGGCCGCCGGGTCGCTCACCTATCGCTGGCGCGTGGTGCCGCCCGCTGGAGTGGACCCAGGCAGCTCGGTGGCCTGGTCGCTCGGCCCCAACAGCCTCGCCACCGAGGCCTGGCTGGAGACTCCGGGGGGCGCGATCGCCGGGGCCTGGCGGTTCAGGCTGCGGGTCACCACCGCCGCCGGGCTGCTGGGGCAGGCCGAGCAGCTGGTGGATGTCGGCAACCGCCCGCCCGAGCTGACCGCCTCGCCACTCCGGCTCGACCATCGCCACGCCGCCGGGCTCTACCACGCCAGCGGCGCGCTGCCGCTGCCGGCCACCGATCCCGACGGCGACCCGGTCGCGCTCTCCGCCTCGCTGGTCGAGAGCGCCACCGCGGGCTGCACCACGCGGCTCGGCGCGATCTCGGATGGGGCCGTCCCCTTCGAGGTGAGCTGCAACGTTCCGGGCCTACTGCTCGGCTCGGGGAGCCGGACCATTCGCGTGGTGGCCACCGACGCCAACGGCGGGAGCACCGAGGCGAGCTTCCCGGTCGAGATCGGAAACCGGCCGCCGGTCATCTGGCTGGCCGCGAACCCGTCTGGCGGCGGCGTCGCCTTCGATCACTCGATCGGGCCCTGCGTCGGCGCGGCCGGCTCCTGCTACGTGGTGGCCGGAACCACCGCCTTCCTTGCCACCGACCCGGATGGTGACCCCATCACCGGTCCGGTGGTGGCCGCCGGGGTAGACGCCGCGCTGACCTCATCGGCCGGCCAGTCAACCACCGCCGCGGGCGTCGCCACCTTCCGCTTCACGACGGCGCTCGACATGCCGTGGCAGTTCCGCAAGCAGGACGGCTCCAGCGGGTTCTCGCTGGTGGCCACCGCCGCCGATCCCTTCGGCGCCTTCGGCCGGATCGAGGTGCCGGTGATCGCCCTCAACCGCGCGCCGGTGCTCAAGACCCCGCTCCACTCGGTGGCGGTGCCGCACCAGTACGACCGGGCCAACGGCCGTTACCTCGCCACCACGCCGCTGGCCAGCTTCGAGGACCCCGATGGAGACCCGCTCTTCGCCACCAGCGGCGCCGCTGACGGCGACGCCGACTGCCGCTCCTTCACCATCACCGGCGGAGCGGTGAGCGTGACCTGCGCCCGCGCCTACGCCCTGGCCTCTGGGCTGCCACCGCTGGCCGGCTTCACCGGCTCCCACGTCCTGACGGCCCGCGCCAGCGACGGATGGGCCGAGGCGATCTCCAGCACCGTCGTCAACATCCTCAACGCCGCCCCCTCGGTCACCGCCTTCAGCGGCACCGTCGAGTCCTGTTTCTGCAACTGCCCGAAGTGGACCGCCGACGGCTCCGCCTGCGCCGGACAGCCGAGGTGGGTCGTAGACCGCGCCCTGGTGCCGCTGCCGGTGCTGGTCAGCGACGCGGACGAGGACCCGGTGCAGGTCACCTACAGCGGCGTCACGCCCATCGGCGGGGCGCAGAAGACCGTGTTCACCGGCTCCTGCAGCGCCATGCTCGCGAACCCGGTCCTGCCGCTCACCGTCCAGGTGCTGATCGACGACGGGGTGGTCCAGGCCAGGACCAGCTCGACGGTGACCGGGGTGACCTGCTCGCCCGCCGGCCTGGCCTGCACGCTGTAGCGTCGCGGCCGGGCCGCGCGCTTGCGCTCCAGCGTGGCGTCGGGCGCCTGGGCCACCAGCTCCGGCCCCAGCGCCTTGTCGAGCACCGCGTCGGCGCCCTACGGGGGGGCCTCGCAGGTGGCGCCGCTCGAGAGCACCAGCCCCCCGCAGCCACCGCCGCCGGTGACGAAGACCTTGCTCTTGTCGGCGGCGCTGCCGGTGACGTCACTCTCGGTGTTGACGCGGAGCCACGACCCGCCGGCCAGCAGCACGTTGGCGCCGGCCACCGGGTAGGACCAGGCGTCGAGCGCCGCGCCTCCCGACAGCCTCACCTCGAGGTGCTGCCCGCCGCTCCCGGCCAGCGCCACGCTGCTGCGCGCCGCCGCCTCGACCTCGAAGCTGAAGCCGGCCGCCGAGCTGCCCGCCCCCTTGACGTCGACGATCGAGGCCTCGGTGGCCTTGACGCGGTGGAGCGCCACGGCCTGCGCGGTGAGCCGCAGCGGGTTGATCGGGTCGATGCTGTCGACCCCGTTGAGCCGGGTCTTGAGCACGCCGGCCTCGACCGGCGTGAGGACGTACTGGAGCAGGTTCGAGTCGCCGCTCAGGGAGAGCGCCTGCGAGGCGGCGTTGGCGGTCACGCTCGCCTCGATGCCGAGCGACAGGTCGACCTGGTCGAACGGCGCCACCGTCCGCGACTCCACGGCCAGCTGGCCGTTCCCCTGCACCTGCGCGTTGCAGGCGGCGAGGGCCAGGGCGAGCGTCGAGATCAGGCTGAGGCGGAGGCGGCGGTTCATGGCGGTTCCGGGGAGGCGGACGGACAACCCGGTGCCGGCATTCTACAGCAACTCGCCCTTTCGCCCATTCTCGGTGCCCCGACCCGGGCATGATGATGCGACCAGAGCGCCTCGGCGTCGCGCGCCGCCATCGCCCGGCGGCTCGACCGGGCGTAGAATCCCCGGGGTGAACGGCGATCAAGGTGAGGGCGGCGACGACCCGGTCCCGCCGGTGGACCTCCCACTCGACGGGGTGCTCGACCTGCACACCTTCGCCCCCGGCGAGGTCGGTTCGCTGGTGCCCGAGTGGATCGAGGCGAGCCACGCCGCCGGCCTGCGCGCGCTCCGCATCATCCACGGCAAGGGGACGGGCGCCCTGCGCCGGAGCGTCGAGGTCCTGCTGGCGCGCCACCCGCTGGTCGCCAGCTTCCAGCCCGCCGGCGAGGCGGCCGGGGGCTGGGGGGCCACGCTGGTGTCGCTGCGGGACGGGTCCCTGCCCGCTGGTGGGAGGTCCGGCCACTCGAGCCGGCCGGCTGGGGGCGGCCCTTCTCGCTGATCGGGCTGGTGCACCGGAGCGGGGGGGCTGGCGCCTCCTGGAGCGCCACGGCGGCCCAGGAGGTACCATCGTTCGCGCAGCAGGTCGCGCCCGGCCATGGCAGGATGCGCCACAGGCGAAGTTCACGATTCCGTCACAGAGCCCGTTTGACTCAGGTTTCGAAACGAGTTACCTCGGCCCCGGCCCGCCCCGTGCCGCCCCGCCCCAGGAGAACCGATGCTCCAGCGCTTGATGCCGAAGTCGGATGACTTCTTCTCGGACTTCGAGGCCCAGTCGGCCACGGTGGTGGAAGGCGCCATCCTGCTCAAGGACCTGCTCGACGACTTCACCAACGTGCCGGCCAAGTGCCAGGCCATCAAGGACGTCGAGCACCGCGGCGACGACATCACCCACAAGGCCTTCGAGCGGCTCCACACCCAGTTCATCACCCCGTTCGACCGCTCCGAGATCCACCGGCTCCTCTCCCGCATCGACGACGTGCTCGACCTGGCCGACGCCGCCGCCGAGCGGCTCGGCCTCTACGACATCGACACCGTGCTCCCGGAGTCGCGCGAGCTGGCGGCGGTGCTGGTCGAGCAGACCCGCAAGATGGACGAGGCCGTCAAGGGGCTGCGCAACATGAAGAAGGACCCGCAGACCATCCTGGCCGCCTGCCAGGAGATGAACAAGCTGGAGAACCAGGCCGACACGCTCACCCGCAAGACCATGGCCAAGCTCTTCAAGCGCGGCAACGATCCCCTCACGGTGATGAAGTGGAAGGAGATCATCGATCTCATCGAGGACGCCACCGACCGGGCCGAGGACGTGGCCAACGTGATCGAGGGCGTGGTCCTCGAGCACGCCTGAGGCGCCGGCCCGGCCTCGGACCCCCGCCATGCTCCTCTACGCCGTCGTCATCGGGCTGATCTTCGTCGCCCTCGCCTTCGACTTCATCAACGGCTTCCACGACGCGGCCAACTCGATCGCCACGGTGGTCTCGACCCGGGTGCTGACGCCGATGAAGGCGGTGGCTTGGGCCGCCTTCTTCAACTTCATCTCGGCGGCGCCGGTGCTCTGGGGGGCCCAGCTCAAGGTGGCCAACACCATGGGCAAGGGGATCATCCACTTCGAGGCGCTGCGGGCGCGGGGCGACACCATGGTGCTGGTGGTGATCTTCGCCGCCCTGATGGGCGCCATCGCCTGGAACCTGCTGACCTGGTACTGGGGGCTGCCCTCCTCCTCGTCCCACGCGCTGGCCGGCGGCATGATCGGCGCCACCCTGCCGGCGCTCGGCGTCTCGGGCCTGATCGGCTCGGGCATCCTCAAGATCTCGCTGTTCATCATCCTCTCGCCGCTCATCGGCATGCTGCTCGGCGTCACCATGATGGTGGGCACCTCCTGGATGGTGCGGCGCAACACGCCGGCCAGGGTCGACGCCTGGTTCCGCAAGCTGCAGCTGGTGTCGGCGGCCATCTTCTCCTACAGCCACGGCACCAACGACGCGCAAAAGGTGATGGGCATCATCGCCCTGATCCTCTTCGGCACGGTCATGAAGGGGCAGGAGTTCCACATCCCATTCTGGGTGGTGATCGCCTGCCACGCCGCCATCAGCCTCGGCACCTTCTTCGGCGGCTGGCGCATCGTGAAGACCATGGGGACCGGGCTCACCAAGCTGCAGCCCTTGGGCGGCTTCTGCGCCGAGACCGGCGGCGGCGTCACCATCCTGGCGCTGGCCCACTGGGGCATCCCGGTCTCCACCACCCACACCATCACCGGGGCCATCGTCGGCGTCGGCGCCACCCGGGGAACCCGGGCGGTCCGCTGGGGGGTGGCGAGGCGCATCATCTGGGCGTGGATCTTCACGATTCCGGCCTCGGCGCTGGTCGCCGCGGTGGTCTACGGCCTGACCCGCGCGCTGGTCGGAGCGCTCGGCGGCTGACCGGCCGCAACTTCCGGCGGCGGGGCGGGTTCTTTGGGGGTGGATGAGCCAGGACCACGACGCCGCGCTCCTGCTGGCCTTTCAGCGCGGCGACCAAGCGGCGTTCCGGCTCCTCTACGAGAGGAATGCCCGGGCCATGATCGCTTACTGCCATCGCTACGTGAGGGACGCCGCCCGCGCCGAGGAGCTGGCGCAGGACGTCTTCGTGAAGCTCTACCGGACGGCGGACCGCTACCGGCCGAGCGCGCGCTTCAAGACCTTCCTCTACCGGGTGGCGACCAACCACTGCCTCAACGAGGTGCGCCGCGCCGATTTCAAGGCGCGCGCCAGCTGGGCGGGGAGCCGCGCCGAGGCCCCCGACCTCGACGCCCTGCCGTCCGCCGACGCCGGCCCCCACGAGGTGGCGGTGGCGCGGTCGCTGCAGCAGGCGGTGCTGGGGCTGCTCGGGTCGCTGCCGGAGAAGCAGCGGGCCGCGCTGGTGCTCTGCCGCTTCGAGGGGTTGAGCTACGAAGAGATCGCCGAGACCCTGGAGACCAGCGTCTCGGCCGTGAAGTCCCTGATCCACCGGGCCACCGTCAGCGCCGCCACGGCGCTGGCGGCCTTCGCGCCCGGGGGCGAGGAGGCGCGCTCATGAGGCACGTGGCCGACGAACTCACCGCGCTGCTCGACGGCGCCCTCGAACCGGCCGCCCGCGCCGCGGTCGAGGCCCACCTGGCCGGATGCGCCGCCTGCCGTGCCGAGCAGGGCCGGCTCACCGGCGCGCTCTCGGCCCTGGCCCGGCTCCCAGCCGCGCCCGGGCCCTCGCCGTACTTCGCGAGCCGGTTGGCGGCGCGGCTGGCGGCCGAACCACCCCGCGGCCTCTTCGGCTGGCTCCCGGCCTGGCGCTGGCGGCTGGCGCTCCCGGCCGGCGGGCTGGCCGCGGTCGCCCTGGCCGGGGTGCTGGTGATCCGCCAGGAGCGCGGGCTGGAGCTGGCGGCGGCCGCCCAGTTCGACCTGCTGCGGGAGTACGAGACCATCGCCTCGGCCGACGACGTGGAGACAGCCGACGACGCGGCGCTGATCGCGGAGCTCGACACCCTCGACCGCGGAGGGGTGCGATGAGCCGGCTGGTCACGGCCCTGGCGCTGGCCCTGGCGCTCTGCTCCGGCCTGGCCCGCGCCGGCGACGCGCCACCGCCGCAGGCCGGCGACACCGCCGCGGCCCGCGAGCGCTGGGAGAAGCTCACCCCCGAGCAGCGCGAGGCGCTGCGGCAGAAGTGGAAGGACTACCAGGCCCTCGCCCCGGAGCAGCAGGCCGAGACCCAGGCGCGGCTGCGGCGGCTGCGCGAGCTGCCGCCTGAGCAGCGGGCCGAGCTGCTGAAGCGGTACCAGGCCTTCCGCCGGCTGCCCGAGCGCGAGCAGCGCGAGCTGCAGGAGCGGTTCAACCGCTTCAAGGAGATGTCGCCGGAGCGGCGCTCCCAGCTGCGCAAGGCCATGGGCGAGATCCTGAGTGCGCCGCCCAGGGACCGGGAGCGCTACCTCGACAACCTGCGGCGCTGGCGCGAGCTGAGCCCGGAGCAGCGGAGCCGGGCCCGCGAGCGCTGGCGGGAGAAGCGCGGCCATTAGCCACCGGTGCGCTGGCCTCCTCTGCGCGGCGCTGGCCGCGGCGCTCCTCCCGGGCGCCGCCGCTGGCGACCTGCGCGTGGACGGCGCGGTCCACCTGCGCTTCACCGGGGTGCGCGACGCTCCCTCCACCGGCGTCCTCTTCGACCCGGCCCAGCGCGCCTTCCTCGTCGACGACTACCTCGCCACCACGGCCGGCAGCCGCTACGCCTCCACGGTGGCCGGGCTCTCCTTCGACGGTCGCCACCTCGACGGCGCGCTCCACTGGCGGGTGGCGCTCGACACCGGCGAGCTGCGGGTGCGCCGCTTCCCGGCGCTGGCGCCGGTCTGCTGGTCCAGCGCCCCGCCCTCCGGGCTCGACCTGCGCGGCATGGGGCGCTGCAACATGGGCGGCCCCGCGCTGACGCTGGAGCAGACCACGCTCGGCCCCTCCGAGCTGACCTCGAACGGCCGGGCCATCTCCGAGGAGGTGCGCCAGACCCTGCTGGTGCGCGAGGCCTACCTGGCCTGGAGCTTCGGACGGGCCGGCTTCACGACGCTGCGCGCCGGCCGGGCCCGCTACGGGGTGGCCGAGGGGCTGGTCCACGACGACTACGGCACCGGGGTGGACCTGGCCGTCGACCTCGGCGCCATCGGCCCGCCCTTCGAGCTGCGCGCCGCCCTCTTCCAGCCGACCCGCGACTTCCCGAGCAGCGTGGCCGGGCTCACCCCCATGGTGCTGCTGCGCGCCGATTGGCTCCCCTCGCTCTTCGAGCACGCCGGACTCTTCGTCGCGGCGCGGCGAGAGCGGACCGGGGCGCTGGCCGAGCTGCTCCGGGGCGCCTATGTCGAGGAGGGCGTGGTGAGCCTGGCCGGCCTAGCCCCCGGCTCGCCCGGCTACGTGACCGCCTCGCGCGGGCTGGCCTCGCTGCTCTCCGCCGAGCTGACCTCGACGGACACCCTGGCCTGGCTCGGCAGCAGCGGAAGCCTCGGCACCTTCGCCGGCCAGCGCCTGCTCTGGACCGTGGCGCTGCTGCGCGGCCGCGTCGAGTCCCTCGGGGCCGGGGGCGAATCGGCCGCGGTCGACATCCCGCTGAGCGGCTCGGCCGCCTGGCTCCGCTACCAGGTCTCGCCGGTGCCGTGGCTACAGGTCACGCCCTGGTTCCTCTACCTCTCCGGCGACCGCTCACCGCCGGAGAAGAAGCGGCTCGGACTGCCGCCGGGCTACGGCGCCTTCCTCGGCGTCAACCCCTACGTCACCGCCACCAACCTCTTCTTCCGCGGCGGCCTCTCCGAGACCTTCGCGGCACGCCAGGCCACGGCGCCGGGCGTGAACGGCCGCGGCGTGATCGCGCCGGGGTTGAACGTCGAGCTCGACGCGGGCCGCGACGTGGACCTCGAGGCCCGGGTGGCCTGGCTGCGCGCCGAGGACGCCGGGCCGTGGGGCGGCACCAGCTACGGCACCGAGATCGACCTCTCGGCCAGCTGGGAGCCGGCGCGCTGGCTCTCCTTCGGCGCCGAGCTCGACCTGCTGCTGCCCGGTGACTTCTTTGGAGGAGGGAAGACGGTCTTCAAGACGGTGCTGGCCGTAGACTTCCGCACGCCATGATCGCCACGCTCGCCATCGCGCTCACCGGGCTGCTGCTCGGCGCCGAGCCACCGGCAACGGCAACGACACCGGAAACGGCAACGACACCGGAAACGGCAACGGCACCGGCAACGGCAACCCCGGCCGACGACGAGGAGCTGCTGCGAAACCTCGAGCTGATCGAACAGCTCGAGCTGCTCGAGCGGTTCGAGCTGCTGGTGCCGGAGGTGGGGGAGGCGAAGAAGGCGCCACCCATCCGGACCGGGTCGCGGCTCACGGGGGCGGGGGCGCCAGCCACGGCTTCGCTTCGGTGAAGACCGAGAAGAGCGAGCCGTCCACCTGCCCGCGCTTCACCTCGTCGGCGATGATGTCGAGGGCGCGCTCGACCGGCAGCGCCTTCTTGTAGGGGCGGTCGCTGGCGGTGAGGGCGTCGAAGATGTCGGCGATGGTCATCATCCGCGTCTCCACGGCGATGGCCGGCGCGGTCATCGAGCGCGGGTAGCCGCGGCCATCGAGCTTCTCGTGGTGGCCGTAGGCGATCTCCGGCACCCGGCGCAAGGCGCGGGTCCAGGGGATCTGCGAGAGGAAGCGGAAGGTGTGGGTGACGTGGCTCTCGATCTCGCGCCGCTCGGCCTCGGAGAGCGAGCCCTTGGGGATGGAGAGCAGCCGCAGCTCGTCCGTGCTGATGAGGGCCCGGGCGGCGCCGCGGGAATCGGTGAAGGTCCGCCCGGCCAGCCCGGCCAGGCGCGCCGAGGCGGCCTCCGCCAGCACCGCCGGCCGGTTGGCCACCAGCACCACCTCCCAGCAGGCGTCGAGCTCCTCGAGCCGCCCGGCCACCTCGGCCTCGCTGGTGCCCTCCAGGCGGGCCCGGAGCCGATCGTTCTCCAGGCCGGCCCGGGCCAGGTCGAAGCGCCCCAGCAGCAGCTCGAGCTGGTGCGGGTGGAGCTTGTCGGCCTTGGTGAGGACGTTCTCGCGCACGCCCACCTTGCCGAAGTCGTGCAACAGGGCGGCGTAGCGGAGCTGCTGGAGCGCGGCCGCCTCGAAGCGGACGCCTCGCCAGGGCGGCGGCGGGGCCCGCTCGACGGCCTGGGCCAGCCCGATGGTGAGCGTGGCGACGCGGCCGGAGTGGCCGGCGGTGGTCGGATCGCGGGACTCGATGGCGGTGACCGAGGCCTGCACGAACCCCTCGAAGAGCCGCTCGATCTCCTCGTGGAGGAGAGCGTTCTCGATGGCGCTGGCGGCCGGGCCCGCCAGGGCCTGCAGCAGCTCCTCGTCCTCGTCGCCGAAGGCGCCGTCGCGCCGGTTGAGCGCCTGGATGACGCCGGCCGGTTCACCCTTGGTGTTGAGCATGGGGACGCAGAGGATGTTGCGGGTCCGGTAGCCGGTGGCGGCGTCGACCTCGGGGTTGAAACGCGGATCGGCGTAGGCGTCGGGGATGCGGATGGAGCGACCCGAGGCCGCCACCGCGCCGGCTATCCCGGCGCTGAGCGGGATGCGGATCTCGCCGGTGCCGTGAGCCACGGTGGTCCAGAGCTCGCCGTGCTCGCGGTCGACCACGAAGATGCTGCAGCGATCGGCCTCGGCGACGCTGGCGGCCGCGTCGTTGATGGTCTGGAGCAGGGCCGGGAGGTGGCGCTCGGCCGTCATGGCGCGGGCCACCTCGAGGAGGCGCTGCAGCTTCTCGAGGCGGCGGACCAGCGCAGCGTGTTCCATTGGCGGGAAGGTAGCCCCCCCGGGCGGTGCAAACAACTCCCGGTGCAAACAACTCCTGGGAGGTCCGCTGGGGGTCCGCCGACCTGCCCTGTGAGGGTCCGCCGACCTGCCCTGGGAGGTCGCTGGCGGAACCGCTCCGGGACGGGGTGGCCGCGGGTGGCTGGACCCCGCCCGCCCCGCGAAGGTAGAAGTCGCCATGCGCCGCGCCAAGATCGTCGCCACCATCGGTCCCGCCACCAGCACGCCCGAGGCCCTGGAGCAGCTGCTCCGCCACGGCGTTGACGTGGCCCGGCTCAACTTCTCCCACGGCAGCCACCAGGACCACGCCAAGACGCTGGGGCTCATCCGCGCCGCGTCGCGCCACCTCGGAAAGCCGTTGGCGGTGCTCCAGGACCTGCAGGGACCGAAGATCAGGACCGGGCCGCTCAAGGCCGGGCGCGCCGGGGTCAAGCTGGTGCCAGGACGGAAGCTCGAGATCACCACCGCGGGCGAGGTGGTGGGGGACGAACAGCTGGTCTCCACCACCTACGTCCACCTGGCCGAGGACGTGAAGCCGGGCGACCGGCTGCTGATCGACGACGGCCTGCTCGAGCTCAAGGTGCTCTCCACCGACGGCGTGAAGGTGACCGCCGAGGTGATCGAGGGCGGGATGCTGGGCGAGCACAAGGGGATCAACCTGCCCGGCGTGGCGCTGCGCACCGAGGCCATGAGCGAGAAGGACAAGACCGATCTGGCGTTCGGCCTGGCCAGCGGCGTCGACGCCGTGGCGCTCTCCTTCGTGCGGACGCCGGAGGACGTGCTGAATTGCCGGCGGCTCATGGAGCAGGCCGGGCGGGTTGTGCCGGTGATCGCCAAGATCGAGAAGCCCGAGGCGCTCGACCAGATCGACGCCATCCTGGCGGCGGCCGACGGGCTGATGGTGGCGCGCGGCGACCTCGGCGTGGAGATCCTGCCGGAGCGGGTGCCGAGCATCCAGAAGATGCTCTGCCAGAAGGCCAATGCGGCCGGGAAGCCGGTCATCATCGCCACCCAGATGCTCAACTCGATGATCGAGCACGCGCGGCCGACGCGCGCCGAGGCCAGCGACGTGGCCAACGGCATCTGGGACGGGGCTGACGCGGTGATGCTGTCGGGCGAGACCGCCAGCGGGAAGTACCCGCTGGCCTCCGTGCAGATGATGGACCGGATCGTGCGCGAGGCCGAGGCCTCGGTAGGCCAGCTGCGGCCGCGGGAGCTGATCGGTGCCGCGCCAGCGCCGGTGGACGAGGTGATCTCGGCGGCGGCGTGCCGGGCGGCGGAGTGCTCAGGCGCGGTGGCGATCTGCTGCTTCACGCTCTCGGGGACCACGGCGCGGCTGCTGGCGCACTTCCGCCCGCCGGTGCCGGTGGTCGCCTTCTCGACCGACCAGGGGGTGCGGCGGCGCTGCGCCCTCTACTGGGGCGTGATCCCGGCGCTGATGGAGCCGGTCAAGAACGCCGACGCCATGGCCGAGGCCGTGGCGGAGCGGCTGGTCGCGGACGGGATCGCCGGACCAGGCGATCGGATCGTGCTGGTCCATGGCTCGCCCATGGGCGTGGCGGGCAAGACCAACTCCATCCGGCTTCACCAGATCCCGAAGGCGGGCGAGGCTGGGACCGGTCGCCGCTACCGGGTGCCGATCTAACGACTCTGGCCCCGACTTTCGAGTCCACCGGGAGGCCGCCGCTGCTGCCTTGCCCGATGCCGGGCCTCCAGTCGCGTTGCCGTGGGCCCTTCCGGGCGCTACAACGCGCGGATGGACATTCCCGCGCTCCAGCGTGCCCTGGCTGAGCAGAAGTTGGACGGTTGGCTCCTCTACGATTTCCACGGACAGAACCCGACCGCTCTCACGGCCCTGGGCCTGGCTGGGCGCATGTTGACGAGGCGGTGGTACTACCTCGTGCCCGCCCGCGGCGAACCCCAGCTCCTGGTCCACGCCATCGAGCTCGGGTCCTTCCCCCGGGACGTCCAGGGCCAACGGCGCGGGTACGCCTCCTGGCAGTCGCTCCAGGCCGCCCTCAAGGAGCTCTTCGGCGCGCTCCCTCCCTCCCCGCGGCTGGCCATGGAGTACTGCCCCCAGGCCGCCATCCCCGCCCTCTCCCGCGTCGACGCGGGAACCCTCGAGGTCATCCGCGGCCTCGGCGCCACCGTGGTCTCCTCCGCCGAGTTGGTGCAGCACTTCCTCTGCCGCTGGTCCGAGTCGCAGGTCGAGAGCCACCGCCGCGCCCTCAAGGTCATCGACGAGGCCAAGGACGCCGCCTTCGCCCGCATCGGCGAACAGCTCCGGGCCGGGACCGGGCCGACCGAGACCGGCATCCAGCGCTTCCTCACCGACCGCTTCCACGAGGCCGGCCTCGAGTACGACCACGCCCCCATCGTCGCCGTGAACGGGCACGCCGGCGACCCGCACTACGAACCCTCGGACGCAACGCCCACCCCGATCCGCAAGGGCGACCTGGTCCTCATCGATCTCTGGGCCCGCCCCACCGGCCCAGACGACGTCTACGCCGACATCACCTGGATGGGCTTCTGCGGCGACAGGCCGGCCGCCAAGATGGAGCAGATCTTCCGCGCCGCCGCCGACGGCCGCGACGCCGGCCTGGCCCAGCTGGAGCGCGCCCATGCCGCCGGCCAGACGCTGCAGGGCTGGCAGGTGGACCGGACCGTCCGCGACTCCATCACCGCCGCCGGCTTCGGCGACCGCTTCATCCACCGCACCGGCCACTCCATCGGCGTCCAGGTCCACGGCGACGGCGCCAACCTCGACGACCTGGAGACCCACGACACCCGCCCGCTGGTCACCGGCCTGGCCTTCTCCATCGAGCCCGGCATCTACCTGCCCGACGAGGGGATGGGCGTCCGCACCGAGATCGACGTGGTGCTGCGGCCCGATGGCCCGCGGGTCTACTCGAAGGTCCAGCAGGAGCTGGTCCGGATCCCGGTGTGAGCGCGACCGCCGCCCGGGGGAGATGGCCATGAGCGAGCTGGGCGCCTACCAGCTCCCGCCGCCGCCACCACCAGCCGTCCCGCGCCCGGCGGCGTCGGTGGTGCTCTGGCGTCCCGGCCCCCGCGGCCTCGACCTCTACCTGGTCCGCCGCGGCGCCACCCAGCGCTTCGCCCCTGGCTTCACCGCCTTCCCGGGCGGCCGCCGCGACGCCGAGGACGACGCCGTCCCGGTCAACGCCCCCGGCGCCAACGCGCCCTCCGACCTGGCCTGCGCCGCCCGCGAGCTCTTCGAGGAGGCCGGGGTGCTGGTGGTCACCGGCGAGGCGCTCCACCCGACGGCGCTGGCCGGGCACCGCGCCAGCCTCCTGGCCGGTCGCCTCGGCTTCGCCGCGCTCCTGGCCGAGCTGGGTGCGGCGGTGGATGGTTCACGCTTCGTGGACGCCGGACGATGGGTGACGCCACCGGTCTACGCCCTGCGCTTCGACGCCGCCAACTTCCTCGTCGAGTGGCGCCCGCGGGATGCGCCATCGGTCTGGCCGGGCGAGCTGGCCGACGGCGCCTGGGTCTCGGCCGCCTCCGCGCTCGGGGAGTGGTCGCGCGGCGCCCGCTACTTCCTTCCGCCCAACCTCTGGCCGGTGCGGGTGCTGGCCCGCGGCCCCGCCCCCGACCTGGAGGCGCTGCGCCGGCCCGAGCCGGCCGCCTACCGGAACGAGTACCAGCAGGGGCTCTGGCAGGTGCCGCTCAAGACCCCCACCCTCCCGCCGGCCACCCACACCAACTGCTGGGTCGTGGACCTCGGCGATCGCGTCGCAGTGGTAGACCCCGGCTCTCCCCACCTGGAGGAGCAGGCCCGGCTCGACCGGTTCCTCGGCATCCTGGCCGCCGAGGGGCGCCCGGCCCGCGAGGTCTGGCTCACCCACGGCCACGCCGATCACGTCGGCGGCGTCGCCGCGCTGGCGGCCCGCGGCCTGACCATCCGCGCCCACCGCGGCATCGCCCCGCGCCTCCCCGGCGTCCTCTTCAAGCCGCTGCGCGATGGCGAGCTGCTGGGCGGCCGCTACGGCGTGCTGTTCACGCCTGGTCACGCCCGCGATCACGTGGTCTTCCAAGACCAGGAGACCGGCGCGCTGCTGGTGGGCGACATGCTCTCCACGCTCTCCACGGTGGTGATCGACCCGCCCGAGGGGGACATGGCCGAGTACGAGCGGCAGCTGGCCCGCCTCGCCGCGCTCGGGCCCGCGGCGCTCTACCCGGCCCACGGCCAGCCCGCCACCGACGGCGTGGCCGCCCTGCGCGCCTGCCTGGCCCACCGGGCCGAGCGGGAGGCGAAGATCCTCGAGGCCCTGCGGGAGCCGGGCCGGCTGGGCGAGATCACCGAGCGGGCCTACGCCGACGTGGCGCCGGCCATCTGGCCGGTGGCGGAGCGGAGCGGCCTGGCCGTCCTGCTCAAGCTCCAGGCCCAGGGACGCGCCGCCGAGGTAGACGGCCGCTGGCGGCTCAGCGCAGCGGCGACCGCGCCGTGAGCCAGTCGCGCACCGCCGGGAAGAGCTCCCCGGGCGCCCGCTTCCCCAGCAGCAGGTCGCCGTGGCCGACCTCCGGCGGCGCCAGCAGCAGCGCCTTCTCACCGCCCCAGCGGGCGTGCCCCTCCTCGACGCCCGCCAGGGTCGCCAGCCCATCGCGCGGCGCCGCCACGAAGAGGGCCGGCTGCCGGCACCGTGCCAGCCCCTCGCGCCAGTCCTCGCTCCCGTCCCAGGAGCCGAGCCGCTGCTCCCGCGCCAGCTTGACGAAGTGTTGCACCACGCCGGGCGGCAGCTCCTCGATGGCGTTCATCAGCATGCGCCGGTAGACCGGCCGCTCCATGTTGCCGAGCTGGATGGAGAGGCCGGCCCGGCGCGGCTGCCACCAGCCGGACACCGGCGCCAGCAGCTCGGCCAGCGGCCGGAAGAGCCGCCAGGAGGCCAGCTGCGGCAGGAAGCGGTGCTCGACCGGCGCCAGCGGAATCCGGATGGGCGGCGCCAGCGCCACCACCCCGGCGATCCGATCCGGGTACCGCTGCGCCGCCGCCAGCCCGAGCAGCGCCCCCTGGCTGTGGCCGACCCAGAGCACCCGCCGCTCGCCGGTGGCCCGCTCGATGGCGTCGAGCGCGGCCGGCACGTCGAGCGCCAGGTACTCGTCGAGCGTCCAGTGCGGGTTGACACCGGCCGGCCCGCGGCGCGAGGCGCCGTGGCCACGCAGATCGAGGGCGAAGCAGTCGAGCCCGCCGGCGCTGAGCGCCGCCGAGAGCGACCAGCGCTCCACCCCGAAGTCAACCGCCTGCCGGTTCATGGCCACGCCGTGGACCAGCAGCACCGGCGTGATCCGCGGCGCGCCGCGCGGACGGCGCCGGCCCAGCCGAAGCCGCCACCCGTCGGCGGCCACCGCGTCGATGAGCTGGTCCTGCCCTCCCGGCGCGCGGAGCCACCACCGCCAGAAGATGAGGTGGGCCGCGATGGCGATGACGAGGAGCGGGAAGAGGGCGGCGCCGGCCATGCGCTCCATTGTACGGCCGCTGGCCCGCGGGTTGCAGCCGGAGGGACCATGGACAGCGGGCCCCGGCAGTCACGGCGACAGCGCCCCGTGGTGCCGTTCCCATCGCCGCCGGGGCTGCCCGGGGTCGAGGCGAGCTGTCCGGGATGCGAGCAGCGCAGTGCCCGGTTTACGAGCAGCCCGGCTTGACCGGTCCGCGAGTCGAAGCGTAGCGTCAGCGTCACTTTCACATTCATCGAGGTGAGCCGTGAAGAAGGTCGAAGCCATCATCAAGCCGTTCAAGCTGGACGAGGTGAAGCAGGCGCTCTCCGAGATCGGCGTGGCGGGTCTCACCGCCACCGAGGTCAAGGGCTTCGGCCGGCAAAAGGGCCACACCGAACTCTACCGCGGCGCCGAGTACGTCGTGGACTTCCTCCCCAAGGTGAAGGTCGAGGTGGTGGTCTCCGACGCGCTGGTCGCCAAGGTGGTCGAGGCCATCGAGCGGGCCGCCAAGACCGGCCGCATCGGCGACGGCAAGATCTTCGTGGTGCCCATCGACGAGGTGATCCGCATCCGCACCGGCGAGCGGGGCGAGGAAGCGCTGTAGACGTCCTTGGTCGCCACCGCCAAGCCTCCAGCGCTCACGGCGGCGCTCGCTCGCGCGGCCGTCGACTCGATCGGCGACGCCGTGGTGCTGGTCGGGATCGAGGGCGAGGTGCTCCACCTCAACCCGCCGGCCGAGGAGCTCTTCGGCCGCAGCAGGGACTGGGCCATCGGCCGGCCGGTGCGCGCGCTCCCGGGGGCAGACCAGCTCGGCGGCGTGGCCGAGCGGGCCCGCCGCTCCCAGGAGCTGCAGGCCTCCTTCCTGCCCAGCCCGGCCGACCGGAGCGTGGCGCTCTCGGTGGAGGCCTCGCCGCTCTTGGACGGCCCCTCCTGTCTCGGCGCGGTGGTGGTGCTGCGGACGCCGCGCGGCGGCGAGCGGACCCTCGACTTCGAGGCGCTGGCCGCCGGCCTGGCCCATGAGATCAAGAACCCGCTGGCCGGGCTGCAGGGCTCGGCCGAGCTGCTGGCAAGCCAGGCCGTGGGGAGCGTCCGCGACTACGCCCAGGTGATCGCCCGCGAGGCCAAGCGCGTCGACGGGCTGGTGCGGGAGCTGCTCGACCTGGCCCGCCCGGCGGCGCTGCGGAGCGCGCCGGTCGACATCCACCGGGTGCTCGGCGACGTCCAGGTGCTGGCCCGCGGCGTCCCCGGCGCCGACGGCGTGACCATCATCGAGCGCTTCGACCCCTCGCTCCCGTTCGTGACCGGCGATGACGAGAAGCTCACCCAGGTGATCCTCAACCTGGTCCGCAACGCCCTCGACGCCCTGGTGGGCCGGCCCAATCCGCGGCTGACTCTCGAGACCGCGGTGGCCTCGCAGCGGCTTCGCTCCGCCAGCGGCAAGACCCGCCCCCTGGCGCGCATCTCGGTCAAGGACAACGGCCCGGGCATCCCCGAGGCGATGCTGCCCCGGCTCTTCACGCCCTTCGCCACCACCAAGCCGCACGGCACCGGGCTCGGCCTCGCCATCTCGCGCCGGATCATCGACGCCCACGGAGGGCGGATCGAGGTCAGGAACCGCTCGGCGAATGGCAGCGACGGCTCCGCGACCGGCTGTGACAGCTCCGCGACCGGCTGTGACGGCTCCGCGACCGGCTGTGAGGCCAGCCTCTACCTCCCCCTTGATGTGGGGGGCGCTTCTGGCCCCCACCTTGCTTAGAAGACCACCGTGCGCAAGGTCCTGATCGTAGACGACGAGAGCTCCATCCGCTTCGTGCTGGCCCGCACCTGCGATCGGGCCGGGGTCCCCCACGAGGAGGCCGGCAGCGCCGAGGAGGCCCGCGAGAAGCTCCGTGCGCTCGGCACCGGCCCGAGTGGCATCGGCCTGCTCCTGCTCGACGTCCGGCTCCCCGGCGACGACGGCCTGAAGCTGCTCGGCGAGATCGCCGGCCGCCCCAACTCGCCCTTCGTGGTGGTGATGACGGCCGAGGACACCATGCGGACCGCCCTCGAGGCCATGAAGCGCGGCGCCGCCGACTACCTCTCCAAGCCCTTCGACCTGGCGCGGGTGGAGCGGATCGTCCTCGACCTCTCGGCCACCCCGGGCGACCACGACGAGCCGGGGACCGGCGGAGACGAGCGTGGCGAGCCGTCCAGCGAGCCGCGCCGCTTCCGCGACGTGGCGCTCCCCGAGACCCTGGTGGGGCGCTCCTCGGCGATGATCGAGGTCTTCAAGGAGGTGGGCCGCGTCGCCCGCACCGAGATGACCGTGCTGCTGATGGGTGAGTCGGGCACCGGCAAGGAACTGGTGGCCCGCGCCGTCCACGCCAACTCGGCCCGCTCCTCCGGCCCCTTCATAACCGTCAACATGGCGGCGCTGCCGCGCGACCTCATCGAGAGCGAGCTCTACGGCCACGAGAAGGGCTCCTTCACCGGCGCGGTGGAGCGGCGCCCCGGCAAGTTCGAGCTGGCCAGCGGTGGCACGCTCTTCCTCGACGAGATCGGCGAGTTGCCGGTCGAGCTGCAGGCCAAGCTGCTGCGGGTCCTGCAGGAGCGCGAGATCGACCGCGTCGGCGGCTCGCGCGCGCTGCCCGTAGACGTCCGCGTGGTGGCCGCCACCAACGCCGACCTGGCCCGCTCGGTCGAGGAGGGGCGCTTCCGCCGCGACCTCTACTACCGGCTGGCGGTGGTGCCGGTGCGGCTGCCACCCTTGCGCGAGCGCGAGGCCGACGTGCTGCTGCTGGCCCGCCACTTCCTGGCCCGCTACGGGCTGCAGCTCAAGGGGCGCGTCGTGGCGCTCGGCAAGGACGCCGAGGCGATGCTGCTCACGCACCCCTGGCCCGGAAACGTCCGCGAGCTGCAGAACGTCATCCAGCGCGCCCTGCTCAAGCTCAACGGCTGGCGCATCGGCGCCGCCGAGATCTCCGGCCTGCTGCCGGCCGCCGCCAGCGCCGCCGAGCGGGGCCTCTCCGGGCTCGTCAACGCCATGCTCGACGCCGTCGAGCCGGAGGGCGGCCGCTACCAGGCGGCCCTGGAGGCGGTCGAAAAGCCGCTCATCGCCGCCGCCATCGCTCGCACCAGGGGGAACCAGCTGAGGGCCGCCGAGCTGCTCGGGATGAACCGCAACACCTTGCGCGAGCGGATGCGGGCGCTCGGGATGAAGCCCCGCTAGTGCCCCGACCCAGGCATGATGATGTGTCGAAAGACGGCTGCGCGCCGTCCAGCCACCTGCCCGCCATTCAGGCAACATGCTGCCCGCTTTTCGAGCGGAGTCCTGGCGCGGCTCCAGGTGGTGGCTCGGTTTCCCCGGGCCTGATCGGTCACCCGGCCCGGCACGCCGCGTGCTAACGATCCGGCACGCAACCACCTCTCTCAAGCCGGAGAATCAACGCGATGGCGAACCTCACCCCGAAGCAGGTCCTCGAGCTGGCCAAGGAAAAGAAGGCCACCTACGTCGACTTGAAGTTCATGGACTTCATCGGCACCTGGCAGCACTTCTCCATCCCCCTCTACGAACTCAGCGAGGGCGTCTTCGAGGAAGGACTCGGCTTCGACGGCTCGTCGATCCGCGGCTGGCAGGCGATCCACGCCTCCGACATGCTGGTGATCCCGGACCCCAGCACCGCCTGCATCGACCCGTTCATGGCTACGCCGACCCTCTCGCTGATCTGCAACGTGGTCGAGCCGATCACCAAGGAGCCGTACAGCCGCGACCCGCGCAACATCGCCCTCAAGGCCGAGAACTACCTGAAGTCGACCGGCATCGGCGACACCGCCTACTTTGGACCGGAGCCGGAGTTCTTCATCTTCGACGAGGTCCGCTACGAGTCGGGGGTCAACCAGGCCTTCTACAAGGTCGACTCGGTCGAGGGCCAGTGGAACACCGGCCGTGAAGAGGCCGGCGGCAACCTCGGCTACAAGCCCCGCTACAAGGAGGGCTACTTCCCGGTCGCCCCCACCGACTCGCAGCAGGACATCCGCACCGAGATGTGCCAGGTGATGGAGTCGGTCGGCATCCACGTGGAGCGGCAGCACCACGAGGTGGCGAGCGCCGGCCAGGCCGAGATCGACATCCGCTTCAACTCGCTGGTGGCGATGGGCGACAACCTCCAGTGGTTCAAGTACATCGTCAAGAACGTGGCCCGCCGGCACGGCAAGACCGCGACCTTCATGCCCAAGCCGCTCTACGGCGACAACGGCTCGGGCATGCACGTCCACCAGTCGATCTGGAAGGGTGGCAAGCCGCTCTTCGCCGGCGACGGCTACGCCGGACTTTCCGAGATGGCGATGTTCTACATGGGCGGCATCTTGAAGCACGGCCCGGCCCTGGCGGCCCTCTGCTGCCCGTCCACCAACTCGTACAAGCGGCTGGTGCCGGGCTTCGAGGCGCCCATCAACCTCGCCTACTCGGCGCGCAACCGCTCGGCCTCGATCCGCATCCCCATGTACTCGCCGAGCCCGAAGGCCAAGCGCATCGAGTTCCGTTCGCCGGACCCGTCCGCCAACGGCTACATCGCCTTCGCGGCCATGCTGATGGCGGGCCTCGACGGCATCGAGAACAAGATCAACCCCGGCCAGCCGCTCGACAAGGACATCTACGGCATGTCGCCGGAGGAGCTGAAGGACATCCCCAAGATGCCCGGCTCGCTCGACGAGGCGCTGGAGTGCCTGCGCAAGGACCACAAGTTCCTCATGAAGGGCGACGTCTTCACCGAGGACGTCATCGAGACCTGGATCCAGTACAAGTACGACAAGGAAGTGAACCCCATCCGGATGCGCCCGACCCCGCTGGAGTACACGCTCTACTTCGACTGCTAGGGATATAAGGGGGCCCCGTGAGCCCCCTCGTCCCCCGCTTCCGAGCCGCCACCGGCGGGCTGCCCCCGCTCTTCTGGACCCTCTGGGCCGGGATGCTGGTCAACCGGCTCGCCTCCTTCGTCATCACCTTCCTGGCGCTCTACCTGGTCACCGACCGGGGCTTCAGCGCCAGCCAGGCTGGCAAGGTGGTGGCGATCTACGGGCTCGGGCTCCTGCTGGCCGGGCCGCTGGGCGGTGCGCTGGCCGACCGGATCGGCCGCCGCAGGACCATGCTGCTCGGCCTCACCCTGGGCGGCTGCTGCGTCGCCGTGCTCGGCTTCCTGCGCGACCCCCGCTGGCTCACCTTCTTCGCCTTCCTGGCCGCCCTCACCGGCGACATCTACCGTCCGGCGGCGCAGGCGGCGGTGGCCGACATCGTCCCGGCGCGGGACCGGGCCCGGGCCTACGGCCTCATCTACTGGGCCGTCAACCTGGGCTGGGCCATCAGCCTCTCGGTGGCCGGCTTCGTGGCCGAGCGCTCCATGCTGGTGCTCTTCCTCGCCGACGCACTCACCTCGCTGGCCTTCGCGCTCATCGTCCTGGCCCGCGTCCCCGAGACCCGCCCCCTCCACCAGGAGGTGACCCCGGAGCTCCACGGCCTGCTCCGCGTCATCCGCGACGGCCCGTTCCTGGTCTTCCTCGGCCTGCACCTGGCGGTGCTGCTGGTCTTCACGCAGTTCCAGCTGGCGGCGCCGCTCGACTACGCCGCCCATGGCGTCGGCCCGCTCGGCTTCTCCCTGATCATGGCCCTCAACGGGGTCGGCGTGGTGGTGCTCCAGCCGCTGCTCTCGCCACTCCTGGCCCGCCACGACGGCGCCCGGGTGCTGGCGCTCTCCTCGCTGCTGATCGGCCTCGGCTTCGGCCTCAACGCCTTCGGCGGCTCGCTCACCGCCTACGTGGCCGGCGCGGCGCTCTACACGGTCGGCGAGGTGCTCGGCTTCCCGGTGGCCTCGGCCATCGTCGCCGACCTGGCCCCGCCCGCCCTGCGCGGCCGCTACCAGGGGGCCTTCTCCATGACCTGGGGCCTGGCCTTCACCCTCTCGCCGATGCTGGGTGGCGAGGTGCTGCACCACTTCGGCGGCGTCACCCTCTGGCTCGGCTGCCTGGTCACCGGCGCGGTGGCCGCGGCCCTCCACCTGGTGGCCGGACCGGCGCGGCGGCGGCGGCTGGCCCAGCTGACGCATGATATGGTCGAGGCCCGATGAGCCGCCCGCGCATCCTCCTCGTCGACGACAACGCCGAGCTGCTCAACCTGCTGGCCCGCCTCGTCGAGGCCGAGGGCTGGGAGCCGGTCACCGCGCTGCGGGGCCGCACCGGGCTCGAGCAGATGGCCGGTGTGCCCCCCGATGCCGCGGTCATCGACGTGCTGCTGCCCGACATGATGGGCTACGAGCTGGGCGCGGCGCTCAAGAAGCTCAAGGTCCCGTACTTCTTCATGAGCGGCGTCCTCAAGGGCGGCCGGGCCTCCTCCGACGCCAGGGCCCAGCACGGCGCCGCCGGCTACTTCGAGAAGCCCTTCCCCGGCAAGAGGCTGATGGACGAGCTGCGCGCGCTGCTCCCGGCCGCACCGCCGGCCCGCGGCCCCACCAGCCCGTCCCCGCAGACCCTCCACGACTTCGACGTCGAGATCTCGGTCGATACCGACGAGCCCATCGACGCCCTCGAGCTGACCGGCCGCATCACCGTCACCGAGAGTGGCAAGGTCTCGGCGGTACTGCGCGGCGAGACCGTCACCGCCGCCCCGCTCCGCACCCCCGCGCACGGCACGCCGGTGGTGGCGCCGCGGCCGTTGCCAGGGCCAGCCGGCACCAGCCCCGCCGCGCAAGAGGCGGCCCGCGCAGCCCGCCGCGCCGCCGAGGTCCCGCCGCCAGAGGGGACCCTGGCGGAGAACCTCCCCGACCTGATCACCGCCTTCCACCTGGCCCAGCAGACCGGCGAGCTGACCATCCAGCGCGGCAAGGTGAAGAAGACCATCTACTTCGAGGACGGCGTCCCCTGCTTCGCCATCTCCAACCTGGTGACCGACCGCTTCGGCCCTTTCCTGTTCCGCGTCGGCAAGATCACCGCGGCCCAGCTCGAGCAGGTGCGGACCATCGCCGACGACACCAGGCGGCGCACCGGCGACATCCTCCTCGATCTCCACCTGCTCCAGGAGACGGAGAAGATCTACTACGTCGCCCAGCAGGTGAAGGCGATCGTCTACTCGCTCTTCGGTTGGGAGGACGGCGAGTACCGGCTCCACCTCACCGATCGGGCCTCCACCCAGGCCATCAAGATCGACCTGCAGCCGGCCCACCTGATCACCCGGGGCATCAAGAAGCTCTACAAGCCGGAGCGGCTCTACCGGCTCATCTCGCAGGAGGACCGGCTCATCCCCACGCCGCAGCCGGCCTACGGCCTCCACGAGGTCGAGCTGGAGCGCTGGGAGGCCGAGCTGCTGCCGCGCGTCGACGGCACCCGCAGCGTCTCCGAGCTGACCGCCATCGCCAGGCGGCCCGAGCACGTCGTCTACGCCTTCCTCTACGGGCTGATGGCGCTCAAGATCCTGGAGCGGCGCTAGCGCGCTCGCCCGCGCCGCCGAGCCGCCCGGCCAGGGCCAGGTGCTCGCCGGTGCGGAGCGCCGCCCGCACCGCGGTGGGGTCGGGTGGAGGCCCGGCCCAGCGCAGCAGCCGCGCCACCCGCGCCGAGGCCTCGGCGAGCCGCGCCACCGGCAGCCGCCCCGCCTCGACGGCGCCGCGGACCAGGTCGATGGCCCGGTGCTGCAGCGCCGCGGTGCGGCAGACCAGCAGCTGGTCGACGCCAGCCGCCACCGCCCCCGGGGCCACCTCCTCGAACGGGAGGTGCTCCGAGATCCCCTTCATCTCCAGGTCGTCGGAGACGCAGACGCCCTCGAAGCCGCAGGTCTCGCGCAGCAGCCGCAGCACCGCCGGCGAGAGCGTGGCGGGGCGGAGCGGGTCGAGCCGCTCGAACAGCACGTGGGCGGTCATCACCGCCGCCACCCCGGCGCGGGCCAGCGCCGTGAAGGGAGGCAGCTCCACAGCCTGAAGCCGGTCGAGCGAGTGGGGCAGCCGCGGCAGCTCGAGGTGTGAGTCCTGGCTGGTGTCGCCGTGGCCGGGGAAGTGCTTGGCGCAGGCGGCCACTCCGGCCGACTGGAGGCCGCTGGCCAGCGCGGCGCCGAGCCGCCCGACCAGCTCCGGGTCGCTCGACAGGCTGCGGTCGCCGATGACCGGGTTCCGCGGGTTGGTGTCGACGTCGACCACCGGCGCGTAGTCCTGGTCGATGCCGACGGCGCGCAGCTCGCGCCCCAGCAGCGCCCCGGCCTGGAAGGCGAGCCGCTCGTCGCCAGCCTCCCCGAGCCGGCGCATGGGCGGCAGCTCGGTGAAGCCGTGCCGGGCGCGCAGCCGCGCCACCCGCCCGCCCTCCTGGTCGATGGAGATGAGCAGCGGCCTGCCGGCGGCGCGCTTGAGCGCCCCGGTCAGCTCGGCCACCTGCCCGGCCTCGACCAGGTTTCGCGAGAAGAGGACGACGCCGCCGACGCCGCGCCGGATCAGCTCCAGCACCTCCGGCGACGGGCTGGTGCCGTCGAAGCCGACGCAGAGCAGGCCGGCCACGGCGCCATCGAGGTCCGCGGAGCGGGAGCTCATGCGCCGAGGATGGCCCGAGACGTGCCGCGGTTCAAGCCAGCAGCGCCGACTCGGCGAGGAAGAGCGCCAGCGCCAGCGCCAGCAGGATCGACCAGAGCGGAACCCCCGGCCCGGCCCCCGCGGCATCGCCCGGCCCGTCGAGGCGCGCCGTGGCGGCGCCGCCGAGCCAGCCGGTGAGCGCGGCCGGCTCGATCCGGCGGGTGTCGGACTCCCGGGCGTCGATGACCGCGGCGAAGGACCGCCCACCGTCGAGCTCGCCGGAGAGCCAGCCGGCCAAGCGCTGCATGGCCGGCAGGAAGCTGGTGCGGAGCGGCCAGTCGGTCCACTCACGGTCAACGGTCGAGGTGTAGAGCAGCACCCGTCCCTTGCCGCGGCGGGCCTCGACGAGGGCCGGGGCGCCGTCGTCGAAGGCGGCCAGCACCGCCGGCGGCTCGCCGCGCCCGGCCGGCCGGGTCAGCATGTAGCGCGTGAAGCGGGCCCCGGAGAGCCCCTCGCGCGCCTCGCCGGTGAAGACCGCCAGCGCCGGGTGGAGTTCGTCGATTCGAACAAGCCGGGAGGCCGCCGTCTTCACGAGGTGGAGCTGCAGCGGCAGCAGCCCGGCCAGCTCGCGGTTGGCGAGGTCGGGATCGACCTGGTCGCCCATGGAGATGAAGAGCCCGCCCCCGCCCTGGACCAAGGCCAGCAGGTCGGCGCCGCGGGTCCCGACCGAGCGGACGTTGAGCAGCAGCACCACGTCGAAGCCGCGCAGGTCGGCGCTGGGGAGCGCCTCGGCGTCGATCAGCGTGGGACGGACCGGGGAGGCGGCCGAGCCGAGCGCCGCCTCGACGAACCAGGCCTCATCGCGCAGCTTGATGGGCGAGGGCGCCCCGTCTACCAGCAGCGCCCTGACCTCGCGTGGCACCCGCAGCGAGAGCGACCGCTGGTCGTCGAGGGCCAGGCCGTCGGCCGGGAGCGCCGCGGTCAACAGCGCCGGCCCCCCGGCGGCGAAGGCGTGGGAGAAGGTCTTGCGGACGCTCCCCCCCGGCGCCAGGTCGAGGAAGGCGCGGACCGGCGGGCGCGAGTCATCGCTGGCGCGCAGCGTGAGCGAGACCTCGGCGGCCCGCTCGGCGCCGGCGTTCTGCACGGTGGCCGTGATCCGGTAGCCGCGCGGCCCGACCGCCGCGTCCGGCTCGGCGGTCAGCCCGGTGACGGCCAGGTTGGGGAGCGCCGCGCCGCGGGCCACGTCGATCACCTCGACCTCGGGCCGGATGGGCCTGCCGTCCGGGCCGGGCACCCGTGGCGGCTGGGAGTCGAGCCGCCAGGCGATGGCGGTGAGATCCGTCACCACCACGATCCGCTTGCCGAGCCGCTCCTGCCCAGGCGCCTGACCGAGCCCCTGCGCCGCGGCGGCCAGGCAGGCGGTCAGGTCGGCGTGGAGCGCCGCCGGCCTGGCGTCGGCCAGCGCCTGCCGCGCCGCCGCCCGGTCGAAGGAAGGGGTCACCGCCGCTGGGATCCCGCCGTCGCAGAGCAGCACCGCCACCGGCTCCTCCGGCCCAAGGCGGGTGAGCGCAGACAGCGCCTCGCGCCGGCCGCGCTCGAAGAGCGTCTCGCCGCCGAGCCGGTAGGTCATCGAGCCCGAGCCGTCGAGCAGGATCACCGTCGCCGCGGGGCCGGCCGCCATCGCCGCGGCCACCCCGGGGCGCTCGGCGCGCGGCCGGGCCAGCGCCAGCGCCACCGCCGCCAGCGCCAGGGTCCGGGCCAGGAAGAGCAGGATCCGGCGCAGCTTCAAGCGGCGCTCGGTCTGGCGCCGGGCCCGCAGCACGAACTCGAAGGCCGGGAAGGCGAGCGGCCGGGGGCGGCGCCGGAAGAAGAGGTGGATGAGGAGCGGCAGGGCGGCGGCGCCCAGCCCCCAGAGCAGCGCCGGGTCGAGGAAGCCGAGGCTCATGCGGCGCCGCGCTCCCGCCGCGCCAGGAAGGGCAGCAGCACCTCGTCGAGTGGGCCATCGGTGCGGCAGAGGGCGTAGTCGAGGTCGGCCTCGGCCGCCTCGCGCTTCAGCCCCGCCAGCCACTCGGTCATCAGCGCCAGGTAGCCCTTCTTCACCTCACGGCCGACCGCCTCGACCTGCCGGCCGTCCTCCATCGAGGTGAAGAGGATCGGCTCCTCGAAGGGGAACTCCAGCTCGGCCGGATCGAGCAGGTGGAAGATGGTCACCTCGTGGCCGCGCCGCGAGAGCAGGGCCAGCCGCTTGAGCAGCCCCTGGTCCCCGTCGAAGAGGTCGGAGATCACCACCACCGCCGAGCGGCGCGGGGCGTGCTCGACCAGCCAGTCGAGGGCGGCGTCGAGCCGGGTCGGGCCGGCCGGGGTGGCGGCCGCGAGCGCCTCGACGATGGGCTGCAGGTGGCTGGGGGAGGCCCGCGGCGGGATGGCCTTGACCACCTCGCCGGCGCAGAGCAGCAGCCCGGCGGCGTCGGCCTGGCGCACCAGCAGCCAGGCCAGCGAGGCGGCCAGCGCCGCGCCGTACTCCAGCTTGGTGAGCCGCTCCGGCCTCCCCTTCCAGCCCATCGAGCCGGAGCTGTCTACCACCAGGTGGCAGCGCAGGTTGGTCTCCTGCTCGAACTGCTTCACGTAGTACTTGTCGAACTTGCCGTAGGCCTTCCAGTCGATGCGCCGCACGTCGTCGCCGGGGGCGTACTCCTTGTGCTCGGCGAACTCGACCGACTGGCCGTGGTGCGGCGAGCGGTGCAGGCCGGAGAGGATCCCCTCGGTGATGGAGCGGACGCGCAGCTTGAGCGTCCCGAGCCGGGCCAGCACCTCCGGGTCGAGCAGGGGACGCGGCGGGCTCACCCCCTAACCCCTCGCCTGCGCCAGCAGCCGGTCCACGATCGAGGCGCTGGTGATCCCCTCGCTCTCGGCAAGGCATAGAGGATCATGGCCAGATGGGCCCTGTCGATCCCCGTCGCGTGAGTGATCGGATTCATGGGGACTTCATGCCGATTGGCGCTCTAGACGGGCCCCAACGGCGGCGGCTTCTCCTCATCGAGTCGCCGTTCCACTCGCCTGGCCTCCTCTGGGCCGAAGAGTCGATAAACGAGCGCCAGAAGGCTCAGGCGAAAGTCTGCGGCTGAGCCGGTCTTCTGCGTCAGCGTGTCGTAGTAGCGTTCTACCAGGACCTTCGCCTTGAGCGGATGGCTCCTGTGGATGTCTTCAATGGCCTGGAAATCGTGAGTTGCACCTCTCGCGAGCTTCATGATGGCCAGGTCGTGTGCCTCAGGAACCCAGATGACGAGCTTGGTGACTCCCGGCACGGACATCAGCATTCGTCGACCTTCCCAATCGTAGGGCGCTTCATAGATTGAGACCGGAGCAACGGGTACTGGACGTTTTAGTTTGGCGGTGACTTCCCTTACGGCATTCCAGAAGACTTCGTCATTCGTAGGAGGGAGATCGATGTCTGTCGTCGTGTGGGCTCCATCGTAAACGAGGCCGATGGCAGCTCCGCCGATGATCGTGATCTCCACGGTCCTCGGCAGCTTCGTGTCCAACGCCCGAAGAAAGGCGTGGATGTCGTCAACGCCGTACTTGCGCATGTTTGGTCAAGACAGACCGGAATACTTCCTCTGGCATGTTCATGCGGAAGCCCCAGCGTGCAGCGGCAGCCGGGGTCCTTCGATCCGCTAGCCGCTCTTCGAATGTGTTCCCGACCGATGGGAAGTACTCAAGTCGCTTTCGACGACCGTCCCAGAGTCCCTTCGCCTGGTCGTGAAGTGTCTGGTCGCCCGTAACGTCGGCGGTGAGGTCGAGCAGCATGCCGAGCTCAGCCTTGAGCCTCATGTGCCGGGCTCTATCCTTCAATGCAGCCCAGTCGAAGAACCTTGCATTGGTGGCAACCACGGCCGGGAGCGCTCGAAAAACCGTGGCGTCGTCCCTCGCCAGCGCCAGGCCGCGCAGCACGGTCTCGGTGAGTGACAGAGGCACGGTGGCTGGCGCGTCAGCAAGAGGCGCACCGAAGGCGCTCAACGATGCCCGTACGGCTTTCGCGCTTGCGTCGGAACTGCGAGGGCGAGCCTGGACTGCCTTCAGGAGAGCTTGAAGGGCCTTCACTACAGGTGAGTTAGTGACTGGGCGAACCACATACGCGGGACCGACGGCTTCGACGCTAACAACACCAGAGTTCTCGAGCTTTCGTACTTCCACCGTCATGGCGCGAGGCGTGAGATTCGCGCGACGAGCCAACTCGCTCATGGACATGCCTTCAACGTGTTTCTCGGTAAACAGCGCGGCGAGCACGGCGCGACGGGCCTTGCCAGGGAACAGCGTCTCCAGAGGGTCCGCGCGATGCGACGTCATGTCCTATAACTAGTATCTTGGATACCATATGTCAAGCCGGTCAGCGGGTACGGCCGTGAGCGGAATCTCGCCCAGGGCCGCCAGCTGCTGCGGCAGTTGGTGCAAGCCTTAGCCCCTCGCCTGCGCCAGCAGCCGGTCCACGATCGAGGCGCTGGTGATCCCCTCGCTCTCGGCGCGGAAGTTGGTGAGGACGCGGTGGACCAGCACGTGGCGGGCCAGCGCCCGCACGTCCTCGACGCTGGCGGCGGTGCGGCCGTCGAGGATGGCGCGGCTCTTGGCGCCCAGCACCAGGTACTGCCCGGCCCGCGGCCCGGCCCCCCAGCTGACGTTCTCCTTCACGAAGCCGGGCGCGCCCGGCTCGGTGGGGCGGGTCAGGCGGGCCAGCTCGACGGCGTACTTGACGACGTGGTCGGCCACCGGGACGCGCAGCACCAGCTCCTGGAGCTGCCGGATCTTCTCGGGAGAAAGGACCCGTTGCAGCGTGGCGCGGGTGGCGTTGGTGGTGGAGCGGACGATCTCCTCCTCCTCGGCGGCGGAGGGGTAGCCGACCTCGACGTAGAACATGAAGCGATCGAGCTGGGCCTCGGGGAGCGGGTAGGTCCCCTCCTGCTCGATGGGGTTCTGGGTGGCGAAGTCCAGGAAGGGGAGGTCGAGCGGCCAGGTGGTGCCGCCGGCGGTGACCCGGTACTCCTGCATCGCCTGCAGCAGCGCCGCCTGGGTCTTGGGCGGGGTCCGGTTGATCTCGTCGGCCAGCAGCAGGTTGGCGAAGATGGGCCCCTTCACGAAGCGGAAGGCGCGCCGGCCGGTGGTGTGGTCCTCCTCGAGCACGTCGGTGCCGGTGATGTCGGAGGGCATCAGGTCCGGCGTGAACTGGATGCGGCTGAAGGAGAGGTCGAGCACCTCGGCCACCGTGGAGATGAGCAGGGTCTTGGCCAGGCCAGGGACGCCGACGAAGAGGCAGTGGCCGCGGGCGAAGAGCGCGATGAGCAGCGCGTCGACGACCGCCCGCTGGCCGACGATGCGCTTGCCGAGCTCGGTGAGCAGCAGCTTCTTGGCCTCGCCCAGCTGGGCGATCGCCTCCAGGTCGGAGATCGGTGCGGCGGTCTCGGTGGTCATGGCGTGGTCTGTACCCTCTCCTGCCGCAGTATCTCCGCGAAGCGCCGCTCGCGCGAGGCGGAGCCGGGGTCACCGAGCGGCTCGAGCGCCAGCGCCAGCCCGGCGTGGATCTCGGGGTCGAACGGGTCCCGCCGGTTGGCGAGCGTGAGCTGCTCCCTGGCCCCGGCGTAGTCCTTCTTCTCCAGCTTCAGCTTGGCCAGCCGCACCCGCAGCGCGGCGTGGTCCGGGTTCCAGCCGAGCGCCTCGGTCAGCACCCGCTCGGCCTCGGCCTGCCGGCCGGTCTGGATGGCCACCACCGCGAAGTGGTTGGCCAGCACGGCGACCTTGGCTCCGCCGCGGTCGAGCGCCTTCTGGTACTCGAGCCGCGCCGCCACCGCCCGCCCGCGCTCGCGGAAGAGCTCGCCGAGCCTGGCGAACTCGCGCGCCCTGGGGTCCTCCAGCTCGGCCCACTCGGCCCACGGCCCGCCCAGCTTCGGGTCGTCGATGAACTTGAGCCGCTGCATGGCCTGGGCGCCGCCGCGAGGCAGCGGCCGGGTGGCGAGGTGGCGCTTCCAGCTGGCGAGGAAGTCGAGCCAGGGGACGCCGAGCGTGACGGTGACGGCGGTGTCGGCCGCCGTGCCCCCGGCCACCAGCTCGAGGATGCGCCGGAGCGCCGGGGTGCCGCCCTTCTCGACCATCAGCTCGACGGCCAGGAACACCTCGGCGAAGGCCAGCGCCGACTGCTCCTGCGACGGCAGCCTGGCCATGGAGGGGTGCATCTGCTCGAAGCTGACCAGCTTCCCCTGCTCGGCCGCGCGCCGCACCAGCGCCGCCGAGAAGGGCGAGAAGTCTTGCCCGCCGGCGCCGCGCCAGCGGGTCTCCAGCCACTTGGCCAGCCCCTCGTGGAGCCAGATGGGCGTGGCCGGCCCGGCCTTGCGCATCACCGCGTAGTGGACGTACTCGTGCGCGGCGGTGTCGAGCCAGTCGTAGCCGGTGAAGAGCGCCTTCGGCGAGACCAGCATCAGCTTGTTGTACTTGCAGAGGGCGATGGTGCCGGAGCCGCGGATCTCGGCGTCGGTGAGCGTGGAGAGCCGGGCCAGGTCCGAGACCGAGGAGAGCACCTCGACGCGCACCTTCTCCGCCGGGGCCACGCCGAGGTCGGCCTGAAGCGCGGACCGCTGCGCCTCGAGCGTCTCCAGCAGGTAGGGGACCAGCACCGCGTCCTTGCCCCTGGGATAGGCGACCACGAAGTGCTCGCTCTCGGCCAGCTCCTGGCCCTGCGCCAGCTCGCTGGCGGCGCGGGCCAGGCGCAGCAGGCCGGTCGGATCGGCGCCGGGCGGGCCTGCCTCGAGCAGCTTCACCGCCTCCTGGTACCGGTGCTGGAAGAAGCGGAGCTGGCCGAGCGCCGAGCGCGCGGCCGGATCGCCGGGGCGGGCCAGCGCCGCCGCCTCGATGACCGGCGCGGCGCCGGCCAGATCCTCCTGGTGCAGCCGCCGCACCGCCGCGGCCAGGTCGGAGGGGGGCGCGGCCAGCAGCAGCGCCAGCAGGGGGGCGACCAGTTGGAGAGCCATCACTTGACCAGCTCCTCGTAGTAGCGCTGCACCTCGCCGCGGTACCGCTCCGGCGCCCCCTGCTTCATGGCCTCGAGCAGATCGCGGCGGAACTCCTCCGGCAGCCGATGAGCCTCGGCGCCGGGGATCTCCACCTTCTGCCGCGACGGGTCGCTGCCGTCGCCCTCGCGCTCGCCAGGGCTCGAGCCGGACTCGCCGAACGGGAACGGGAAGCCGCCGCCATGGCCGGCGCCCTGCTTGGCCATCTGCTCCAGCCCTTGCTTGAACTTCCCGAGGCTCTCCAGCGCCGCCTCCTGCTCGCCGTGGCCGCGCTGCGGGTTGCGCCCCCGCAGCTCGCCGGCGGCGCTCCCCATGTGGCCCCGGCTCTCGCCGAGCAGCCCCTGCGCCTGCGGCGGGAAGATGGGCGCCTTCTCGGCGAGCTGGGAGAGCCGCTGCTGCAGCTCGCCGGCCCGTTGCTCCAGCCCCTGCTGCTTGCCGGCCAGCTCGGAGAGCTTCTGCCTGTCACGCGGCGTCATGGCCTGGCGCGGGTCGGGCGCCAGCTTCGCCAGCTGGTCGCGGATGCGGGCGATGCGCGGCGCGGCCTCCTTGACCTGCGCCTGCGCCGCCTTGAGCTGGCCCAGGTCCTTGCCGGTGGCCCCGGGGAAGCGCCGCGCCAGCGCCGCGTCCTCCTCGAGCGTGGTCTCGAGCCGTTGGGTCGGACCCTGGGCCCGCGCCGCCTGCTCGCCGGCGGCGTCGAGATCGCGCAGCGCCAGCGCCCGCTGCAGGTCGGCCAGGGCCTCGCGGGCGGCGTCGAGGTCCGGCTCGCCGCGCGGCGGGACCCCCGGCTGCGCCTCGTCGAGCGCCTGGCGCGCCTCCCTGGCCAGCTGCTCCAGGTCCGCCGCCCCCTGCCTGGCCTGCTCCAGCTTCGGCGCCAGCCGCTGGCGCACCTGGTTCTTCACCTGCTCGGTCTGCGCCGCGGTCTCGCGCTGCTGGCGTTCCACCTGCTCGAGCTGGTCCTTGAAGGCGAGCATCTCCCGCATCAGGGCCCGCTGCTTCGCGTCCGGAATGCCGGCGGTCCTCTCCAGCCCGGCCGCGAGCTTGTCGAGCTGGGCGGAGAGCTGGTCGAGCGACTTCATGGCGGCGGCCATGTCGCCACGCTGGATCGCCTTCTCGATGGCGTCGAGCGGCGAGTCGAGCTCCCGCTGCCGCAGCAGCTCGTCCATGGCCTCGGCGTTGAGGTGCTGGTCGTTGAAGCCGCGCGCCGTCTCGGCCATGCGGGCCTGCAGCTCCTGCATGCGGGACCGGAGCCGCTTCAGCTGCGCCAGCGCCTCCTGCCTGGCGGCGTCACCGGGCGTGTCGCGCAGCCGCTCCAGCACCGCCTGCAGCTCACGCTTGCGGGCCGAGAGCTCGCGGGCCAGCCGGACCAGCTCGCCGGCGCGGGTCTTGTCGAAGAGCTGCTCCAGGTAGAGGACGTCCCGCTCCAGCCCGGCCACCAGCAGGCCATCGGCCCAGGCCACCTGGCCGGCCATGGCGGTGAGCGGCTGCCCGGCGGCCACCGCGCGGAGCGCCGACTGGCGCACCGCGGTGGCCCGCTGCTCGGCGGTTCGGAGCGAGGCGGCCACGTTGGCGAGCGCCTGGGCCACCTCGCGGGGCGCCACCTGGTCGCGCTTCAGCCCGGCGGCGGTGGCGGTTAGCGAGAGGTGGAGTGCGCGCGCCTTGACGTCGAGCGCGGCGCCGAGCGGCAGCCGTTCCGGCGTGGCGACCGGGCCGCCGTCCTGCAGCTCGAGCCGATCGCCGAGGTGGGCCACCAGCAGCTCCCAGGCGGCGCGGGCCTTCTCCATGGCGGCGCGCCGGTGCTCGGCCTCGCTGTAGATCTTGATGGCCTGGGTCGCGGAGGATCCCTTCTTCGGCCCCGAGACGGCGTCGTTGTCCTCCACCTCGAGCCAGTAGAGGAGCCGCTCCCCCTCGCCGAGCCTCTCGGCGGCGAGCGGCAGGTCGAAGCCGCCCTGGTCGCGGCGCAGGCCGGTGAGGGCGCGCAGCGGGCGCCTCGACTCCGAGCCTCCCGGGCCGCGCAGCAGCAGGGTGAGACCGGCCAGGCCGTAGTCGTCCTCGGCGGCCCACTCGACCCGCACCGTGGCGCCGGGCGCGACCTCCAGCTCGGCCGCGGGCGCGCTGATGCGGACGGTGGGGAAGGCGTCCGGCTCGACCAGCAGCGGGATGGGCGGGCCTTCGGCGACCGTCTTGCCGCGTGCGGTCGCGAAGCGGAAGCGGTAGCTGCCGGCCTGGTCCACCAGCAGCGTGCCGCTGAGCTCGCGCCCGCCGCCCACGGTGAGGGCCACGCGCCCGGCCACCGCCCCGTCGGGCTTCAGCAGCGTCAGCTCGGCCACCTCGACCGGGCGGTCGGAGCGGGTGCGGAGGGAGACCTCCGTGCCGCGCGGCGCGTGGATCTCGCCGCCGGTGCCGGAGAGGACCCGCGGCATGCGGCGGGTGTGGGCCGGGAAGCGGAAGGAGAGCTCGAGGTCGCCGGTGATCGGGTCGAGCGAGGTACCGGGCGCGGTGACCGGGTCGCCCGCCATGAGCCGCACCGCGTGGCGCCAACCAGCGCCGTGGCTGGCGGCCAGCGTCAGCGCCCAGCAGAGCGCCACGCCACCGAGCACCCAGGCGGAGCGGCGGGCCCGGCCAGCGGGGAGCACGGCGGCCAGGTCGATGGCTCGGGCGGCGAGCGCGGTGCGGTCGAGGTGGGCGTCGAGCAGCTCGACCGAGGCTTCGCCGGAGGAGGCCAGCCGCGGGCGCGCCAGGTCGAGTTCGACCGCCGAGACCAGGGCGGAGCGGAGCGCCGGGTCGGCCGCGGCCACCAGCCGGGCCACCGCCTGGTCCGAGCCGCTCCCCCTCCTCGCCAGCCAGAGTCGCCGGCCGGCCTCGCCGAGCGCCGCCAGCATCCCCGCCAGCGCCAGCCACCTGATCGGCGCCGGCCGCACCCCGGCCGCCAGCAGGCCGGTGCCGAGAAGCAGGACCGCCAGGGCCCCGGCCAACCCCAGCACGCCCCATTCGGTAGCTGCCAGCCGCCGGGCCCGGGTTCGAGCCCGGTCGAGCAGCCCCGCGGTATCGGTTGGAGGGTGGGTCAACGGTGCGTTCCCGGATTACTCCCGGTAAGGAGAAAGCAGCGATACTACGGGCAGATGGACATGGTAAGGCCTTCCCGGCCCGCCGGCCACCCTCCCGCCCGGGGAGGGCATGGTAGTGAGACCAGAACCGCAGTGAATTTCGGCCCCCCTTGACCGTCTGGACCTCGGAAGTGGACGACCTCGCGCTGGTGGACGCAGCCAGAGCCGGTGATGCAAGCGCCTTCACGGCGCTGGTGGTCCGCTACCAGAGGAAGGTCTACGCCGTGTCGCTCGGCATCGTCAGAGATCCGGACCAGGCCTGGGATGTCTCCCAGGAGGCCTTCGTGCGCGTCCACGGCCACCTCGCCGAGTTCAAGGGCGAGTCGAGCTTCCAGACCTGGGTGATGCGGATCGCCAGCAACCTGGCCATCGACTCGCTCCGGCGCGAGCGCAAGAGCCGTCGAGTCCAGCTCGAGGACCTCCGCGAAGAGGTGATCGGCGAGGCGGGTGAAGGGATCCTCTCCACCCCGCTTGGGCTCGACCCTTCCGCCAACCTGCTGCGGCGCGAGCTGGCGGGCAAGATGCAGGCCGCGCTCGACGAGCTGCCGGAGATCCACCGGACCATCCTGGTGTTGCGCGAGGTGGAGGGGCTCACTTACGAAGAGCTGGCGGAGCGGCTGGGGGTCCAGAAGGGCACGGTGATGAGCCGGCTCTTCCACGCACGCAGGAAGATGCAGGCGGCCCTGGCCGGCTATGCCGGGCTGGCGGCGAGAGAGACTCACGAGGGAGAGGCGTAGCAACCGGTGAGACCGTATCATCCAGTGAGACCGTGACATCCGGTAAGACCATGGCTGACTGCACCACCTACAGGCCGCTGATCGGCTCCCGCGAAGGAGAGCTCACTCCCGCCGAGTCGGCCGAGCTGGCTGGGCACGTGGCCGGCTGCGAAGGCTGCCACCGCTGGGCGGTCTCGCTGGCGGTCACCGAGGGGCTGATCTCCGAGACCCTGCTGGCGGTCGCCGCGCGCCGCGACTTCGCCCCCTTCGCCGAGCAGGTGATGGCTCGCATCGAGCATCGCCGGCTCGGCCCGATGGCCCGGCTGCGCCGGTCCATCACCCTCCATCCCTGGTTCGCCTTCGGCGGCACGCTCGCTCCCATCGCGGCGGCGCTGCTGGTGGCGCTCTACGTCCAGCGGGGCGCCGGCCAGGATCGCGACACCGCCTCCCTCGAGGTCAACTCCGCCGGGGCCACCATCATCATCCAGTCGAGCGACGGGCCGCTGGTCCTGATCGACGACGACGACGAGGAGTCATGATCCTGATCCGCCTCGCCGCCGCCACGCTGGCGCTGCTCCTCCCCGCCCTCTCCATCGCCGCCGACCCGGCCACGCCGCCCGCCACCACCGCCACCCCCGGGGACTCGGCGCCGATGCCGGTCCGGGTCCGCGTCATCAAGGGCTCGCGCCAGGGTCCGGCCGCGCTGCCGCCCACCATGGCGCCGCTCAAGCAGCAGCTCTCCAAGCTGGCCTACCAGCGCTGGGAGCAGCTGAGCGAGCGGAACTTCACGATGACGGTGGGCAAGACCGAGTTCGTCGAGCTGCCGAACGGCGACCACGTGGCGCTCACCGTGCAGGAGACCAGCGGCAAGAACGTGACCATCGAGGTGGCGCTGGCGCAGCGCAACACCCAGTCGCGCCTCACCATCGAGAAGGGGCAGCGGATCGTCCACCAGGTGAGCGGCGAGAAGGGCGGCGTGGCCTACTTCGTCACCGTCCATGTCGCCCCGACCGGTCCGTAGCCGGGCTAGTTTGGCCCACTCCCGGCACAGGTCCGGCTCGCTTCCGGCCCATGGCCGGCCCGACCCAGGCCACCGGACTCCACCCGGCTGCCATGTTGACCGCTTCCCCATTGTGGGGCTTCCTAGCCTCCGGGGCATACGGGGCCATGAGCCTTCCTGGCCTCCGGGGGATACGGGGCCATGAGCGACGGGCAGCAACCTCGAGACGCAGGGCACGAAGCGATGCCCGAAGGGGAGGAGCAGGCCCCGCCGGGCACACGCACCATGGGTACGGTGCGCTGGGCGCTGGTCGGCCTGATGGCGCTGGCCGCGGCCGGGGCCTGGGGCTACCACGTCGCCACCCGCTCCTCCTCGAGCGTGGTCCAGGGGCAGAAGTTCATCTGCCCGATGCACCCGCAGATCCTGACCGACCACAAGGGCGAGTGCCCCATCTGCGGAATGGACCTGGTGCGGACCGCCTCCGCCGCCGCGCCGGCCGCCATGCCCGCCCCACCCGCCGCCGCCGCCGCCGCCCCAGGGATTCCCGGCCTGGTGCCGGTGGAACTCTCCGCCGACCGGATCCAGCTGATGGGGATGCGCACCTCGGTCGCCACCCAGGAGAAGCTCGGAACCTCGCTGCGCGCCGTCGGCTTCGTGGCCCCGACCGAGGACGGGGTGGTGAGCATCAACATCCGCTACTCCGGCTGGATCGACAGCCTGCCGGTGGTCCAGACCGGCCAGCTGGTGCAAAAGGGCGACGTGCTGGCGATGCTCTACAGCCCGGAGCTGCTCAACGCCCAGACCGTCTACCTCAACACCATCAAGTGGTCCGACAAGCGCACCCCGGTCCCCGGCTCGCCGCCGCCGCAGGTCGTCGACCTCAACAACGATCCCCGGCTCCGGCTCGAGCTGCTGGGCGTGCACCCGCAGGACATCGACGTCCTGACCGCCTCCGGCCAGCCGCTCAGGACCATCCCGGTGCGCGCTCCCAGCCGCGGCTACGTGGCCAGGAAGAGCGTGCTGAAGGGGCTCTTCGTGGCGGCCGGCACCGAGATGTTCCAGCTGGCCGACCTCTCCACGGTCTGGGTGCTGGTAGACGTCTACGAGGCCGACCTGCCCCGCGTCCGGGTCGGGCAGAAGGCGAGCTTCGCCTCCTCCTCTGCCCCCGGGAAGCGCTACCAGGGCAAGGTCCAGTTCATCTACCCGGCGCTCAACAGCGGCAGCCGCACCCTGCAGGCCCGCGTCGAGCTGGCCAACCCGCGGCTGGAGCTGCGCCCCGGCATGTTCGGCGACGCGGTGCTGGAGACCAGCGCCGACGAGGCGGTGGTGATCCCGGCCGAGGCCCTGGTCGACACGGGCGAGCACCGCTACGTCTTCGTCGATCGCGGCGGCGGACGCTTCGAGCCGCGCGCCGTCAAGACCGGCGCCAGCGGCGACGGCAAGGTGGCGATCCTGGAGGGGCTGGCGGCCGGCGAGCGGGTGGTGACCAGGGCCAACTTCCTGCTCGACTCGGAGAGCCGGCTGCGGGCGGCGGTCGAAGGCCAGGGGAAGTAGCCGATGGTCTCGAAGATCATCGAGTTCTGCGCCCGGAACCGCGTGCTGGTGCTCTTCGGGGTGGCGGTGGCCTGCGCCGCCTCGATCTGGTCGATCCGCCAGGTCAAGCTCGACGCCGTCCCCGACCTCTCCGACCCGCAGGTGATCGTCTTCACCGAGTGGATGGGCCGCTCGCCGACGCTGGTGGAGGACCAGGTCACCTACCCCATCGTCTCGGGGCTGGTCTCGGCGCCGCGGGTCCACGACGTGCGCGGCTACTCGATGTTCGGGATGAGCTTCGTCTACGTGGTCTTCCAGGAGGGGACCGACGTCTACTGGGCCCGCAGCCGCGTGCTCGAGTACCTCTCCTCGCTGCAGGCCCGGCTCCCGCCCGGCGCCGACCCGAAGCTGGGCCCGGACGCCAGCGGGGTGGGCTGGGTCTTCCAGTACGCCCTGGTGGACAAGAGCGGACAGCACGGCCTCGACGAGCTGCGCACCTTCCAGGACTTCACGCTGCGCTATGCGCTGGGCAGCGTGCCGGGCGTGGCCGAGGTGGCCAGCGTGGGCGGCTACCAGAAGCAGTACCAGGTGACGGTCGATCCGGCCCGGCTGCGCGCCTACGGCGTGACGCTCGACGAGGTGATCGCCCGCATCCGCGACTCGAACGACGACGTGGGCGGCCGGGTCATCGAGCTCTCCGAGCGCGAGTACTACGTGCGCGGCCGCGGCTACGTGCAGCAACTGGGCGATCTCGAGAAGGTGGCGATCCGCGCCAGCGGCCCCAACGGCGTGCCGGTGCTGCTGCGAGACGTCGGCCAGGTCCGCTTCGGCCCCGAGATCCGGCGTGGGCTGCTGGAGTGGAACGGCGAAGGCGAGGCGGTGGGCGGCATCGTGGTGATGCGCTACGGCGAGAACGCCCTCGACGTCATCGAGCGGGTCAAGGCCAAGATCGAGGAGCTCAGGCCCGGCCTGCCGAAGGGGGTGGCTTTCGAGGTGGCCTACGACCGCTCGGACCTGATCCACCGCTCCATCGGCACGCTGCGGAAGGCGCTGATCGAGGAGGCGATGGTGGTGGCGCTGGTGATCATCCTCTTCCTGCTCCACCTCCGCTCGGCGCTGCTCCCCATCCTCTCCATCCCGGTGGCGGTGGCGGTGGCCTTCATCCCCATGTACCTGCTCGACATCCCGGCCACCATAATGAGCCTGGGTGGGATCGCCATCGCCATCGGCGCCACCGTGGACGCCGAGATCGTGATGATTGAGGCCAGCCACAAGAAGCTGGAGCACGCCCCACCCGGCGCCGACCGCCACAAGCTGCTGGCCGAGGCGGCCCGCGAGGTGACGCCGGCGCTCTTCTTCTCGCTCTTGGTAATCGCGGTGGCCTTCCTGCCGGTCTTCGCGCTGACCGGGCAGGCCGGCCGGCTCTTCACGCCGCTGGCCTGGACCAAGACCTTCGTCATGCTCTCGGCGGCGGTGCTCTCCATCACCTTCGCCCCGGCGCTGCGGGATCTCCTCATCCGCGGAAGGATCAAGCCGGAGTCGGAGCACCCGGTCTCGCGCTTCATCATCCGGCTCTACAGGCCCTTCGTCTTCGTGGCCCTGCGCCGCCCCAAGTCGACGGTGGCCATAGGGCTGCTGGCGCTGCTCTCGGCGGTGCCGCTGGCCTGGAGGCTCGGCTCGGAGTTCATGCCCCCGCTCAACGAGGGGGACATCCTCTACATGCCGACCACCTTCCCCGGGCTCTCCATCGAGGAGGCGAAGCGGCAGCTCCAGCTCCAGGACCGGGTGCTGCGCAGCGTGCCCGAGGTGGAGACGGTCTTCGGCAAGGTGGGGCGAGCCGAGACCGCCACCGACCCGGCGCCGCTCACCATGGTGGAGACCACGGTGCGCCTCAAGCCGAAGGCGCAGTGGCGCGAGGGGCTGACATGGGAGGCGCTGGTCGAGGAGCTGAACGGCAAGATGCAGTTCCCCGGCTGGACCAACGCCTACACCATGCCCATCAAGGGGCGCGTCGACATGCTCTCCACCGGGGTGCGGACGCCGGTGGGCGTCAAGGTGATGGGGACCAGCCTCGCCGAGATCGAGAAGATCGGCATCGAGCTGGAGCGGCTGCTAAAGCCCATCAAGGGGACGCGCAGCGTCTTCTACGAGCGGAACACCGGCGGCCTCTACCTCGACATCATCCCCGACCGCGACGCCCTGGCCCGCTACGGGCTGACGGTGGGCGACCTGAACCGGGTCGTAGAGGCGGCCATCGGCGGCGCGCCCATTGGCATCACCGTGGACGGCCGCAACCGCTTCTCCATCAACGTCCGCTACCCGCAGGATCTCAGGAACAGCGTCGAACAGCTGCGCCGGTTGCTGGTCCCGGTGGGCGGGAGCGGCGGCAAGGGCGGCGGCGGCATGGGCACCACCGGCTCGCTCGAGGGCGAGCGCGAGCCGCGCATCCTGCTGGCGCAGGGCATGGGGATGGGGGGACAGGCGGCCGGCGGGCCGGGCCAGGGGAAGCCGGCCACCACCGGCACCGACGCGCCGACGCTCGGCTGGGGCGGCGCCGGGCCGGCCGACGGCCAGCAGAAGGGCGGAGGCTTCGTGCCGCTGGGGCAGGTGGCCGAGGTGCGGATCGCAGGCGGGCCGCCCATGATCCGCGACGACGGCGGCCTGCTGGTCGGCTTCGTCTACGTAGACATCGAGGCCGCCCAGCGCGACGTGGGTGGCTACGTCAACGAGGCCAAGGAGGTGGTGCGGCGCGCCCAGGCCGACGGCCGGCTGGCGATGCCGACCGGCTACCTGCTCAAGTGGACCGGCCAGTACGAGCTGATGGAGGAGATGGCCGGGCGGATGCGCATCGTCATCCCGCTCACGCTGCTGCTGATGGTGGTGCTGCTCTACATGCACTTCCGCAACTTCACGGAGGTGCTGATCGTCCTGCTCTCGATCCCGTTCGCGCTGACCGGGAGCATCTGGCTGATGTGGGCGCTCGACTACCACCTCTCCACGGCGGTCTGGATCGGCATCATCGCGCTGGTGGGGCTGGCGGCGCAGACCGGCATCGTGATGATCGTCTACATCGACAACGCCTACGAACGGCGGCGCAAGGCCGGCAAGATCCGCGACCTCTCCGACATCATCTGGGCCCACATGGAGGGGACGGTGCAGCGGGTGCGGCCCAAGCTGATGACGGTGGCGACCATGCTGGCCGGCCTGATCCCGCTGCTCTGGGCCACCGGCTCGGGCGCCGACGTGATGAAGCGCATCGCCGCGCCCATGGTGGGCGGGCTGCTCACCAGCGCCTTCCTGACGCTGGAGATCATCCCGGTCATCTACACCTACTGGCGGCAGGAGCAGGTGCTCTGGGAGCGGCTCGGCCCGCTCGACGCGCCGCTGCTGGAGCGCCTGACGCGGCTGGCGCTGGTGCAGAAGGCCGGCTGGTTCACGCTGGCCGGCATCGGGGCGGCGGCCTTCTACGTGACGGCCCCGGCCTGGCTGCTCTGGCTGGCGGCGGCCGCCTCGCTGGCGGTGGCGCTGGGCGGCGCGGCGGCCTACCTGAAGGCGCGACCGCTGGCGCGGACCCTGGTCTGGCCGGGGGCCGTGCCGCGCTGACCGACCGCCCCGCGCCGGCGGCCGGCCGGACGGACTATCCCCGCAGCACCTGGCGCTCCACCAGCCTGGCGTAGGCCCCTCGCTGCCCGACCAGCGCGGCGTGGCGCCCCTGCTCGACCACCTTGCCGCCGTCGATGACCACCACCCGATCGGCGCCGACCACGGTGGAGAGCCGGTGGGCGATGACGATCGAGGTGCGCCCCCGCATGAGCCGCCCCAGCGCCTCCTGCACCAGCGCCTCCGACTCCGCGTCGAGCGCGCTGGTGGCCTCGTCGAGCAGGAGCAGGCGCGGGTCCTTCAAGATGGCGCGGGCGATGGCGATGCGCTGCTTCTGGCCGCCGGAGAGCTGCTGGCCGCGCTCGCCGACCATGGTGTCGAGGCCGTCGGGGAAGCCGAGCACGAAGGCCAGGGCGTTGGCGTTCTCGAGCGCGGCGCGCACCTCGGCGTCGCTGGCCCCGGGCCGGCCGTAGCGGACGTTCTCGGCGATGGTGGTGGAGAAGAGGACCGGCTCCTGCGAGACCACGCCGACCTGGGAGCGGAGCCAGGAGGGGTCGAGCTCGCGCAGATCGACGCCGTCGAGGGTGAGCCGGCCGGAAGAGGGGTCGTAGAGCCGAACCAGCAGCGAGCCGAGGGTGGACTTGCCGGAGCCCGAGGGACCGACCAGCGCCACCACCTCTCCCGGTTCGACCAGCAGGTCCACGCCGTGGAGCACCTCGGTGCCGGGGCGGGCCGGGTAGCTGAAGTGGACCCCCTGGTAGGCGAGCCGGCCGGCCACCTTGGCGAGGGTCCGGCCGCCGCGCAGCAGCATGGCCGGGGCCCGGTCGATGAGCTCGAAGACCCGCTCGGCCGCGCCCAGGCCGCGCATCGACTCGGCCCAGATCTCGGCCAGCGTGCCGAGCCCCATGGCGATGAGCAGCGTGTAGACCAGGAAGGCGGTGAGGGCGCCGGCCGTCAGCTCACCGGCGGCGACCAGCGAGCCGCCGTAGCCGAGCACCAGCGCGATGGCGGCGTAGATGCCGGTGTAGGTGGCGCCCATGAAGATGGAGCCGGCCGCGGCGCGGGTGCGGGCGAAGCCGAAGGCGGTGGCGACGGCGGCGCCGTAGCGCCTGTCCTCGGCGTCCTCGGCGGCGAAGGCGCGCACCGTGCGGATGGCGGAGAGCGACTCCTCGGCGACGTGGCCGGCGTCGGCCAGGGCGTCCTGCGACTTGCGGGCCAGGCCGCGGATCTTGCGGCCGTAGTAGACGGCGCCGAAGGCGACGGCCGGGACCACCGCCAGCATGACGCCGGTGAGCCGCACCGAGGTGTAGAAGAGCAGCGCCAGCGCGCCGATGACCTGGACCACGTTGCGCAGCGCCGTGGAGAGCTGCGAGGAGAGCAGCCCCTGCAAGGAGGCGGTGTCGGAAGCGAGGCGCGACTGCAGGTCGCCGGTGCGCTGGCCGTCGAAGAAGGCCACCTCCTGGCTCACCAGCGAGTGGAAGAGCTGCTCGCGCACCCGCTTGACGCCGCGCTCGCCGGCCAGGCTGAAGAGCCAGGCGCGACCGGCCACGGCGACGCCCTGCAGCAGCGCGAGGCCCCCCATGACCAGCGCGGCGTTGCGGACCGTGAAGCCCTGGCGGGCGCCGATGGCGCCGTCGACGATGATGCGGATCCCCTGCGGGTAGGCGAGGGCCGCCAGCGAGCCGAGCAGGAGCAGGGCGGTGGCGCCGGTCAGCGTCCAGAGCTCCTCGCGGAAGAGCGGCGAGAGGCGGCGCAGCGAGGCGCGGGGGGCGACGGCGGGGGCGCGGGAGGGGGGGGTGGCGGTAGACAAGGTCCCCTCTCTTAACGCGG
>JANPOM010000021.1:0-2938 GCA_031427995.1 Anaeromyxobacter sp. | reverse complement strand
TCGAAGACGGTCGCCTCGCTGACGAAGTACTCGGTCTCGCCGAAGCAGCTGGTGGGAAGGCCGAGGTGCTGCGTGTACTTGAGCCCCACCCGCTTCCCCAGCGTCTTGTTGAGCCGCGCCGCCACCGCCTCGGAGCGGATCGAGAAGTGGAACTTCTCCGGGATGGCGCCAGGCATCGTGACCATGGCCAGCTCGCCCTCCCATGTCTTGCAGATCCAGCCCTTCCTGGAGAACTTCTGGACGTAGCCGACACGCTCGCCCTCGGAGTAGTTCCAGGTGAGCGCTGCCCAGGTGTAGGCGGCGACGGCACCGGCGGCGAGGAGCATGACCAGCACGATGACGACGAGGGCTTTGCCCGAGGCGGAGGTGCGCACCGGGTGAGGAGACCACGAACCGCGGCGCGGTTCCAGCGCCCAGCGCACGGCGCTGCGACGGACCCGGGCGGCGGGCCCGGTCTCCAGCCTGTCACGTTGGCCGGGCTCGGGTCTCCATGGTCTGACGCCCCGCCGCCCCGCCGCCCCGCCGCCCTGCCGCCCTGCCGCGCCCTGCCGCCCTGCCGCGCCCTGCCGCCCCAGCCGCCTCCGGAGGTCCACCGTGCCGCTTCCCCGCCCGCTCACCCGCCTCTCCGCGCTAGCCCTCGCCTTCGCCCTCACCCTCCCGGCCGCCGCCGTCGAGCGCGCCGAGATCCCGCAAGCGCTCACCTGGAACCTCGACGACCTCTTCAAGAGCGAAGCCGACTGGGTCAAGGCCAGGGAGGCGGTGGCGGCGCAGGTCGCCGCGCTCCCGGCCAGCAAGGGCCGCCTCGGCGAGTCGTCCGAGGCGCTCTGGAAGGCGCTCGACGCCAACTCCCGGGCCGAGCTGGCGCTCGGCCGCCTGTACGTCTACGCCTCGGCGCGCTCCGACGAGGACACCCGGGCGGCGCGGCCGCGCGAGCTGAAGCAGGCGGCCCAGCGGCTGGCCGTGGAGCTGGGGACGGCCGTGAGCTGGATGCGCCCCGAACTGCTCTCGGTCGAGGCCGGAAAGCTGCGCGGCTTCGTCGCCGCCGACCAGCGGCTGGCGCCGTGGAAGGTCTACCTGGAGGAGGTGCTCCGCTGGCAGCCACACACGCTAGCCTCGGGTGAGGAGCAGTTGCTGGCCCGGGCCGACGATCTGGCCAACACCGGGCAGGCCGCCTACGCGATCCTCAAGGACGCCGACCTGCCCTACCCGACCGTGGCGCTCTCCAGCGGGCAGCAGGTCCGCCTCGACTCCCAGGGCTTCGCGCTCACCCGGGCCTCGCCGGTCAAGGCCGACCGCGACCTCGCCTTCGAGAAGTTCTTCGGTGCCCTGAAGACCTACGAGCGGACCTTCGGTACCACCCTCGACGGGCAGCTCAAGGCTCACCTCTTCACGGCGCGGGCCCGGAAGTTCGGCAGCGCGCTGGAGTCGTCGCTCTTCCGCTCCAACGTTCCCACCACCGTCTACACGCAGCTGGTGGCCGACGTGCGCCGCTCGCTGCCGACGCTCCACCGCTACCTGAAGCTGCGCCAGAAGATGATGGGAGTGGAGCAGCTCCGCTACCAGGACCTCTACGTGCCGCTGGTTGGCAAGGTGGAGCTCACCTACACGCCGGCCCAGGCCCAGGCGCTGACGCTGGAGGCTTTCGCGCCGCTCGGCAAGGACTACGTGGCCGCCATGAGGACCGGCTACCAGCAGCGCTGGACCGACTACCTCCCCACCACCGGGAAGCGCTCCGGCGCCTACTCGACCGGGGTCTACGGCGTCCACCCGTACCAGCTGCTCAACTTCAACGGGCAGTACGATGACCTCTCGACCCTGGCCCACGAGTCGGGCCACTCGATGCACACCTGGCTGGCTTACCAGGCGCAGCCCTTCCCCACCTCCGACTACCCCATCTTCGTGGCCGAGGTCGCCTCCACGCTCAACGAGGCGCTGCTGCTCGACTACATGCTGGGGAAGTCCACCAGCGACGCCACCCGGCTAGCGCTGCTCGGCAACCGGCTCGACGGGCTGCGCACCACGCTCTTCCGTCAGACCCAGTTCGCCGAGTTCGAACTCAAGGTCCACGAGGCGGCCGAGAAGGGCGAACCGGTCACCGGGGAGACCCTGACCGCGCTCTACCTGAAGATCGTCCGCGACTACTACGGCCATGGGCAGGGGGTCTGCCAGGTCGACGATCTCATCGGCATCGAGTGGGCCTTCATCCCGCACTTCTATTACGACTTCTACGTCTACCAGTACGCCACCAGCCTGGTGGCCTCCTCCTCCATCGCCGCGCGCATCCTGGCCGAGGGGAAGCAGGGGAAGACCGCCGCCCGGGACGGCTACCTGGCCATGCTCTCGGCCGGCGGCTCCAGGTTCCCCATGGACCTGCTCAAGGCGGCCGGCGTGGACATGACCAGCCCGGCGCCCTTCGACGCCGCCATGAAGGAGATGAACGCCACCATGGACCAGATGGAGGCGATCCTGGCCCGCCAGGCCAAGGCGGTGAAGAAGTAGGGTAGCGCCCCTCGCGTGCTCAGCGCGGCGGCGAGGTGCGGCCCGCCACGCGACGGGGTGGGGCGGCGCGCCAGGTGCCGGTGCGTCCGCCTCGCTTCTCCAGCAGCTCGACCCGCTCCAGCACCATGCCGCGCTGGTACCGCTTCAACATGTCGTAGGCGGTCAGGCAGGCGGCGGCGGCGGCGGTTAGCGCCTCCATCTCCACGCCGGTCCGGTCCACGGTCCGGACCGTGGCCAGCGCCTCCAGGCCGCGCGCCGTGAGCCGCACCTCCATCTCGACCGCCGACAAGGCGATGGGGTGGCAGAGCGGGATCAGGTCCGGCGTCCGCTTGGCGGCCATCACGCCGGCCAGCCGCGCCGCCGCCAGCACGTCGCCCTTCTCCACCTCGCCGGCCGCCACCCGCGCCCGGGTGGCCTTCGACATGACCAGCAGCGCCCG
>JANPOM010000020.1:0-7510 GCA_031427995.1 Anaeromyxobacter sp. | reverse complement strand
CCGCCGAGGGCACCTCGATCATGACGCCGACCTTGACGGCCCGCTGGATGCTCCCCTGCTCCTCGGCCAGGATCTGCTTGGCGGCGCGGATCTCCTCCAGCGAGGAGATCATGGGGAACATGAGGTGGACCTTGCCGGACGACGCGGCCCGGAGCACGGCGCGCAGCTGGGCCCGGAACATCTCCGGGTAGGCCAGGCTGACGCGGATGCCGCGCAGGCCGAGGAAGGGGTTCTCCTCCTTGGGCAGGGGCAGGTAGGGCAGCGGCTTGTCGCCGCCCACGTCGAGCGTGCGAATGATGAGCGGGCGATCCTTGCCGAGCAGCTCGGCGATGGCGGTGTAGGCCTCGGCCTGCTCGTCCTCGCTGGGCGCGGTCTCCCGGCCCAGGAAGAGGAACTCCGAGCGCAGCAGGCCGACGCCCTCGGCGCCGGCGGCCAGGGCCTGCCGGGCGTCCTCCAGGCTGCGGATGTTGGCCACCACCTCCACGTGGTGGCCGTCGTGGGTCCGGCCCGGTCCCACGGCCGCGGCCGCGTCGAGCTCACGCTGGGCCGCGTGCGCGGCGATGCGCGCCCTGGCCTGCTCGACCTGGCGCTCGTCGGGGCTGGTGCGGAGGAAGCCGAGCGTGCCGTCGAGGACCACGCGGGACCCGTTCGGCAGCGAGAGGGCCCCCTCGTCGATGCCACAGACCGCTGGGATGCCGAGCGCCCGGGCCAGGATGGCCACGTGGCTGGTCGAGCCGCCGCTGGTGGTGCAGAAGCCGACGATGCAGGACCGATCGAACTCGGCGGTCTCGGAGGGCGTCAGCTCGTCGGCGACGAGGATCGACCCCTCCGGCACCTCGACCCTGGACTGGCTGACGCCAGCCAGGAGCGACAGCAGGCGGGTGCCGACGTCGCGCAGGTCGGCGGCCCGCTCGCGCATGAGCGGGCTCTCCAGCGCCTCCAGCCGCGCCGCGTGCTCCCGGTAGGCCTCGCGCCAGGCGAAGGCCGCGCTCTTCCCCTGGAGGAGCAGCCCGTCCATGATCTCCAGCAGGTCCGGGTCCTCGAGCAGGGCGATCTGCACCTCCAGGATCTGCGCCTTGGAGCCCTCGGCGAGGTGGCGCCGGAGCGCGTCGATCTGGCGCGCCGCCTCGCGCACGGCCACGGCGAAGTGGGCGCGCTCATGCTCGAGACCGGCACCCTCCTCCGCCACCTCGATGGCGGCGTGGCGGTGCTGGAACACCCGGCCGATGGCGATGCCCGGCGAGGCCGGCACGCCAGCCAGCTCGTCCAGGGCGGTGGGGACGGCGCGCAGCACCGGCGCAGGGTGACGCTGGGGTGAAGGCGCCTCGCCAGGGGCCTCGCCGCAGCCTTCGGCGACCAGGCGGACCAGGCGGGCGGTAGCGGCCCGGGCGTCCGGACCGGTGGCCTCGAAACGGACCTGCTCGCCCTGCTTGGTCGATAGCCCCATGATGGCCACCACCGACTTGGCGTTGGCGGAGTCCTTGCCGCGGAGCAGCCGGACGGAGGCCTGGAACTTCTTGGCCTCGGCGGCCAGCACCGCGGCCGGCCGGGCGTGCAGCCCGACGGCGTTGGGCACCGCCACCGGGCTGGAGAGGACGGTCTCGCCCACCGGCTCGGCCGTCGCTCCGCCGGGCGCCACCAGCACCACCCGGAGCAGCACGGTCTTGCCGGCCTCGGCATAGCCGCTGGCCGCCTCGAGGCGCGCCACTCGGTCGCCGTTGGTGACCACGACCTCGGTGAGCAGGCTGCGGGCCTTGCGCGCGATGGCCTCGATGTCGAGCCGGAGCAGCGGCTGCCCCACCTCGACGCGGTCGCCCAGCGACACCAGCGGGGTGAAGCCGGCCCCCCCGAGCGTGACGGTGTCGAGCCCGACGTGGACCAGCACCTCGACGCCCTCGTCGGTGGTGATGGCGAGCGCGTGGTGGGCGGCGTGGAACTGGGTGACGGCACCGGAGACGGGGGCCAGCACCTCGCTGGAGGTCGGGTCGATGGCGACGCCGTCGCCGACCATCTTCCGCGCGAAGACCGGGTCGGGGACCGACACCAGCGGGCCGATCACGCCCGAGAGGGGCGCCAGGACGTCCAATCCGTGAGGTGAAGACATGGTGCGCTCGTTTCAGTCACACGGCGTGGGAACTCGGCGGTGAGGGCGCTCAGTTGAACTGGTACAGGATGCGGACGCGGAACGAGTTGAGGGCATTCTCATATTCGTTGCGGGCGTCGATGTCCTGGATGTGTGCCAGGGCGTAGCCGAGGACCGCCTTGACGCTGAGCCCCTCGATGGGCAGCCGGTAGAGGTAGGAGATGAAGGTCTGGTACTGCCAGTTCTCCTCCCCCTTGGCGTTCTTCTGGGTGGTGCGATGGTAGCCAGCGCCGATTGAGTTCTTCCAGAAGGCGAGGTCGACCCACCCGCCCAGGCTGGTCTTGTCGAAGGACTTGGGCGCATCCACCAGGCCGTTGATGTCGAGGGCGTCGACCTGGGCCTGGGCGAAGTCCACGCCGACGGTCACGTACGGGAAGATGTACTGCAGCCGGGCGCCGTAGCCCTGGGAGGTGGTCTCGACCTGGTCGCCGGCCTTCACCGGCTTCTGGGTCAGGTGCTCCCAGCCGGCCACCAGCTGCAGGCGGCCGACATGCAGGTCGACGACGGGGCGGAGGCCCAGGCTGTTCTGCTCGGTCTCGAAGCCGTAGACCGCGGCCAGCTCGAAGGCCAGCCAGTCGGTGGGGCGGTAGTGGAACGCCGCCTGCCCCGGCCCGTTGAACTGGCCTCGGGTGAAGTCGACCAGGTAGAGCCTCGGGCCGCTGGAGGCGCCGGCCTCCTCGGCGGTGTAGAGCTCGATCCCCTGCCCCCGGTAGTAGACCTCCCAGGCGAGGAGGCGCCCCACCTGCAGGTCCCAGAGTGGAGAGCCTGCAGAGCCGACCTGGATGTAGGCGTTCTGGATGTGAGGCTCGCCGTACTTGCCGTCGGCGAAGTCGTTCACCAGCGCCAGCAGCTCCAGCCTGGCGAGGGCGGTGAGGCTGCCGAAGGTCCGCTTGTAGACGCCTCCCAGCACGAAGCGCCCGGTCATGTACTCGGTGTTCTGGTTGGGCAGGCCGGGCTGGGTGTTCTCCCGGTGCATGTAGCCGGTGTCGACCCAGAACTCACCGTAGAAGTTGATGGGGAGGGAGAGCTTCTCCGAGAGGTTCCACCCCGCCATGGGCGACTCGGCTGCGGCGGCCACCGCCACGGGGGTCGACCGGCCATCGGGGACCACGACCTTCTCGGCCGCGGCTGGCGCCAGCGGGGCGGCCACGGCCGGCGTCGGCATCGCGGTGGGGGGATTCTCCTGCGCCATGGCCGTGGCGGCCAGGCCCATGAGCAGGGCGGCGGTGAGCACCTTCCGGGTGGTGTACGCGTTCATGTCGATCTCCACGTGGTCGTCGTTCCGGCCGGGCCGGGGGTGGCTACTGGATGGTGAAGGTGCTCGTCTTCATGTTCGGATCGGCGGCGCTCGACGAGGGCCCCACGTAGAGCTGGTAGGCCATCTTCTCGACGGTCATCTTCTGGGTGGCGACGTTCCACCAGGCCAGGTCCGACGCCTTCACCTGGAGCGTCACCGCCTGCTTGGCGCCGGGGGCCAGGTCGGCCACGCGCGCGAAGGCCTTGAGCTCCTTCTTGGCGCGCCCCCAGCTGTCGGCCACCGCGGTGTTGTCGAAGCCGACGTAGAGCTGGACCACCTCGGTGCCGGCCACCGGCCCGGTGTTCTCCACGTCCACCTTGACCGTCAGCGTGCCGGTCTCGGTCAGCGGGCTGTTCACGACCTGGAGGTTCGTGTAGGCGAAGGTCGTGTAGGACTGCCCGTAGCCGAAGGGGAACTTCGGCGCCTTGCCCTGGCGCTCCAGCCAGCCACCGGTACCCGTGGTAGTAACCGAAGTTGACGTCACCCGTGGTGACGTTGTCGAAGGCCGGCAGGTCGGACTCTGCCACCGGGAAGCTCTGCACCAGCTTGCCGCTCGGGTTGACGTCGCCGAAGAGGATCTCGCCGAGCGCAGTGCCCTCCTTCATGCCCGCGTACCAGGCCATCACCACGGCGTCGACGCCGCTGATCCACGGGTCGACGACGACCGCGCCGCCGCTCTTCAGCACCACCACGACCTTGAGCGCAGGGTTGGCGGTCTTGAGCGCCACGGCGTTGGCGATGTTGTCGAGGTCGCGCTGCGGCAGCGACAGGCTGACCCGGTCCTTCCACTCACCCTCCTCGCCGCTGGGGGAGCGGGCCAGGTCGGCGTAGAAGTAGGCGCCCACCACCACCAGCACGTCGGAGTCCCGGATGGCGGCCTCGTTGCCGGCCACCGCCTCGTAGGTGATGGCGCACTTGGCACTCGCGAGGCACGTCGTCTTCTTGATGGGATCGACGTGGTTGGGCGCGCCGAGAGACTCGCTCAACCCCTCCCACGGCGTGACCACCAGCGTCCCGTCCACCACCTTGGCGTCGGACGAGCCCTTGTCGCCCATGTTCTCGCTGCTGGAGAACTTGCCGACCACCGCCACCTTGGTCACTGCGCTCCTGGAGAGCGGCAGGACGTCGTCGGCCAGCGCGCTGGTCGGGCCGTTCTTGAGGAGCACGATTCCCTCCCGCGCCGCCTGCAGCGCCAGAGCCTGGGTCGCGTCCGACTTGGTGAGCCATGGCGTCCAGCCCGGGGCATAGGTGATGACGCCGAAGTGGACCTTGGCGTAGAGGATGCGCAGCACCGCCTCATCGACCAGCTTCACGTCCACCTGCCCGGCGGCCAGGGCCTGCACCAGCCGGCTCCCGTAGAAGTAGGTGCAGTCGAAGATGCTCGGGCAGACCCCCTCGCTGAAGGGCATCTCGATGTCGAGTCCGGCCACCGGAGAGGACAGCGTCTTGCCCTTGGCGAACCAGTCGGAGACCACCCAGCCCTTGTAGCCCCAGCCGGTCTTGAGGATGTCGCGGACCAGGGCCGTGTTCTCGCCGCTGTAGCTGCCGTTCACCCGGTTGTACGACGACATGACGCATGAAACGCCGGCCTCGGTGGCCTTCTTGAAGTGCGGCAGGTAGACCTCGCGGAGGGTGCGCTGGTCGAGCACCGCGTTCTTGTAGATGCGGGTGTCCTCGATGTTGTTGGCGGCGAAGTGCTTGGCGCAGGCCTGGACCCGGTAGGTCGTCTCGATGGCCTGGCCCGGGTCGAGCGGATCGGCGACCTTCGGATCGTACTGAGCCCCCTCCACGAACTTCGTTCCCATCTGGCCGAGCAGGAAGCTGTCCTCGCCGTAGGACTCCTGGGCACGTCCCCAGCGCGGGTGCGAGACCTGGTTGATGGTGGGAGCGAGCAGGATGTGGCGGCCGAGGTAGCGCATCTCCTGGGCCATGGCCTTGCCGATCCGCCGCTCCAGCTCCAGGTCCCAGGAGGCGGCCCGGGCGGCGGCCACCGGGTAGACGGTGGTGCCGTAGGTGGAGTTGTACCAGCGGACGCCTCGCGGACCGTCCATGAAGAGGAGGCCGGGGATGCCGAGGCGCGTGTTCGACCCCTGGTCGAACATGTTGTTCGGGTTGTACTGCGGCCCGCTCATCTGCTGGACCTTCTCCTCCACCGACATCGACCGCAGCAACGCGAGCGCGGACTGCACCTCGGGGTCCTTGCAGTCAAGGCCGACCTTGGTGGCGGCCGGGTCGCAGCTCGCCGTGTCCTGGTTGGTCGGGCCCTTGGGAGCCGGACAGCCGGCACCCGTCAGCGCCACCCAGGCGATGAAGGTCGCGCTGGCCGCGGCGTGGATCGTCCTGTTCATGGTTCTCTCGCTGGCCATGGGCCGAGGGGGTCGGCCGGCGGCGCAACGGCCGCCGGCCGGAGTTGGTTAGAACGCGTTGGTGGGGAGGCCGTACCCGGTGACGTAGGTGGCGTGCTGCCCGTCACCGGCCAGGTCAGAGACCTGGGAGGCGGCCGCGGCGTCCGAGAGCGGGAGCCCGACCGGCAGCGTGCCCCTGCCGTTGACGATGCCGAAGGCCACGTCGAGGAAGACCTTGTCGGCGAGGATGTTGGCCGGCATGATCCCGCTCCACTGCAGGTAGACGCCGCTCGGGCCGTAGGCGAGGACCTCGCTCAGGACCGACGGGCGTCCCGCGTCCACGCCCACGATGATCTGCGCCTGCGACGCCGGGGCACCGGACCAGGCGGCGATGGCGGCGCGGGCGTCGGCGATCGGCTGGAGCGCCGCGGCGTTGGCGTTGCTGCCGTACTGGAGCGACTGCAGGGAGTAGTCGTAGGCGCCGCTGTCCGGGTCGGACGTGAACGGCGCCGCGATGCGGATGAAGATGTAGTCGGAGAGCGCCATCTTCTGGGCGGCGGTGGTCACCACCACCCCCTTCACGTTGGGCGCGTCGTTGGTGAGGTTGCCATAGCCCTGGCTCACCGACCGGACGTAGTCGAGATCGAAGTCCCCGGCGATGTAGTAGTCACTGCCGGCGGAGACGTAGGGCTCGCCGGGAGGCGCGGGGAGCACCTTGAGCGAGCCGTTCCCGGCGTTCCCCTTGTCGCCCGTCTGGGTGCCGTCGCCGAGGTGGTTGAGCCAGCCCACCGGCTTGGCAGCGTTGACGACCAGGACCATGCCCCGGTTCAGCGCATCGAGTCCGGCGTTCCGGGACGTGTCGGTGTTCACCAGCGACGGGGCCTGCGAGGAGACCACGTAGGGGTTCTCGAAGAGCCCCAGCCGGAAAGCGAGCGCCAGCGCCCGCCTGGCCGACGCGTCGACCTGGGCGTCGGTGATGTCACCGGCGGTCCTCGCCGTGGCCACCGGCGTCACGTCGGCGAGCCCGCCAAACTGGTCCACGCCCGCGTTCACGGCCTTGGCCAAGCGCTTGGCCTTGGTCAACCCCTCCACGCCCCAGGGGGCGCCCAGGGGCGAGATCCCGGCGTCGTCGAGGACGCCCCAAGGCGCCACCACCAGGCCGGCGTAGGCGTAGTGGGTGCGGAGCGTGTCGGTCAGGAGCTTGGAGTTGAAGGAGGCGCCCACCTGCTCGATGGTGGCGCCATTCAGGAGTCCACCGAGGCCGGTCCAGCTCCCCGTCGCTGGGATGCCGTAGGCCGGCATGACGCCGGCCACCCCGGCCGTGAAGGCCTTGGCGAACGGCGCGAGGTGGGCGTCGATGGCGTTGCCCGGGTAACCGACCAGCTTGCCCTTGGCCAGCTTGGCGTCCCACCCGTCCACGGCCGGGCCGGCGCCGGGGAAGGAGTTCACGACGCAGGCCAAGCTGGTCGGACCGAGGGCGGCGCCCTGGGCGCCCCTCACGAAGGCCTCGACCCGATTGGCCACCGCGGCGCTCTCTTCCCCGTAGGTGAACTGCGAGAGGAACCAGCGGGGCTCGGTGGCCAGGTTGGCCGAGGGCCCCAGCAGCATGCGGATGCCGATGGCGCGGAACTCCTGGGAGGCCACCTGGCCGAAGGTCTGGAGCACCGCCAGGTCGTTGGCGGCGGCGAGGGAGAGCTCGTTCGGCCACTGCGAGAAGTCCCTGGC
>JANPOM010000019.1:0-2309 GCA_031427995.1 Anaeromyxobacter sp. | reverse complement strand
TCTTCTTCATGGCTCCTCCTCTCGCAGCTCTGCTGCGATGCGCTGCGCCCGCTTGATGTCCCGGGCTTGCGAGCCCTTGTCCCCGCCGGCCAGCATGACGATCAGCACGCCACCCCGCCGCGTGAAGTAGCGGCGGTACCCGGGCCCGAAGTGGATCCGCATCTCCGACACGTTGCCGCCGACGGGCGCCCAGTCGCCCAGGGTGCCTGCTTCGGCCAGCCGAATGCGGGCAGCGATTCGAACCTGCGCTCGCATGTCGGCGAGGGCATCGAGCCACCGCTGGAACTCCTCGGTCTGCTGGACCGTGTACACCGCTGCCTTGTATCCTAGTGGATACAGACGTCAAGCGCACGCCCGTTGCGGGACCGACCCGAGATCCTTCAATCCCCGTGTCCACATGCCCGAGTCCGCGTCTTCCGCCAGTCCGGGGACTTCCGGGGCCATGGAGTCCAGCCGCTGTAACGCCGGTGTCACATCGACCCGCCGATTCGGACGGATTCTGGCGGTGCCGCGGCCGCCGAGCCCGGCGGCGGCCCGTCAGCGGCGCTCCACCGCGCTGCCCGAAAACATGAGGCCCCGCGAGAACTTGCGTTCAAGCGGGGCCAGGATGTCGGACGAGATGAAAGTGCCTGGACCCGGAACCGAACCAGGGACACGGGGATTTTCAGTCCTGGAGACGAGGTGGCCTGAGCCCCGGAATCCCAAGGGGATTCGGTGAGCGCGGGTGGGCCCTGTAACGCCGGTGTAACAGCAGGGCACCCCGACCACGGCGCGTGTTGCCTGGCCGAGTAGTTATTCTTATGACCTTCGCGTAAGATGGAGCCTTCGGAGGATGCCATGGCGGAGAAGTCCAATTTGGCCGTGAAGATCGAGCCCGCGCTCCGGCGGCGGCTCCAGGCGCTCGGGGAGACGCGGCGACGTTCGCCTCACTGGCTGATGTGCGAGGCCATCCGGGTTTACGTCGAGCACGAGGAGCAGCTGGAGCGCGGCAAGGCGGAGGCTCGCGAGCGGTTGGCGCAATATGACGCCACCGGCGAGTACGTCGCCGACGAGGACGTGGACGCCTGGCTCGGGACCTGGGGGAAGCCGCGTGAGCGGCCGGCCCCGACCAGAAGGCGCCGGGTGTCGACGCGATGATGGCGCTTCGCTGGGCCCCCGGCGCCGTCTCCGACCTGGCCCGGCTGCGCGCCTTCCTCGGCGACAAGAGCCCGGCAGCGGCGGCGCGTGCCGCGCAGCGCCTCCGTGAGGCCGCGGCCCTGCTGCGGTCGCAGCCCGAGCTCGGCCACGCCGTGGATGGCGAGGTCTTCCGCGACCTGCTCGCACCGTTCGGCGGGGGCGCCTACGTGCTCCGCTACCGGATCGACGATGACGCCGTGGTCATCGTCCGTATCTGGCACGGGCGAGAGGAGCGGCGCTGACGGCATCGCCGCTGCGGCTGCGCGCCCTCGTCTTCCTGCGCGGCGACCCGTCTTGTTGCGATTTTCGAGGTCCCCCTGGTTGCGGGAACGAGCAGTAGGGACACCGCGACACCGAGGGGAGGTCGCTCGGACCGAACTTCCCAGCCGCCTGCTTGAACGACCAGAAGCCGACCGACCTGCGACAGGCCGGGCATCGGATCCACCAGACCGCGGCGCAGGCCAGCAGGCCCGCGACCGCCCGCGCCGTTCCTGAAGACGAGCGGGTCTGGTCGGGGCCCAGGTGGTAGAGCGCGGCGGCCAGCCCTGTGACCGCAAACAGGAGCGCACCGACAGCCAGCTTCCAGCTCTGCCCGGTGGCGCGGATGAATGATTCCTGCGGCTTGCCGACCTGGGATGCCATCATCTCTCCGGTGTCATTCGTACCAGTCTGCGAGGTTCCTGCTCCACGAGCAGACTACGCAGTCTGCGCCGTGAGCTTCACGCCGAGCGCCCGCGCCACCTTGAGCACCGTGTCGAACCGGGGCTTCGCGCCGGGCGCCAGCGCCTTGTAGAGGCTCTCGCGGCCGAGCCCGGTGTCCTTGGCAACCTGCGCCATCCCGCGGGCCCGGGCGATGTCGCCGAGGGCCAGCAGGAGATGGTCCGAGTTTCCCGTCTCGAGCACGGCGTTCATGTACTCCGCGACCGCGTCGTCGTCGGTGAGGTACCGCGCAGCATCGAAGGGCAGCAGCTTGCGGGTCGGCTTGGTGGTCTTCTTCTTCATGGCTCCTCCTCTCGCAGCTCTGCTGCGATGCGCTGCGCCCGCTTGATGTCCCGGGCTTGCGAGCCCTTGTCCCCGCCGGCCAGCATGACGATCAGCACGCCACCCCGCCGCGTGAAGTAGCGGCGGTACCC
>JANPOM010000018.1:0-3724 GCA_031427995.1 Anaeromyxobacter sp. | reverse complement strand
TGCAGCGCTGCGACCCGTCATGACCACCCTCACCGTCCTGGTTCCCGTCTTCGACGAGCAGCACCTGGTGGCCGCCTCGCTGGAGCGGCTGCAGGTGCTGGAGCAGAGCCCGCACCTGACGCGCCTGCAGGTGGTGGTGATCGACGACTCCTCGCGCGACCGCACCGCGGCGGTTCTGGCGGCCTTCGCCGCCGCCCGCGGCATCACGCTGGCCCCCGCCCTGCCCTCCGCCCCGCGCGGCCCCGGGCCCATCGAGGTGCTGGAGCGCGGCGCCGGCCGCACCGGCACCACCGACTGGCTCTTCCTGCAGCAGGCTCGCAACGGCGGCAAGGGGTCGGCCATCCGGGCCGGGCTGCAGCGCGCCGACTGCGAACTCACCGTGATCCACGACGCCGACCTCGAGTACCACCCGCGCGACCTGCTCCGCTTCCTGCCGGTCTTCGTCGAGGAGCAGGCCGACGCCGTCTTCGGCTCCCGCTTCGCCGGCGGCCAGGCGCGCCGGGCCCTGCTCTTCCGCCACGAGCTGGGCAACCGGCTGCTCACGTTCCTCACCAACCTGGTGACCAACGTGAACCTTACCGACATGGAGACCTGCTACAAGGCGGTCCGCACCACGCTGCTCCGCTCCATCCCCCTGGTCTCCGACGACTTCCGGCTCGAGCCGGAGCTGACCATCAAGCTGGCCAAGCGCGGGGCGCGCATCTTCGAGGTGCCCATCAGCTACTCGGGGCGCACCTACCAGGAGGGGAAGAAGATCGGCTGGCGCGACGGCTTCCGCGCGCTCTTCGCCATCCTGCGCTTCTGGTGGTCCGACCGCGTCTACCAGGAGGACGCCTGGGGCTCCCAGATCCTCGGCCGCCTGGGGCGGGCCCCACGCTTCAACGCCTGGATGGCCGATACCATCCTCCCCTTCTGCGGCCAGCGCATCCTCGAGATCGGCTCGGGCACCGGCAACCTGACCCGCCGGCTGGTCCCGCGCGACCAGTACGTCGCCTCGGACATCAACCCGCTCTACCTGCATACGCTGCAGGGGCTGACCGCCGACCGCCCCTACCTCGACGTCACGCTCACCGACGTGACCCGTGGCGAGACCTTTCCGCGCCCCGAGGGCGGCTTCGACACGGTGGTCTGCCTCAACGTGGTCGAGCATGTAGACGATGACGTCGGCGCGCTGCGCAACATCCGGGCGGTGCTGGCCCCGCGGGGCCGGGCCATCGTGCTGGTGCCGCAGGGGCCGGAGGTCTTCGGCACGCTCGACGAGGTGCTGGGCCATCGTCGCCGCTACACGGTCGCGTCGCTGAACAGGCTGGCGGCCGACGCCGGCTTCGCGGTTCGGGAGCTGGTCCACTTCAACCGGGTGGGGCGGCCGGCCTGGTGGCTCAACGGCAAGCTGCTCAGGCGGCGCGACTTCGGGCTCGGGCAGATCTTCATGCTCAACCTGCTGACGCCCATCTTCCGGCTGGTAGACCGCTTCCTGCCCTTCGACGCCCTCTCGCTGATCGCGGTGATGGAAGCTGGTACCGCTCCGCGTGAGGCTGTCACCGCTCCGCGTGAGGCTGGAGACCCGTGAGCGACCTTCTCCCGGCGCTGCGGGCCCTCGCCAGCTTCTCGACGCTGGCCGAGCTGCCGCCCTGCGACCTCGACGAGCTGGGGCCGGTGCTGGTGGCCAACGGCCTGGCCCCGCTCGCCTCCTGGCACTGCGAGCAGACCCGGCTCGGCGCCGGCCTGCCCGACCGGTTTCGCGAGTCGCTGCTCGGCCACTACACCGGCACCGTCAACGACAACGTCATGCGGCTGGTGACGCTGCGCAATGCCCTCAAGGACGTCCCCGAGGTGCCGGTGGTGCTGCTCGACGGCGCCGCCTACGTAGACTGGCTCTACCCGCACATGGCCTGGCGGCCGGTCTCCGACCTGCGGCTGGCGGTCCGCGGCGCCGACGGACGCCGCTTCGCCGACGGCCTCTTGAAGGGCGGGATGAAGCTGGCCCGGACCGGCGACCAGGGGCGGACCGCGGTTTTCTCCGACGGCCCCATGGAGCTGGCGCTGCAGGAGGGGCTCTGGTCCGGCGCCGCCGAGGACGAGGGCCTCCACGCCCGCGCCACGCCGGCCAGGGCCTTCGGTCCGCGGGCTGGCCGCCCGGCGCCGGAGGAGGCGCTGCTCTGTGCCGTCGGCGACGTCGCGCGGGACGCGCTCTGGGCGCCGCTGATCCGCTACCTCGACCTGCGCGAGCTGCTGCGGCTGCCGCACGACCCAGCGCTGGTCAAGGCGCGGGCGGCGGGGCTGGGGTTGTCCCGGGCCCTCCACGGGGCCTCGCTGCTCACCGCCTGGTTCTTCCCCGAGGTGGCTTCGGCCGCCGCCGCGATCCGCCCCGAGCTCGGCGCCGTGGAGCGGACCGCGGTGGAGCAGGTGGTGGACGGCGCGCGGGATCCCTCCAAGCTGCGCCACCTGCGCGGCGCCGAGGCGGCGGCTCGCATGCTAGTTTCGCCGGCATGAAGATCGCCGTCATCGGAACCGGTTACGTCGGGCTGGTCACCGGCACCTGCTTCGCCGAGTCGGGTCACGACGTCACCTGCGTTGACCATGACCAGGCCAAGGTCGGCCTGCTGCGCGGCGGCGGCGTCCCCATCTACGAGCCGGGGCTGGAGGAGCTGGTGAAGCGCAACGCCGCCGAGGGGCGGCTCCGCTTCACGACCCGCTACCACGAGGCCCTCCCCGGCGCCGAGGTGGCCTTCATCGCGGTCGGCACCCCGCCGGGCGAGACCGGCGAGGCCGACCTCTCCCACGTGCTGGCCGCCGCCGAGTCGGTCGGCAAGGCGTTGACCGGCTACTGCGTGGTCGTCAACAAGAGCACGGTGCCGGTCGGCAGCAGCGAGCAGGTGAAGGCCCGGCTGGCCGCCGTCACCAGCCAGCCCTTCGACGTGGTCTCCAACCCCGAGTTCTTGAAGGAGGGGGCGGCCATCGACGACTTCATGCGCCCCGACCGCGTGGTGGTCGGCGTCGCCAGCGAGCGGGCCCGCGCCATCATGGCCGAGCTCTACGCCCCCTTCACCCGCGCCGAGCAGCCCATCCTCTTCATGGACCCGCGCTCGGCCGAGCTGACCAAGTACGCCGCCAACGCCATGCTGGCGACCCGCATCTCCTTCATGAACGAGATCGCCGCGGTCTGCGACCGGCTCGGCGCCGACGTGGACCAGGTGCGGCGCGGCATGGGGAGCGACAAGCGCATCGGCCACCCCTTCCTGCACCCTGGGGTCGGGTTCGGGGGCAGTTGTTTCGGCAAGGACGTGCGGGCCTTGATGACGACGGCCCGCCAGATCGGCCTCGACTTCGACCTGCTCCGCGCCGTGGAGCGCATCAACGATCGCCAGAAGCGCTCGCTCTTCGAGAAGGCGCTCAAGCACTTCGGCGGCAAGGTGGCCGGCAAGGTCTTCGGCGTCTGGGGGCTGGCCTTCAAGCCCAAGACCGACGACATGCGCGAGGCCCCGGCGCTCACCATCATCGAGGCGCTGGTCGGAAACGGCGCCACGGTCCGGGCCTTCGACCCGGTGGCGCGCGAGGTGGCGACCAGGCTGCTGCCCGCCTCGGTCGAGCTGGTGAAGGAGCCCTACGCCGCCGCCGAGGGCGCCGACGCGCTCATGCTGGTGACCGAGTGGAACGAGTTCCGCCAGCCCGACTGGGCGCGCCTCAAGTCGCTGATGAAGGGCGACGTGGTCTTCGACGGGCG
>JANPOM010000017.1:0-2103 GCA_031427995.1 Anaeromyxobacter sp. | reverse complement strand
GGCGTTCTCGCGCTCGCGCACCACCACCCGCGGGTCGGCGCGGATCCGGTCGTGGAGCTGGCCGTAGCCGACGTCGACCGCGTACACCCGGGCCGCGCCGCGCTGGAGCAGCAGGTCGGTGAACCCGCCGGTCGAGGCCCCGAGATCGGCGCAGGTGAGCCCGGCCGGGTCGACCGGGAAGACCTCCAGCGCCTTCTCCAGCTTGAGCGCACCGCGCGAGACGTAGCGCTGCGGCCCGGCCCCCTCCTTGATGCGGAGCGGCAGGGCCTCGTCGACCTGCTGCCCGGGCTTGTCGACGCGGGCCTCGCCGGCCACCACCGCACCGGCCATCACCAGGGCCTGCGCCTGGGTGCGAGACTCGGCCAGGCCGCGCTCCACCAGGAGCAGGTCGATGCGGCGCCTGGCCATGGTCAGTGCCCCGACACGGCCACTAGGCCACGCCGCGGGCCTTCTTCTCGCCGCAGAGCGCCCGGCAGGCGGCCACGATGGCCGGCGTGTCGATGCCGACCTCGGCGCGCTGGCGGGGCTGCTCGGCGTGGGTGATGAACCGGTCGGGGATGCCGAGCCGCCGCACTTGCACGCCGCTGGCCACCAGCCCGTGCCCCTCGAAGGCCTCCAGGCAGGCGCTGCCGAAGCCGCCGCTCAGCGCGTTCTCCTCCACCGTCACCACCCGGCGGATGGCGGCCGCCTCGCCGCAGAGGAGCGCCTCGTCGAGCGGCTTCACGAAGCGGGGGTCGATGACCCGCGCCTCGAGCCCGCCGCGGGAAAGCTCCTCGGCCGCCGCCAGCGCCGGGACCAGCGTGGCGCCGGCCGCGATCACCAGCACGTCGGGCTGGGCGCCTCCGGCGCGGACCACCCGCCACTTGCCGATGGGGAGCACCGCCGCCGGACCATCGAGCGCCACCCCCAGCCCGGCGCCGCGCGGGAAGCGGAAGGCGCAGGGGCCGGGGTGCTGCAGCGAGGTGTGGAGCATGTCGCGCAGCTCCGACTCGTCGGACGGCGCCATCACCACCAGGTTGGGGATGCAGCGCAGGTAGGAGAGGTCGAAGGCCCCCTGGTGCGTCTTGCCGTCGGCCCCCACCAGCCCGCCGCGATCGAGCGCGAAGGTGACCGGCAACTGCTGCAGGGCCACGTCGTGGATGATCTGGTCGTAGGCCCGCTGCAGGAAGGTCGAGTAGATGGCCACCACCGGCCGCATCCCCTCGCAGGCCAGGCCGGCCGCGAAGGTGACGCCGTGCTGCTCGGCGATGCCGACGTCGTAGGTCCGCTCCGGGAAGGCCTGCTTGCACTTGATGAGGCCGGTCCCCTCCAGCATGGCGGCGGTGATGGCCACCACCCTGTCGTTGGCCTTCATCTCGGCGACGAGGGCCTCGGCGAAGAGGTCGGTGTAGGACTTGGGGGCCGGCTTCTTCACCGACTTGCCGGTGGCCACGTCGAAGAAGGAGAGGCCGTGGCCCCGGGTGGCCGGGTCGGACTCGGCCGGGTGGTAGCCCTTCCCCTTCTGCGTGATGACGTGGAAGAGCACCGGGTCGCCGAAGGCGGCCAGCTTCTGAAAGGTCTCGACCAGCGCGGCCACGTCGTGCCCGTCGGCCGGGCCAACGTAGTGGAAGCCGAGCCCTTCGAACATCACGCCGGGCGTCACCAGCGCCTTGGCGGCCACGATGCCGTGCCGGATGGCGTCGATGGCCTGGTGCCCCTTGGGCAGCTTCTCGAGGAACTCCTTCACGCCCTTGCGCCAGCGGTTGTAGGTGCGCGAGGTGAACTTCTTGGAGAGCCACTCGCCCATGGCGCCGACGTTGGGCGAGATCGACATCTCGTTGTCGTTGAGGACCACGATCAGGTCGCGCTTCAGGTAGCCGGCCTGGTTGAGCCCCTCGAAGGCCTCGCCACCGGTCATGGCGCCGTCGCCGAGCAGCGCCACCACCTTGCCGGGCTCGCCACGCAGGTGCTTGGCCTGGACCATGCCGAGCGCCGCCGAGATGGCGGTGGAGGCGTGACCCACGCCGAAGGCGTCGTGCTCCGACTCGTGCCGCTCCGGGAAGCCGGCCAGGCCGCCCTCGGTGCGGATGGTGCGGAAGCGGTCGCGGCGGCCGGTCAGGAGCT
>JANPOM010000016.1:0-17363 GCA_031427995.1 Anaeromyxobacter sp. | reverse complement strand
GGCCCGGGCCACGCAGGAGGCCGAGCGGTTCAAGGCGGCGCTCGATCGCAAGCTGGCCGAGCCGCCCCCGCCGGTCAAGGCCGCCCCGCCGCCCCCCCCCGAGGGGAGCGTCGAGGCCGAGCTCAAGGCGAAGCTGGCCGCCGAGACCGACCGGGCCGACACAACCGAGGCCCGCGCCACCGAACTGCGCAAGAAGCTGACCGAGGTCGAGAAGGAGCTCAAGACCTCGCGCGGCAAGGGCGAGACCGACCGGCGCGTCTTCATCGTCCAGAAGGGCGAGCTCGATCTCGCCCACGACCGCTACGCCGAGCTGAAGCGGCGCAACGACCAGCTGCGGCGCGAGCACGAGGAGCTGATCGAGGCGGTCCGGCAGGCGGCCCGCGAGGAGCGGCAGCTCTCCGAGGTGAAGGGCGCTCCGCCGCCAGCTCCCGCCGCGCCCGAGGCAGCTCCGGAGGCGGCACCCGCCGCCCCGCCGACGGCCGAGCCGGCCGCGGGCGGGTAGGGCGCAAGGGCCCCGCCCCGGCGGGACCCTACAAGAACTTCTTCGAGAAGGCCCGGGGCAGCAGGGCGCCCAGCGTGGTCTCCTGCAGCGCGCCGCGCCCGCCCATGAGGATGACCGGGAGCCCGGCCGCTCCGAACTCGGCCAGCACCTGCAGGCAGGCGCCGCAGGGCGGCGTCGGAGGGGTGGTCCCGCTCACCACCACCACCGCGTCGAGCTGCGTGGCCCCCGCCAGCACCGCGGCGGCCACGGCGTTCCGCTCGGCGCAGATGGTCAGGCCGAAGCTGGCGTTCTCCACGTTGCAGCCGGCGTGGATGGCGCCGTCGGCGAGCACCGCGGCGCCGACCTTGAACTTGCTGTAGGGGGCGTGGGCGCGCTCCCGGGCGCTTCGAGCCGCCGCGGCCATCGGGGTCAATGGGAGGCGGGGGCGGGAGGTCCTCACGTTGCGTCGACGGCCTGGAGGAAGCGCGCCACCGCCAGCTCCGACTCGAGGGGAATCTCGGTGAAGCGCAGGTGGGCGCCGAACTTCTCGCCCTCCTTGGAGACCCGGATCACCTGGCCCATCGCCATGACCTCGTCAGGCTGGCCGGGGAGGAGGAACCGGACCTCGACCATCACGCCGACCGGCGGGTGGAGCCCGGAGTAGTAGATGCCGCCGAGCGCGAGATTCCCCTCCAGCTCAACGAAGGAGCCGCCCACGGCCGCCTCGCGGACCTGGAAACGGCAGGGGACCCGCTGGCTCTCACGTCGTTCGTCGACCTGCCGCGCCATGGCTTCCTCCGTTCGACAAGCTACCAGCCGGAGCAGGTCGATTCAACGCGCGGCGCGAGGCAGGAAGGCGGCCAGCACGGTCGAGAGGGCCTCGGCGGCCCGCGCGGCGACCGCCTGCACGTCGTCGTGCGTCAAGCTGGCCCGGGAGAGTCCGGCGGCCGGGTTGGTGACCACCGAGAGCCCAACCACCGGGACGCCGTGGTGGCGGGCGGCGATGACGTCGTGGACCGTAGACATGCCGACCAGGTCGGCCCCCAGCGTCCGGAGCATGCGGATCTCAGCCGGCGTCTCGTAGCAGGGGCCTGCCACCCCGGCGTAGACGCCGCGGCGCAGCGGGACGTTCACCTCCGCGGCGGTCGCCTCGAGCAGCGCCCCGAGCGCCGGGTCATAGGCCATTCCCATGTCCGGGAAGCGGGGGCCGAGGTCCTCGTCGTTCGGGCCGGTGAGCGGGTTCTGGCCGGTCAAGTTGAGGTGGTCGGTGATGCGGACCAGGGTCCCCGGTCCGAAGTCAGGGGCGATGCCGCCGGCGGCGTTGGTCACCAGCAGCGCCTTGATGCCGAGTGAGCAGAGCACGCGGGCGCCGAAGGCCACCTCGGCGGCGCTCCAGCCCTCGTAGCCGTGGACCCGGCCCTGCATCAGGGCCACCCGGATCGACGAGCCGGAGGCCGGCAGGTCTCCGAACACCAGACGGCCGGCGTGGCCGGCCACCCGCGAGACCGGGAAGCCGGGGAGGTCGGCGTAGGGGATGGAGATGGGGTGCTCGAGCCGGCCGGCGAATGCCCCCAGGCCGGAACCGAGGATGGCCGCCACCCGCGGCGGCGCCCCGGAGCGAGGCCGGAGCAGGGCCGTGATCTCGGCGAGGCGGGCGGAGAGCGGGAGCTCGTGGATCATGACCGGTCGGCCATCCTCTCGATGATCAGCGCCGGCTGGGGTGCCGGTCCGGGGCCGATCGTGAAGGCGGCCAGCAGCCGGGCCTCGACCAGCGGCTGCGCCTCACCCCCGGCATTGCGGTGGACCGTGAGCAGCGGCTCACCCCGCTCGACCGGGTCGCCCACCTTCTTGCGGAGCAGCAGCCCGACGGCCGGATCGATCCGGTCCTCGAGCCTGGCCCGCCCGGCACCGAGCGCCATGGCGGCCAGCCCGAGCGCCTCGCCGTCGATGGCCTCGACCACCCCGGCGCGGGGGGTGGCCAGCTCGCGCAGGGTGGCCGCCCGCGGCAGCCGGCCGGTGTCGTCCACCACCCGGGGGTCGCCCCCCTGGGCGCCGATGATCTCCCGCCACTTGGCCAGCCCGCGCCCGTCGGCGAGGGCCGCCTCGACGGTCTGCCGGGCGGCCGGGAGATCGGGCGCCAGCCTCGCCAGCAGCACCATCTCGGCGGTGAGCGCCACCGTCAGCTCGCGCAGGTCGGCCGGCCCGCCGCCGCGCAGCAGCTCTATCGACTCGACCACCTCGAGGGCGTTGCCGATGGCGAGGCCGAGCGGCTGGTCCATGGCGGTGAGCAGGGCGGTGACCCGCTTGCCGGCGCCGCGTCCGATGGCGATGAGGGCCAGGGCCAGCGCCCGCGCCTCGGGGAGCGTCTTCATGAAGGCGCCGCGCCCCACCTTGACGTCGAGCACCAGCCCGTCGATCCCCTCGGCCAGCTTCTTCGACATGATCGAGGCGGCGATGAGCGGGATCGACTCGACGGTGGCGGTGACGTCGCGCAGCGCGTAGAGCTTCTTGTCGGCCGGGGCGAGGCGAGCGGTCTGGCCGATCAACCCCGCTCCGACGTCGCGCACCAGCTCGACGAACCGCTCCACCGGAAGGTCGACCCTGAAGCCCGGGATCGCCTCCAGCTTGTCGAGGGTGCCGCCGGTGTGGCCGAGGCCGCGCCCCGAGATCATGGGGACCTTGACGCCGCAGGCGGCCGCCAGCGCGGCCAGGGGCAGCGAGACCTTGTCGCCGACCCCGCCGGTCGAGTGCTTGTCGATCTTGGCGCCGGGGATGCCCGAGAGGTCGAGCACCTCGCCGGAGTGGAGCATGGCCTCGGTGAGCGCCAGCGACTCCTCGGCGCTCATGCCGCGGAAGTAGACCGCCATGCAGAAGGAGGCCAGCTGGTAGTCCGGGATCTGGCCGGCCGTGTAGCCGCCGATCAGCGCGGTCAGCTCGGCGGCGGTGAGCGCACCGCCGTCGCGCTTCCGGCGGATCAGCTCCTGGGCCCGCATGCCGCCTCCCCCCGGTGGAGCGCCCCCGTCACCAGCTGCCAGATGGCCCCCGTCACCAGATGGACCCCTCACCAGATTATCGAGTCGACCAGCTCGTCCACCATGTCGCCCAGCTTCTCGATGCCGTGTGACTTGGAGAGGTAGCCGTCGGCGCCGGCCTGCTCGGCGATCTCGGCCAGCTCGTCGTCCGACTTGGAGCTGAAGAGGATGATGGGGATGCGCTCGGTGTGGAAGTCCTGCTTCAGGACACGGACGATGTCCTTGCCCGAGATGTCCGGCATCATCAGGTCGGTGAGGATCACCTCGGGCTGGAACTGGTCTAGTTCGGCCTGGAACTCGAGCAGGTTGGCGGCCACCGCCACCTCGTAGCCGCGCTCCTCGAGGACCGCCTTCTCCATCTCGAGCGTGATGGCCGAGTCGTCGAGCAGCAGGATCTTCTTCTTTCCAGCCATCTGGTCTCGTCGGGGCACTAAAGGGCCGCCAGCGCGTACTCGGCCGCGCGGGCGAAGGCCGCCCCGTCCTCGGGGATGTCGGGATAGTACCCCAGGAAGGCCTGACGCTTTCCGCTGGGGAGGCGCCGGAGCGCGTCGATGGTGTTGCGGTAGGCGAGCCGGGCCCGCTGCGGATCGCGCTGCGCCTCGCGGCTGCGCCCGAGGTAGTAGTGGGCCAGGGCCAGATCGGGGTCGAGGAAGAGGGCGCGCGACAGCTCCAGCGCCGCGCCATCGGCCTCGGCCTGGGAGAGCAGGTGGATGCCGTAGAAGAGGTGGGCCTCGGCGCTGAGCGGCTCGAGGGAGAGCGCCGCCTGGTAGCAGCCGCGGGCCTTGTCGTACTGGCGCAGCACGCCGTAGAGGTTGGCCAGGGTGAGCCGGACCGCCAGCCCATCGCCGCTCCGCTCCAGGTGGCGCTCCAGCAGCTCGCGGGCGGCGCCGAAGCGCCCCTCCGAGAAGAGCGCCACCGCGCCGTCGAGGAACTCCTGCGGGGCGAGCAGGGCCTCGGGCTCGATCGCGAGGGGCGGCGTGGCGGCCGGCGCGTGGAGCTTCGGTACCGCCGAGCGCGGGAGTGGCGCGGCGGGCGGCAGCACCACGTGGCGCACCGCCGGAAGCGACGAGGGGGCCGGCCTGGCGTGCGGCGCCAGCGGCCGGACCGCCCCCTCCTCCGGCTTGCGGTAGAGGAAGGCGCCGTTCACCTCGGTCAGGTCGAAGCCGTCGAAGAGCCGGAAGAGCGACTCCGAGTAGCCGAGGAAGAGCCAGCCGCCCGGCGCCAGGGCGTGGTGGAACTGCTCCAGCACGCGGCGGGTGGTCGGGGTGTCGAAGTAGATGATGACGTTGCGGCAGAAGATGACGTCCCAGCCGGCGGTCTGCGGCGCCGGGAAGGCCACCGAGACCAGGTTGTGCGGCCGGATGGCGGTGATGAGGCCGCGCAACGAGGACCGCACCCGCCAGGCGTCCCCTTCGCGGTCGAAGTGGCGCGCCAGGTACTGCGAGGGGATGTCGCGCACCCGCCGCGCATCGTAGAGGCCGCGGGCCGCCGCCGCCACCGCCTCCGGATTGACGTCGGTGGCCAGCAGCTCCACCTGGTCGGGCCGCAGGCCGCGCTCGGCGCAGCACATGGCGATCGAGTAGGGCTCCTCGCCAGTGGCGCAGCCGGCCGACCAGACGCGCAGCCGCTGGTCTCCGGCCCGCGACTGGAAACCGGGCAGCAGGGCGTCGAGGGCCCGGAACTGCCGCTCGTCGCGGAAGAAGCTGGTCTTGCCGACCGTCACCAGCGGCAGCAGCTGGCGCAGCTCCTCGTCACCAGCCGGACCGCCCAGCACGGCGAGGTAGGCTGGGGCGTCGGGGGCGTCGGCGCCCAGCACGTCGAGCCGGGCCACCACCGCCAGCTTGAGGGCGGAGAAGCTGTCGGGACGGATGTGCAGCCCGACCCGCTCCTTGAGCATGGCCGCCAGCGCCGCCAGCTGCTCGTTCGCGACGGCCATCATGAGGTGAGCGCCACCAGCGCGCCGGGGATGTCGTCGAGCGGCAGCACCCGATCGACGGCGCCTAGATCGATGGCCGCCTTGGCCATGCCGAAGACGGCGCTGCTCTGCTCGTCTTGCGCCAGGGTGGCCCCGCCAGCGTCGTGGAGCACCCGGAGCCCGGCGGCGCCATCGTGCCCCATTCCGGTGAGGATCACGCCGCAGGCGCGGGCCCCATAGGCCGTTGCGGCGGAGAGGAAGAGCGGGTTCACCGAGGGCTTGAAGGTATCCACCGGCGGTCCATGGGAGAGCCGCACCACGCCCTCGCCGATCAGCAGGTGGCGGCCGCTGGGTGCCAGCAGCACGTGGCCCGGCTTGAGGGCGTCGCCGTCGGCCGCCTCGCGCACCTTGAGGTGGCACTCCTGGGTGAGCCAGCTGGCCAGCCCCTCGGTGAAGCCGTCGGCGATGTGCTGCACCACCGCGATGCCGACCGGGAAGGTGGGCGGCAGCCCGCGCAGCAGCGTCGCCAGCGCCCGCGGCCCGCCCAGCGAGGCGCCGACCACCACCACGTCGGCGCGCCGCCGCTTGCCGGGGGGGAGCGGCAGCTTGCGCTCGCGCAGGCCGCGCAGGTGGCGGATCACCTTGACCCCCGAGATGAGCCGCAGCCGGGAGCGGATCTCGGCGCCGTAGACCTCGAGGTCGGCGCTGGCCTCCGGCTTCTCGAGGATGTCGAGGGCGCCGAGAGAGAGCGCCTTGAAGCCGACCACCTCGGCCTTGTTGGCCGTCAGCACCATGATGGGCGTCGGCGTGTCGGCCATGATCCGCGCGATGCCCGAGAAGCCGTCGGCGTCGGGCATGTTGAGGTCCATGGTGATGACGTCGGGCTTGAGGTCCCGCGCCAGCCTGGCGGCGGCGTTGCCGTCGGCGGCCACCGCCACCACTTCGAAGAGCGGGTCGGCGCCGATGACCCGCGACAGCACCTCGCGGAAGAGCTCGGAGTCGTCGGCCACCAGGACGCGGATGCGGGTCTCGCTGCGGATCACGACCCGACCCCGCAGAGCCGCTCCAGCGTGCCGGCCAGCGCCTCGCCGTCGAGTTCCCCCTTGACCATGTAGGCGTCGGCCCCGGCGTCGACGCCGCGGCGCCGCTCCTCGGGCGCCGAGAGCGAGGAGAGGATGAGGATGGGGAGCTTGTGGAAGCGCGGCATGGCCTTGACCCGTCGGGTCAGGTCGATGCCGTCGAGCACCGGCATCTGCACGTCGGTGACCAGCACCTGGTAGCCGCCGCCCTGGAGGCGCTGCCAGCCGTCCTCGCCGTCGACCGCCTCGTCGACCTCGTGGCCGAGCGAGCGCAGCAGCGCGGCCTCGGCCTCGCGGGCGATGGCCGAGTCATCCACCAGCAGGATGCGCAAGCGGCGCCGGTCGCGGCCGCGTGACATGGCCGGCGAGGCGAGCCGGCGCGCCGCGCCGATGAGGTCCGGCGTGGAGAGCAGCAGCGCCACCCGGCCGTCCTCGAGCGCGGCGGCGCCGGTGACGAAGCGCATCCCCTTCAAGAAGGCGCCGGGCGCCTTGACCGCCACCTCGCGCTCGCCGAAGAGGCCGTCCACCACCACCGCCGCCCCCTCGTCGCCGTGGAGCACGTAGGCCACGGTGGGGCGCGGGTGGCGTGGCCCTCCATTGAGCGAGAGCAGCGGGCCGAGGGCCACCAGCGGCAGCAGCTTGTCGCGGTAGCGGACGGCGCGGATGCCGGCTACCTCGGCCACGTCGGTGGGGTCGAGCCGGCCCACGCTGTCGACGTCCACGGCCGGCAGGCCGTAGATGTCCTCGTCGATGCGGACCAGCAGCACCTTCATGAGCGAGAGCGACTGCGGCATGCGCAGCGTGAAGCGGGTCCACTGTCCGGGCTCCGACTCGACCGTCACCGAGCCGCCCAGCGCCGTCACCTTGCGCCGGACCACGTCGAGCCCGACGCCGCGGCCGCTGGTCTCGCCGGCCTGCTCGCGGGTGGAGAAGCCGGGCAGGAAGATCAGGTCGAGGGCGGCGCGCGCCGAGAGGCTGGCGGCCTGCTGCTCCCCCATCACGCCCCGGGCCACCGCGGCGGCTCGGATCTTCTGTGGCGTGATGCCGCGGCCGTCGTCCTCGACCACCAGCGCCAGCAGGTCTCCGTCGGTGCGGGCGGTGATGGTGAGCCGGGCCACTGCTGGCTTGCCGGCCGCGACCCGCTCGGCCGGGGTCTCCACCCCGTGGTCGACCGAGTTGCGGAGCAGGTGGACCAGCGGATCGTTGAGCGAGAGCAGGATGGCCTTGTCGACGCCGTTCTCGCCGCCCGAGACCTCGCAGTCGAGCTCCTTCTCCTGCTCGCGCGCCATCTCGCGGGCGGCCCGCGGGAAGCCGGCCAGCACCCCGGAGAGCGGGATGAGCCGGGCCGAGCCGATGCGCTCGGCCAGCTGCGTGAACTGGGCGCGCGCCCCCTGCACCGCCTCGGAGTGGATGCGCGAGAAGCGGAAGGTGTCGGAGCGGAGCAGGTGGACGTCGCCCTCCAGCCGCTCCACGCTCTTGTCGCCGAAGCCGTCGTGGCGCAGCTTCTCGGCCAGCGCCACCACCCGGTCGGAGACCCGGTTCCAGCGGGAGAAGAGGCCCTCGAGGTCGCGGGCCCGGCGGTTGGCGCGGGCCCCTTCCACCAGCACGTCACCGGCGATGGCGGCGATCTCGTCGAGCCGGTCGACGTCGACCCTGATCGAGGCCTGGACCTTGTCGCCGCGCAGCTCGAGCCGGGCCGAGGTGCGTGAGGCGTCCTCAGCGCGCCGACGGGGCGTGAGGGCGGCCTGGGGGTCGGCGGGCGGGGGGTCCGGGGCCGGGGTCGTGCCAGGAGTCGGAGTCGTGGTGGTGGTCGGAGGCGCCCTGAGCGCTGGAGCGCCGGCCAGCCCGTTGAGCCGGGCCACCAGCGCCTCGGAGGCCGGGCCGACCTCGGCCGGCTGGTCGAGCATGGCCAGCACCGCGTCGCAGGTTTCGAGCAGCGCCTGGGCCTGGTCGCGGCTCGGCGTGGCGCCGCAGCCCTTGAGCAGGTCCTCGGTGGCGTGGACCACCGCCGAGATGGCGGCGAAGCCCATCATGCGGGCCTCGCCCTTCAAGGTGTGTAGTTCTCGCGCCAGCTCCTCCTGCTGTTCGGAACTGGCCGCGCCGCGCTCCAGCTGCAGGAGCACGGACGTGACCTTCTCCACCCGGTCGGCGGTCATCTCCCGGAACCGCGGGAGCAGCTTCTGGCGAATCTCCTCGGTGCTCATGCGGACTCGGGGCGGACGGTCGGCTCTCCGGTCAGTCGAGCTTGAAGCGCTTCACCAGCTCGGCCAGCCGCTCGGCCAGCTTGGTGAGCTCGGAGGCGGCGCCGGTGGCCTGGCGCGAGCCCGACTGGGCCGAGCGCGTCACCTCCTCGATCTCCGACATGGAGAGCACCACCTGCTCGGTGGCGGTCCGCTGCTGCTGGGTGGCCAGGTGGATGACGCGGGCGGCGTCGCTGGTCTCCTGGATGCCGGAGAGGATGCCGGTGACCGAGGTCATGGCCGCCCCGCCCAGCTTCTCGCCCTCCGAGGCCTCGCGCTTGTTGCCGTCGGAGGCCTCCTTGGCGGCGTGGGTCGACTCGCGGATCTCGGTGATGAGGTTCTTGATCTCCTTGGTGCTCTCCATGACGTTCTCGGCCAGCCGGCGCATCTCGGCGGCCACGATGGAGAAGCCGCGCCCGGCCTCGCCGGCCTTGGCGCCCTCGAGCGCCGCGTTGAGGGCCAGCAGGTCGGAGCGGTCGGCGATCTCGTCGATGACCTCGACCACGGTGCCGATGCGCTCGACGCGCTTGGAGAGCTTGCCGATGGCGTCGTCCACCTCGACGGCATTGCGGCGGACCTTCTCCATGGAGGACATGAAGAGCTTGATCGAGCCCTCGCCCTGGCGGGCGCCGGTGAGGGTCTGCTCGGCGATGGCGGCCACCATCTGGGCGTTCTCGGCGATCTGGTGCGAGGCCCCCTTGAGCTCCTCCATGGTGGCGGTGGTCTCGTGGATGGCGCTGGCCTGGGCCGCCGTCGACGACTCGTTCTGGGTGGCCGCCGCCAGCACCTCGGCCGAGGAGGTGGAGAGCTGCAGGGCCGCTTCGCGGATCTCGGTGACGAAGCGCTTGAGCGTCTCCATCACCTGGCCGATGCCGGCGATGAGCGGGGTCAGGGCGGCGTCGGTGACGCTGAGCCGCAGCTCGCCGGAGAGGTCGCCCTCCACCACCAGCCGGATCAGGGCCTCGATGGCCTCGTCTACGCCGTGCGAGACGTTCTGCACCCGCTCGTTGAACTCGCGGATCTGCGTGCTCAGCGCGCCGCCGGCGCCGTCGAGGGCCTCGGCGATGAGCCGCAGGTCGGGGTTTCTGTAGTCCTTGGGGCGGATCTGGACGTCGTGCTTCCCCCTGGCGAAGGCGTTGATGGCGGCGGCCAGCGCGGCGGCGTCGGCGCGGCGGGCCGGGGCCTTGACGGTGGCCGGCTTCCGGGTGGACTTCTTCGACTTGCTGGCGGGGGACTGGGCCATGGCGGCGCCTCTCTAGGCTGGTGACGGGGTGGCCGGCGCGGCGGCGAGCCGCTCGCGGACCAGGGTGGGGAGATCGACGAGGAGGGTGGGGGCGTCGTCGAGCAGCACGAAGCCGGAGACGGCGCCGGAGCGGATCACCGCGGCGGCGAAGGCGGGGAGCGGCTGGATCTCCGACTCGGGGACGGTGCGGACGCCAAGCACCTGGTCGACCACCAGCGTCGACTCGGCGCCCCCCTCGGGCGCCGCCACCACGATGCCGCGATCGCGGGCGAAGGTGGGGCCGAGGCTGGTCCCCTCGACCAGGTCGGCGGCGCTCACGTCGGCCACGTTGCCGATGCGGACCACGTCGCGGACCATCGAGGCGAAGACCCGGGCCCCGACCTGGAACATGAGCAGCTCGCTGACCGGTTCGATCACGCGCCGCTGCTCCCGAAGGGCACGGCGCGGCTGCGCGCGGCCTCCACCAGGCGGGGCAGGTCGAGCACGGCGAGGGTGCCGTTCTTGTCGCGGGCCACCCCGGAGAGGAACTCGGCCATGCCGGTGCTCTCGGCCGGCGGCGCCTCGAGGTTGCGGCGCGGGATCACCACCAGCCCCTCCAGGCCGTCGGAGATGACCGCCACCTTCCACGGCCCGCAGTGGACCACCGCGGCCCGCGTCGAGGAGCGGATGGCGATCGCCCCCTGGCCGACCATCTGGCCGATGTCGAGCACCGGCAGCACCTCGCCACGGTGGGTGAAGACGCCGGGAAGGAAGGAAGGGGCGGCCGGGAGGCGCGTCAGCGGCCCGAGCCGGACCACCTCGGTCACCAGCCCGGCCTCGAAGGCGTAGCGCCCGCCCAGGATCCGCAGGCAGAAGTACCAGGCGTCCTGTCCGGCAAGGCCGGTGCCAGCGGGGACCGCTTCGATGGAAGACCTGCCCAGGGACATGATTCCTCGATTATCGACGGAGCGGGGACGAAGCAGCAAGACGATGCTATATGGAACCGGTCTTTTGAACCGATATCGTGTCGTGAAGATCCTCCTCTGCACCGACAGCGACCTCCTCATGCAGGCGGTCGCCATGACGCTCGAGCCGGCCGGCCACCAGGTGGTTGCCGGAAGGGACCCGTTCGCCCTGGTGCCAGAGGCCGGAGGGGCGATGGTACTCCTCACCGACTCCTCGCGCGGGCGGCAGGCGGCGGCGCTGCTGCGCGATCGGGGCTTCGCTGGCCGGGCCCTGCTGCTTGGCGACGGCACGCCAGAGGAGCTGGCGGCCAAGGCCAGGGAGCTGCACCTCGACGGCGCGGTGGTGCTCTCGCCGCCCGACTCGCTGCCGAAGCGGCTGGAGGCGGCGCTGGAGCGCAAGCGCAAGGTCCTGATCGTAGACGACTCGGAGATCGTGGCCCGGCTGCTGGCGCAAGACCTCGAGTCGAAGGGGTTCGAGATCCAGTACGCCCCCGACGCGGAGAAGGCCACCTCGATCATCCTGAAGCGGGCCACCCGCCCGGACCTCATCCTCCTCGACATCAACATGCCCAAGGTGGACGGGGCCCAGTTCTGCAAGTTCGTGAAGAAGAACGACATGTTCAAGGGCATCAAGGTGCTCTTCTGCTCGGGCGAGGAACGCGAGAAGGTGGCGCGGCTGGTCGAGGAGTGCGGCGCCGACGGCTACATCCTCAAGGGCGAGGTGCTGGGGCAGTGGGTCGTAGACAACGCCGGCTGACGCCGGTGACGAGGCCGGGCGTCGAGGCTGTGCGCCACCCCCGCCTGGAGGGCGCTTGGTCAGGGGCACCAACCGGCCGGCGTCACCGAGTTACACCAGCCCGGCGTCCCCTCATCGAGCGCGCAGCCGAAGTTCTCCGGCGCGTCGGGGGCCCCGGGGTCGATCCGCTCCACGGCGACGGTGCAGCGCGGCGCCGTCCCCCCGTCGCCAAGGGTCGCCATCAGCGCCCCGGTCCAGTCGAGCAGCCGCAGCTCGGGCGCCCGGTCGTCGGCCAGCCCGCCGGCCAGCGTCGATGCCCCGCAGGTGAAGCGGACGGTACCGGGGGGGACCGGGTAGCGGCCGTCCCAGGCGCCGCTGGTGAGCAGGCCAAAGGCGCCGGGAAGGAGCGGCTCGGCCGCGGCGGCGACCGTGCAGCCGGCCAGCAGCCCGGAGCCGGTCCGCTTCTCCAACCGCCACCCGGTGGGGTCGAGCGGGCCGTCACCCAGGTTGAGCAGCTCGACGTACTCGCCGCCCGCTTGCGGCGTCGCCGCCACCGCTCGCACCTCGGTCAGGACCGGCCGCGGGGGCGGGCCGGCGACGGTCGAGAAGCTCCCGACCCAGCTGCGCCGGTGCCCCTCCGGATCGAGCACCGGGCGCCCCTCGGCGTCGCGCAGCGTCGTCGCCACCACCAGCGCCCAGGCGTTCCCGCTGGCCAGCGGCGCGCGCGGCCTGAGCAGGATGCGCCGCCCGCCCTCGGCGAGGGTGACGTCGCAGGCGACGGCCAGCAGCCCCGGCGCCCCGTTGGACTCGAGCGCCTTGGCCACGGCGCGGGCGTCGGCGGCGCGGGACAGCGCGAGGTGGCGCCCCTCGGCCAGCCCCCCGGCGGCGATGGGGGCGGTGAAGTCGACGGTCACCGGCGTCTCGAGCGGCGCGTCGCTCCCCCGCGGCGACCAGGCGGCGATGCGGGTGTGCGGCTCGGGGGCGGCCGGGCCGCAGCCGGAGAGCGCGGCCAGCCCGGCCCCGAGGGCGAGGCCGCAGAGGAGCGCCAGGCGCGGCTCGACCCGGCTCATGGCCGCCTCGGGGAGAGCACGCCGCCGGTGAGCGCGTCGAGCTCGGCGGTGACGCGGGCCAGCTCCAGCTCGGCCGCGGCGCGGGCCCGGGCGTCGGGAGGAGGGTCGCTCAGCAGCGCCAGCAGCCGCTGCCGCCGGTCGAAGTGGAGGGCGGTCGCCTTGCGGATCGCCTCGTCGCGCCGCACCGCCCTGGCCAGCGCCGCGGCGGCGGCGGTCGCCTCGCCGGTGGCGGCGATGAGGTCGCCCAGCTCCCAGGTGGCGAGCAGCGAGAAGGAGGTGCCGGGCGAGGAGCGCAGGTAGTCGACCTCGCTGGTCCCCTGCAGCCCGGTCACGCGATAGGCGCTCTCCTGGTGGCGGACCTGGGCGGTGACGCGCGGCAGCAGCGCCGAGATCCGGCGGCGGCGGGCCAGCGCGGCCGGGTCGGGCGTGGCCGCCTCGGCGTGGCGGGCGGCCGCCGCTTGCACCGCGGCGATGTCCGGTTCGCTGGCGGTGAAGCGAGCCAGCAGGCGGGCCGGGTCGGGGAGTGGCGCCGCGGCGGAGGGCGGCGCGGCGAGCAGCAGGGCGAGGAGGTAGACGGGCATGGCCCCGGCCTTCGCAGGAACGGTGCCTCGCCAAGGGCGCGAATGCCCTGGGTGACGCGGGGGCGGTGCGCACGAACGGCGGCCCTCCGCCCGCACCGCGTCCGCTTTTCACGCTTTCGTCCTTCCAGTCCCAGGGGAGCCGCCACCGCGCCGACGCTTGACTCGAACTATCAGAGTTCATAGAGTCGTCAGACCATGACCACTCGCCTCGACGGGACCGTCATCACCCCCATGGACCTGCGCGCCCACGCCGGCGAGTTCCTCGACCGCGTCCGGCTCCAGCACGACACCTTCATCATCGAGCGGCGCGGTACGCCCATGGCGGCGCTGGTGCCGATCGAGCGGCTCAAGCAGATGCGCGAGACGGCGGTGGCCTACGTCCGGCTCATGAACAGGATCCAGGCCGAGTTCCTGGAGAAGTCGGGCGCGTCGATCGAGGAGGTCGATCGAGAGGCCATCGAGGCCGTGGAGCGATACCGTGCCCGGAAGGGTAGGAAGTAGGCCATGGCCTGGCGCATCGTGCTCGACTCGATGGTCTGGGCCCAGGCTGCGGCGAGCCAGAGGACCGACCGACTCGGGCCGGCGGCCGAGATCCTCGACCTGGCCCTGAACCAGCACCTGGTGATCGTGGCCTCCAGCTACATCCGCGCCGAGGTACTCGGCGTCCTGAACGACGCGCCCCACTTCAGGAAGAGGCTGGCGCCGGAGATCATCCCCGAGGCCTGGCTCGACCAGTCCCTCGCCGCCTGCGCCGACCTGGTCGAGGTCACCGGCCCGCCGGTCCTGCACCAGCACGCCAAGGACGACCCCATCCTCTGGCTGGCGGCGGCCGGTGGCGCCTCCCACCTCGTCACCTGGGAGGAGCGGCTCCTCGACCTGAAGCACTACCGGTTCACCCAGGTGGTGACGCCGCCGGCCTTCTTGCGGGCCTGGCGCAACCCGGCCGCGCATGAGCCGCTCGCCGAGTGGAAGGTGCTGCGCGGCGGCCCCGCCTCGGCCGCCTCGCGGAGCAGGCAGAGCCGCTCCAGCAGCACGTCCACGTCCGACCGGCGCCGGAGCCAGGCGCCGGCCCGGCTGGCGGGATCCCGCCCCACCCTGACCATGACCGCCGGGATCTCCAGTCTGGCGGCGAAGGCCGCCTCGTCGGTCACGTCGTCCCCGACGAACAGGACCAGCTCGGCCCCGGCCAGGCCCACGAGGCGCCGCAGCGCCGTCCCCTTGTCGCCGGCCTCGACGGGCACGAGGTTCACCACCTTCTTGCCGAGGATCACGGCCGCGCCGGGCAGATCCCCGGCGGCCTCGCCGATCCTCGCCAGGGCGCCTCGCGGGTCGCGGCTGCGACGGTAGTGGATGGCCAGGGAGAGCGGCTTGACCTCCAACTCGACGCCGTCGGCCTTGGAGAGCCGCGCCGCCAGCGTGACTCGCCACCGCTCCACCCGGGTCCGCCAGGCACGATGGGCCCGGCCCTCACCAGGCCACTCGGCGCCGTGCGAGCCGACCACCCACCGGACACCGAGGCCGGAGAGCCGCTCACGGACGTCGCGGGCGCCACGCCCGCTCAGCACCGCGACCGGAAAGCTGGAGGAGAGCCGGCGCAGGACCGCGCGAGAGCGCGGGGCGAGACCGGCGGCGTGCCGGTCCGCCACCATGGGGGCCAGGGTCCCGTCGAAGTCGAGGACGATCAGGGTCCCCGGCCGGGCCAGGGAACGGACCACGGAGGCGTTGCCGGGAGCCAGCAACTCCTTCATCGGGTCCCGCCGCCGCCGCCGCCGCCGCCGCCGGCGGCCGCCAGCCGCGAGACGAGCCGCTCGCGCCGCCGGGTGCGCGTGGCGTCGAGCAGCATCTTCCCGGCCCAGCGGTAGACGTTGAGTTCGGAGACCAGCGTCCGCATGGCGCGCATCCGCTCCTCCTGCTCCTCGGCCGGCATGATCAGCGCGGCGGCGAGGGCGCCTGCGGCGGCGTCGATGTCGTACGGGTTGACGATCAGGGCCTCCGAGAGCTCCTTGGCGGCACCGGTGAACTGGGAGAGCACCAGCACGCCGCGCAGGTCGTCGCGGGCCGCCACGAACTCCTTGGCCACCAGGTTCATGCCGTCGTGGAGTGAGGACACGTAGCAGAGGTCGGCCGCCCGGTACATGCGGAAGATGGCCGGCGGTTCGTGGTGGAACCGCGCCAGGATGATGGGACGCCAGCCCTCGCGCCCGAAGCGCTGGTTGATGCGGTTGGCGAGCGCCTCGATCCGCTGGTCCAGCGCCCGGTAGGCCTCGATGATCACCCGGCTCGGCGCGGCGATCTGCGCGAACCAGAAGCGCCCGTGGTACTGGGGGCGGAGCTCCAGCAGCCGCTCCACGGCGAGGAGGCGCTCCTCGATCCCCTTGGTGTAGTCGAGGCGGTCGATGCCCACGCCGAGCAGCGCGTCCTCCGGTATCCCGAGCTCCCGCCGGACCGCTGCCCGGCAGTCGGCGGCCGTCGGGGCGCTCTCCGCCCAGCGGCTCGGCCAGTCGATGGAGATGGGGTAGGCCCTCACCAGCGTCTCGCGACCGCCCTGCACCACCGACTGCCGCTCCCGGTCGAGCCGCGACTCGAGGTAGCGATCCACCGACTCCATGAAGTTGTTGCAGTGGGCCTGGGTGTGGAACCCGATGATGCTGCTCCCGAGCAGGCCCTCGAGCAGCTCGCGCTCCCAGGGGCAGATGCCGAACCGCTCGGCATTTGGCCAGGGGATGTGCCAGAAGGTGAGGATGGTGGCGCGCGGCAGCCGCTCGCGCAGGTACCTGGGGAGCAGGGCGAAGTGGTAGTCCTGCACCAGGACGATGGGATCGGGGGAGCTGGCCTCCTCGGCCACGGCGTCGGAGAACCGCCGGTTCACCCGCTGGTACTCTGCCCAGTCCGAGGCGCGGAACTCAGGACGGGTGTGCGCCACGTGGCAGAGCGGCCAGAGCCCCTCGTTGGAGAAGCCGTAGTAGTAGCCCTTCTCCTCTTGCTGGGAGAGCCGAAGGCGGCGCAGGTCATAGACGGGCCGATCCGGCGGGACCCGGACGTGATCCTCGCCGTCTACGACGTCGAAGTCGCCGCTTCCGCTGCCGTGGGCGATCCAGGTGCCAGAGCAGGCGCGCATGACCGGCTCGAGCGCCGTGACCAGCCCGGAGGCGGGGTGCACCACCCGATGGCCGCCCTTGCCATCTCGCTCGTGGATGTAGGGTTCCCGGTTGGCGACCACCAGGATCCCCTCGCCGCCGAGCTGCCGCCGCAGCACCTGCTGGAGCCGGTCCGGTGTCCACCCCGACTCGGCCCTGGCCTCCTCGACCGCCAGGCTGGAGACGAGGTGGCGCACGTCGGAGAGCAGGGTCTGGAAGCGGCGCGGCGCCACCGCCTCCATGGCGCGGAAGGGGGCGAGGAGGACCTTGCGCAGCTGCGAGGTCCAGGAGATCCAGGAGAGGCGCGCCACCACCGCGGCGGCCGCCGCCCCCAGCAGGCCGACCAGCGCGAAGGCAAGGAACGTGTACCGGCGCGTCGTGTCGGCGCGGCGATCCACGAAGCTCATATCGTGGACCAGGAGGAGCAGGCGCGGCTTCCCCGCGTCGTCGGGGATGGGGACCACCGACTGGTGGGCGGCTCCGTTCGGCCCCGGGAGCGTCCGGTACCACCCCTGCTCTCCGGCCTCCCGGGCCTGGCTCGGCAGCGCGGCGCACCCCATCGGGACCGGGAAGCCGTTGCTGGCGACGTCCAGGCGGCCGTCGGGCAGGCAGAGCGCGGCGCCCATGAGCCGTTCGTCCCGGACCATGGCGTCGAGCAGCTTGCCCGCGGCCGCGCCGGTGGCCACGCGCAGGAAGGGGCCGGCGGCCGCCACCACCAGGCGGGTGCGCATGTCCATGTCGCGCTCGGCCCATGTCCTGGCCTGGCGGTTGAAGAGCTCCGAGGCCCCCCACGCGACCAGGGCCAACGAGCCGGTGAGGAGCAGGAGGTAGCGGATGGCGGCGCGCATGGCAGCGTGGTTACTCGCCAGAATGGACCAATCTCTCGCAAGAGATCCACCGGCGGC
>JANPOM010000015.1:0-5301 GCA_031427995.1 Anaeromyxobacter sp. | reverse complement strand
GCCGCGGTCCCGACCACCCGCTCGAGGATCTCCCTCGCCATGGCGCGACCCTCGGCCGGCTCGACCAGCTCGGCCTCCAGCCCCCAGGCGAGCGCCTGCCGGACCAGGCCGCGCAGGTTGCGGACCTCGAGCCGGGCGATGCGGGCGCCGCTCGGCTCGGTGGCGAGCTTCGCCTCGGGCAGCAGCTGCCGGGCGACGCGGGCCAGCGAGCCGCGGAAGCGGACCGTGGCCTGCTGGGGCAGGTGGACGTCGTAGTCCCAGACCTGCTGGCGCGACCAGCGCCGGATGTCGAAGCCGGCCGGGATCTGGTAGTCGGGATCCTGGGCGCGGACACCGTTCTTCTTCAGCGTGCGGCAGCGCGAGAGGTAGAAGATGCGGACGGCTTCGCGCAGGTGGCAATAGCCCACCAGGATCCACTCGCCGCGGCGCAGCGCCCAGCCGTAGACGTCCACCTGGCGCCGGACCACCTCGCCGGTGGCGGCGCGCCAGTAGTCGATGGTGAGCGTCTTGCGGGTCTTCCAGCCCTTGATGAGCGTGTCGAAGCGCTGGCGCTGCCCGGTGGCGTCGAGGTCGGTGACCGGCGAGAGCTCCTCGGTGGCCGCGGCGCGGGGAGGCAGCCCCTTGACGCCGACCGCCAGCTTGCGGAGCGCGTTCTCCAGCTCGTCGCGGAGCGGGTGGTCGGAGAGCCGCAGGGCGCTGGTGCCGGCGAACCAGAGCAGCGCCGCCTCGTCGGGCGTGAACTCGACGGCCGGGAGGATGGTGGAGCGGGGCTCGAGCACGTAGCCGGTGGCATCTTCGCGGCCGCCGAGCTCGACCGTCTCGAGCGCGAAGCCGAGGTCGCGCAGCAGCGCCTTGTCGCGGCCAAACTTCTTCTCCTTGGCGGCGGCGTTGCCGCTGTACTCCTTCGGGAACGCGGCGTAGATGCGCTCGCGGCTGGCCGGCTCGTCCTGCGTGAGGAGCCATTGGGCCAGGCGGAGGCAGCGGACCGAGGCGGGGTCGTCCTTGGGCTTGGCGCGGGGGGCGGGCATGGGCGGGTCGGAGTCTACCGCGACAGGCGTACCGAGGGATGAGGCGAGTGAGAGGACGTGCGCCTCGTGGGCGGCGGAGAGCTTGACGAGGGGGTTGCCGGAGCAGTCGGCGCCGGCCCGGCCCTGGGGGAGCAGGACCTTGAGCCAGGCCTCGCCGCCCGGCTCGGTGCGGAGCGAGAAGACCCGCTGCGCGGCGGCCCCCCAGCCGAGATAGGCGCCGCCGCTGAAGGCGGCCGCGTCGAAGGCGGGCGGGGAGGGGCGGGGGCGGGCGCGGGTGGCGGAGGCGGCCGAGATGCGGGCGAGGTCGAGGACGCGCACCGAGCCGAGGTGGTGGAGGAGTGCCGCCACCAGCCAGCGGCCGGCGTCGGGCTTGAAGCCGAGCACCGAGGCCGTGAACGGGCCGCGGGCGAGACCGGGCTGGCGAGCGGTGATGGTGACGGCGCGCCGGCGGCCGGTGGCGGCGGCGAGGGTCTTCAGGGTGTGGAGGCGTCGTGGGGTGAGGCGAGACACGTGGGGCTCCCGGTGCTGCTGCGGGAGTCCAGCATGGGGAGGGGAGGGACATGGGGGGGGTGCTCAACCCTGCGTCTTGGTGACTGGGCTCCCCGCGAAGTCGCCCCAGGGTGTAGGCTCAACAGGCCGTGCGCGGATACCTGTTCCCGACCGACATCAACTGGTTCAACTTCCTCCGGGCGCGCCAGCCGCTCGACGAGGTGAACTTCTGGCGCCCGTCGGGACGCGGGTTCGCCGCCCTCGCTCCAGGTGAGCCCCTGCTCTTCAAGTTGAAGAGCCCGCACAACGCCATCGGTGGATTCGGGCTCTTCGCCCGCTACGAGCAGGCCACCGCTCGACTCGCCTGGGAGGCCTTCGACGAACGAAACGGCGCGGCGACCTTCGACGAGATGTGCCAGCGCATCGAGCACTACAGGTCTGGTCAGCCGAGCGATCCACTCCGGCGCTACCAGGTCGGCTGCATCATGCTGGCACAGCCGGTCTTCTTCGAACCAGGCGACTGGGTTCCGCAGCCAAGCGATTGGGCACCGCAGGCGGTATCAGGCTCCGGTTACGACCTGAGTTCTGGAGAAGGACGCCGCGTCTGGGAACAGTGCCTCGAGCGCGCGGCCCGCGTGCGCCCACTCTCAGCGGTAGGAATGGCGGCCGAACCGCAGGCGCCGCTCTCGACCCTCGATGGTCCCCGTTACGGCGCCCCGCAGGTCGTGCTGCCGCGACTTGGTCAGGGAACCTTCCGCGTGGCGGTCACCAGCGCCTATCGGGGTGCTTGCGCCGTCACGGGGGAGCACTCGATGCCGGTCCTGGAGGCGGCGCACATTCGCCCCTACGAGAAGGAAGGCCAGCAGGTCGTCTCGAACGGCCTGCTGCTTCGCGCCGACGTTCATCGGCTCTTCGATGGCGGGTACGTCACGGTGACGCCAGACCTCAAGTTCGTGGTGAGCCAGCGGCTCAAGGAGGAGTACGAGAACGGCAAGGTCTACTATGACCACCACGGGAGCCCGATTCAGCTCCCAGCCCGTGCGGCCGACCGTCCCGCTGCCGAGCTGCTACGCTGGCACAACGAGAACGTGTTCGAGCGCGGAAGGGCTGCCTGAGCTTGCGGGTCGAGACGGTCACCGCGGCCGGGTTCGGGCTCTTGCAGGCAGTCCGCGAGACCTTGGCGTCCTCCTCCGACTCGATGCTCTGCGTGGCCTTCGCGCATGAACGCGGCGTTCGGCTGCTCGGGAAGGAGCTGGAGGCGTCACACCGGCGCGGAGGGAGGACCCGGCTGCTGGTCACCACCGCCTTCGACCGCGGTGGAACCACGGGGGATGCCCTCAGGGCGGCGCATGGTCTCGGGGTGGAGGTGAGGGTCCACAACCACGCCGGAGGGACCTACCACCCGAAGCTCTACCTGGGATCCGACGGAGCGAGGGCGGGCGCCGTCATCGGCTCGGCCAATCTCACGGCCGGGCTGGCCTGCAACGTCGAGGTGGGCGTGGCGATGGCCGGGGGTCGCGCCGAAGCTGCGCTTGCTCGTGCCTGGGAGGTGGGCGAGGCGCTCTGGGGAGACGCCCGGAGCGAAACCTGGGAAGCCAGGGCGGCCGACGCTCCAGAGGAGGAGATCGTCCCTGAGCTGCTCGCGGCGCTGGCCAAGGAGCGTCGCCTCGACCCCGTCTTCATGACGCTCGGTCCGAGCCCACGCCCGAACAAGGTGGTCGAGGTGACGCCGTCGGAGGTCTGGATCGAGACCGAGCGGACGCTGCGCGAACGCGCGGGCCCGCAGCCAGTTCCGGCCTGGATGCTCAACCTGGCGTGGGAATACCTGAGGACTCGAGGCGAGCTCACCAACGCCACGTTGCTGAACCAGCTCAGGGTACACCGGTCCAGCGCGGTCTGCGCGCTGCTCGCAAGAGTTCCCGGGGTTCAAGTCACCAAGGGCAGGCAGATTGCACTCAGCGTCGAGACCAGGGGCAAGCCTCAATGACCTTCGACCAGTTCGTAGACGCGATCCAGCACCTGCGGGTGGACCGCTCGGGCGGCGTGGCCAAGCCCTACAAGCCGCTCCTGCTGGCGTCGATCGTCGTGCTGATCCACAAGGGCGAGATTCGCTCCCGCGAGGTCTTCCTGGACGGAGGCCTGAAGAGCGTATTCTACCAGCTCCTCGGCAAGCTCTACCCGGGCCGGTTCGAGTCGGCCAAGATCGTCTACCCGTTCCGCCACCTCGACACCGACCGAGTGCTCCGGCTCGTTCCCATCGACGGCGCCGCGGCCAGCCTCCGCGCGGCGAAGGCAGAGGGCAGCGCCGAGTGGAACATCATGAAGCACGTCCGCTGCGCCGAGCTGGACCCCGAGGTCTTCGCGGCGCTCGCGTCGGACTTCCGCAATCGGTTCCGCGTCCTCCAGGCGCTGATCCAGGCCTATGACCTGCCGCGAGACCGGACCGGATACCTCTGGGACCTGCTCAATACCGACGAACCGGCCACGGCGGTTCCCGTCGCAGCCGAGGCCGTCGGCGTTTCAGAGCGGGCCGTGGAGGAGCACCTTCAATCCCACTGGCATGCCACCGAGTTCGCCCGTCTCGGCATCGAGCTGTCGGTCGAGGAGAAGCATGGCCTGCCGTGCCGTCAGGTGTTGACCCCGCGCAACACCATCGACCTGCTCGGCTTCCGCGCCGACGCGCGCGAGTGGTGGGTCTTCGAGCTCAAGAAGGGGCGATCGAGCGACGCCGTCGTCGGGCAGGTGGGTCGCTACATGACCTGGGTCGCCGACCAGGCCAGGCCCAACCAGTCGGTGAAGGGTGCGGTCATCGTCGGCAGGGTGGACGAGAACCTGAAGGCGTCGGTCCGCTCCAATCCGAACCTCTCGCTCTGGCGGTATGACCACCAGTTAGCGGTCCACCGGGTCCAGCTCAACTGACCCGCGACACCTACTTCCAATACCTCGCCCTCTCCGGCACCACCCACCTCACGCCACCCCGCGGGTCCTCCACATCCCCCGCGTACCTGGGGATCACGTGCACGTGCACATGCCCCACGGTCTGCCCGGCCGCCTCGCCCACGTTGACGCCCACGTTGTAGCCGGCCGGCGAGTGCCTGGCGTCGAGCCGCGCCTTCACCTCGGGCAGCAACTCCCAGACCGCCGCCAACTCATCCGGGTCGAGTTCGAAGAGCCCGGCGACGTGCCGGCGTGGGACGATCAGCGTGTGCCCCGGGTTGACCGGGAAGGCATCCTTGAACGCCACGGCCAGCTCGTTCTGGGCCGTCAGGTCGGGCATCGCCAGGCGGGCGCAGAGCGGGCAGGGTGACTCGGTCACGCGCCGAGTCTACCGGGCCAACCGACTCGCGGGCCGCCTAAGCCCATCTAAAACAAAAACCCCCGCAACCGTGCTCGGTTGCGGGGGCTCGAACTGGCGGGGTGTGCGGGGCTCGAACCCGCGGCCTCCAGCGTGACAGGCTGGCGTTATAACCGACTTAACTAACACCCCAGAGAGAGTAGTGGGCGGAGCAGGTTTCGAACCTGCGACCCTCGCCTTGTAAGGGCGACGCTCTACCCCTGAGCTATCCGCCCAGAGCGAAAGCGGGACGGTATCTAGCCCGCAGGGTACCCCCCTGTCAACGTCGGGGATGCGCTAGAACCCCCCGAGGTCGCAGGCCTTCCCGGTTCCTTGTCGGATCACGCCGCAGATGGTACCAACCGGCCAAAATGGCATTCAAGCAAGGCCAGAAGATCGTCCACCGCGCCCAGCGCGCCTGGGGCGTCGGCGTGGTCATCGAGACCGCCG
>JANPOM010000014.1:0-2591 GCA_031427995.1 Anaeromyxobacter sp. | reverse complement strand
ATCTGGCTGACCTTGTCGATCCCGTCGCGGAAAATCACGTTACGGTGCAGGTTGTTGCCGCCCTGCATCAACGTGCTGCTCGGGCTCACGTGGCCAAGGTAGGTCGAGAGAACGGGCAAGCGGCGCTCGACGTCGAGACCGGATCGGTACCAGTCGCGCAGGGTCCTCATCGCGAAGGTGTGACGCAGATCGTGGATCCGAGGGCGCCCGGCAGGACAGCCTATGGCCGAGAGCCGAACCAAGCGGATGAAGACGCGATTGAAATTCTGGTGATGGATGCGCGCGCCGACGCCCGAAACGAAGAGCGCCGGCCCGCGGCGGCGGGGAAGCAGATGGTCGCGTTGGGCGACGTAGGCTCGAAGCGCAGCGAGCGTGGATGGGTGGACCGGGACCAGCCGGGCCTTCAAGAACTTGGCGTGTCGTATGGTCAGCAGCGACCGACGCCAGTCGATGTCGTCGTCGTCGAGCCCGAGCGCCTCTCCAGCCCGCATGCCCGTGGAGGCGAGGAGCCCGATGAGCGCCGAGTACGCCGTCGAGCGCATCGGTCCCGAGAGGTTGGACGCCAGTTGCAAGAGCGTGGCGATCTCTGGGGTCGTGTAGAGGTGCGGCGTGCGCCGATGTGCGCGGTACGTGATGATGTCGGGCGGGGGCACTTCGGTGCGGGGATCGAACGCGCGGCGGTGCTTGGCGAACGAGCGGACCGAGCTGAGCCGGTGCGCCCACCAGCCGAGGGTGGTGCCGGTGGGCAGCTGCGCCCAGCGCACGGCCAACTCCGTGGTGATGACCGTGCTCCCGTGCTCAGCCAGGAAGGCGACGAAGTTGGGCAGGAACCAGGTCTCGTGACGCAGCTTGAACCCGAGTGCGCGGCGGAGCGCGAGGTACTCCTCCACCGAACGCAGGAGGTCCGCGGGGCTCATGGCGCACCTCCCGGCCACGGCTGCGCCAAGGCGCTTAGCGAAGCGAGATCCACCTTTGCGTAGATGGCGGTCGTGTCGAGGTGCCGGTGGCGAAGCACATGAGCGATTTCGGGGAGCGACGCGCCGTGGCGGAGGAGTTGCGTGGCTGCGGTGTGTCGCAGCAGGTGGGCGCCGCCCACGAAGACGCCTACGCGCCGCAGGGCGCGCTGAGCGACGCTGGTGACCGTGCATGACCGAATCCCGCTGTACGGCGCTCTGCTGAGCAGGAGGAGGCTGCGCGTGCCCAAGTGAGGCCGACCACGTCGCAAGTAGGCCCCGAGAGCCCGGCCAACATCCTTCGGTAGAGGAAGTCGGCTCTCGTGCCGACCCTTGCCATGCACCGAGATCTCGCCCGCCCGCCAATCCACGTCGTCGAGCGAGAGCGCGGCCACCTCCGCAGCGCGCAGCCCGAGCCGAAGCAGCAGCAGAACGATCGCCGAGTCGCGGAGACCGGTGGGCGAACGGTTGAAGGAAGACAGAAGGATGGCGATCTGGCTCGCCTCGAGTCCCTTGGGGAGACCGGCGAGACGCCACCCGGCCACCGCCGGCACGCAGCCGGACAAGTCCTTGTCGATTACTCCACGGAGATGGAGGTATCGCAGCAGCGATCGGAGCCGTGTCACAACCAGCTTGGACGTGGCGATGCACTTCGACTGGCGCGCGCGGCGCAGGACGAAGCTCGTGACCCAAGTCGCGGTCAGCCGGTCCCACTCCAGGCGAGGAAGCTCCTCGCGCAAGAACTGAGTCGCTAACTCTGTGTACCCACGGACGGTGATCGCAACGAGACCCCGCTCTTGCCGAAGGTACGCCGCGTACTCCGTGATGAATCGACCGGCAGGGGACTGGTCGATGACGGGCGTGGGCAGGGGAATGGCACCAATCCCGCGCAGGTAGCTCAGGAGAGGCTCAAGGGCACGTCGCGTGAAAAGGTGCGTGTAGCCGAGCCGACGACGGTGGCGCAGGAAAGCAGCGGCGATCTCCTCGCTGACCTCGACGAGCGCCAGCCCATTGGCCTTGAGCCACCGGCCGAGGTGGGCGGTCACCCGGAGTAGATTACTCGCCGACAACGGCGTGTAGCCCTGCCTCAGCAGCGCCACCCAGAACCCAGCCACGTGTACCTGAAGCGGCCCCCGAACCCTGACTGACGCTGGATCGAACATGCGTGCCTCCCCGACGGCAAAATGCCGCGAAGAGGACAGAATGCTCCGATTGAACGTCCCGGATTATGCCGCGTGCTGCGCGTCCATCTCCCTGCGCGCCAGCGACTCCGTGAGCACACGCGGCATAATCCGGGACTCGGCATAATGCCACTTATGCCGCTCGCGGCATAAATGGCAGACGACTCGAAGATTCTCCACCGTGGACGGTCCCCACTCGGCCCAAGGGATGACGTGGTCGAGCTCGAGCCGGTGGGTCGAGCCGCAGGTGCCGCCACCGTCAATCGGCCAGCTGCAGTGACCGCCATCGCGGGCCCAGACGGCGCGTTTGACGGCTGCAGGAATCGCTTCGCGGGGGCCGCTGCGGCGTGGAGGCCGGGGATGAGCAACATGGAGCCTTCGCGGACTTCATCGGTGCTGCCTGTGACTTGGTTGGTGCGCACCGCCACGTCGCCGCGCGCTACGTTGTGCATGGGTG
>JANPOM010000013.1:0-2455 GCA_031427995.1 Anaeromyxobacter sp. | reverse complement strand
GCGTCCGGGTAGACCACCGCCACCGGCCCGCCGGCACAGCGGTCCAGGCAACCGGCCTTGTTCACGCGCACACCGCCGGGGCCGTTGATGCCGGCGGCCTTGACGCGCGATTTGCAGTGGTCGAAGCCGGCCTGCGCATCGTGCTGCATGCAGCAGGCTTCGTTGTTGGGACGCTGGTTGAGACAGAAAAAAATGTGCCGCTGGTAGTAGCTCGAACTCATGCGCCGATTGTAGGTGGCGCTACTCACTGTCCCGCCGCGCCAGCCGTGTCAACAACCAAGCCATCGCGGCGTAGGGCCAGAGCCAGCCGATCCACTGGCGAAGCTCGAGCCACACCGCCGCCTCTTCGCCCGGGAGCGAGGCGCCCACCCCGGCCTGGACCTCCAGCCGCTGGCGCAGCCGCCGCCAGGTGGCCGCCGCCAGCTCCTCCTCGGCCCCGGCGCGCCGGTAGAGTTCGGCCAGCGAGGCCAGGTAGTCGCGGGTGGTCCGCCCGGCCGCCTCGAGCGGCGGTGGCCGGACCGCGCCGAGCCGTGGCAAGAGCGCCGCCGCCAGCAGCAGGACCACCAGTCCCAGCTGGATCCCGAGCGACAGGCCGGGCGGTGTCCCGGCGCCGCTCGCCGGGCGGGCGCCGCGCAGGTGGCGCTCGTCGAAGGCGATCGGTCCCAGGGCCGCCAGCCTCACCCAGAGCGAGAGGGACCCCTGCTTGTCGATGTGGCGGTTGTCGAGCAACTCGGTGCCGGCCAGCAGCAGCAGCTCGCCGCGACCCATCGGGATCGAGACCGCCGCGGGCCGGTCGGCCTCGCCCAGCACCGGGATGGCGCCCGGGGAGCCGGAGGTCACCGCGGCGCCACCCACGCGCAGCGAGAGGCCGTCGAAGAGCGGGTGGGGGACGAGCGGCCCGGCCGAGCGCTCCTCGCCGCCGGGAAGCGACCGGACCGAGAGTCGCCTCGCCAGCGCCGGCTGCGCGGCCTCCCCGCCGTTGCCGAGTGCCCAGACCACCAGGCCGCCCTCCCAGGCCCGCCCGAGCAGCGCCGTCACCGCCGGCTCGTCGAGTGGCCGGGCCGGGGCCAGCAGCAGCCAGGTCTCCCCGCGCGCCGGGTCGTCGTCGCCTGGCCCGAGCCGGTGGAATCGGCGCCCGGTCGCCGCCAGCCAGCGGGCCGCCGCTCCGACCCCGGCCCCTCCGGTCGACTCGGTCGAAGGCAGGCGAGCCAGCGACGCGTCGCTCCGGGGTGGCGTGGCCACCACCGCCACCAGCAGCAGCGCCACGCCGAACAGGCCGGCCAGCAGCGGTCCGGCGCGGTTCACGGTGCCACCTCGCTCCCGGCGGCCAGTCCGGTCGCCACCGCCAGCGCCGCGACCGCCTCGGCGGTGGTCACCGGCCTCCGGCCGAAGACGGTCCGCTCGTGGAGCCGGACCAGGCGGGTGAAGCCGTCATCGGCCAGCCGGCCCGCCAGCTCGCTTCCTGTGAGCGCGTCGATCCGACCGAGGGGGAGCCGCCGCCGCGTCGCGGCGACCGCGGCCAGGAAGGCGAGTCGCACCGCCCCGGAGAGTTCGCCCGCGGCCAGCGCCCGCTCGGCGTCGGCCACCACCACCCGAGGCTCGGCCAGCGCCACCAGCGCTGGGGTCGGGCCAGTCCCTGCCGCCGGCCCGCCTCGCACCCGGCGCTGGCGGGCGGCCCGCCAGAGCAGCAGCGCGGCCACCGCGACACTCGCGAGGAAGACGATGCGGCCCAGCCCGGCCCACTGCTCGGCCTCGGCGGTGCCGAGCAGCTCGGTGAGCCGCTCCCAGGCATGGGCGAGCCAGCGGCGCAGCTCCTCGCCCCGCCAGCGCTGGGCCTGGAAGTCCGGCCCGGCCAGCACCTCGGCCAGCGCCGCCCGATCGGCCTCGGAGGCGAGCAGCCCGGCCGCGCTCACGGCGCCCCTCGCGTGGCCAGCTCCAGCCGCGCCGCCCAGGCCGCCAGGTCGAGTCCCTCGGTCCGCGCCCGGCGCTCGAAGTAGAAGACCACCGTCACCGCCAGCGAGAAGGGCTGGAGCGCGGCGCCGGCCACCAGCTCGAAGAGCGAGAGCCCGAGCTCGACCGGGAGCGGCAGGGCCCCGGGCAGGAAGGGGAGGGACCCGCCGCCGCCCACGCTGCTGGCCAGCGCCCGCGGCAGGCCGGCCAGTCCGTTGACCGCCAGCATCAGCACGAAGGTGGTGAAGAGCAGCAGCGAGGCGCGGACCCCGGGGCGCTCCAGCACCGCCTGGCCCGGCCGCGGCCCCATGAGCCGCACCGAGCGGCGCAGCGCCCCCCAGGGGCCGAGCCCCTCCACCGCCACCGCCACCGGGGCCAGGAAGGTGCGGAGCAGGGCGACCAGGAAGAGCACCAGCCCGCCCAGCACCGCGCCCAGCGCGCCGACCAGCGCCAACGGACCGGTGCGGGAGGAGAGGAGCAGGAGCAGACCGGGGAGCGCCCCGAG
>JANPOM010000012.1:0-20859 GCA_031427995.1 Anaeromyxobacter sp. | reverse complement strand
GCTCGGCGCCGGCCCGGCCCGCCAGCCCTCGGCCGGCCCCTCCACCCCGGCCGCCGCCGGCGATCCGCTCGCCGCGCTCCGCGCCGTGCCGCTCGACAACCGGGTCGAGCCGGCGCTGATCTTCCGGGCCCTGGGCGGCCGCGGCAGGTGCGGGTGAGCGCGCCACGGTCAAGGGACGGAGGGGTGGCGCCGTGAGCCTGCTCCCCGACGACCTCCTCTACTCCGGCGTCGCCGCGCTCTCCGAGAAGCTGCGGACGCGCGAGCTCTCGCCGGTGGCGCTCACCGAGAGCTTCCTGGCGCGGCTGCAGCGGCTCGGGCCGCGGCTCGGCGCCGTCATCACCCTCACCGCCGAGAAGGCGCTCGAGCAGGCGCGGGCCGCCGAGGCCGAGCTGGCGCGCGGCGCATGGCGGGGGCCGCTGCACGGCATGCCCTATGGGCTCAAGGACCTCATCGACACCAAGGGGATCCCGACCACCTGGGGAGCGCGCCCCTTCGCCGGGCGGGTCCCAACCGAGGACGCCACCGTGGTGACGCGCCTCGACGCCGCCGGCGCCGTGCTCTGCGCCAAGCTCTCGATGATCGAGCTGGCCGGCGGGCTCGGCTACCACACCGGCGAGGCCTCGCTGTTCGGGCCGTGCCGCACCCCATGGGATCTCACCCGCTGGGCCGGGGGCTCCTCCTCCGGCTCCGCCTCGGCGGTGGCCGCCGGGCTGGTCCCGTTCGCCATCGGCTCCGAGACCTGGGGCTCGATCACCTGCCCGGCCGCCTTCTGCGGCGTCACCGGACTGCGCCCCACCTACGGCGTGCTCTCCCGCTTCGGCGCCATGCCGCTCTCCTTCACGCTCGACAAGCTCGGGCCGCTGGCGCGCAGCGCCATCGACTGCGGGCTGGTCCTCTCGGCGCTGGCCGGCGAGGACCCGCGCGACCCCTCCTCGATCCAGGCCCCGCCCGCCCTGCCGCGGGTGCGGGCCGAGCTGACCCCCGGGCTGCGGGTGGCCGTACTCGGCTTCGAGGAGGTGCCTGCGGCGTTGATCCCCCCGGGTACCGTGGCGGCCTTCGAGAGGATGAAGGGGCTGCTCGGCGAGGGCGGCGCGCTGCTCGAGCCGGTCACGCTGCCGGCGCTTCCCTGGGAGCCGTTGGCGCAGCTCTTCCTGGAGGCCGAGGCGGCCAGCGCCTTCGAGGAGCTGATCCGGAGCGGGCGGACCCGTGAGCTGGCCGACCGCTCGCACCGGACCCGCTCACCCGAGGACTACCTCCCGCGTGCCAGCTCGGCCGACTACGTCCGCGCCATGCGAGTGCGCGGTGAGGCCCAGCGGGCCATGGCCCGCTTCTTCGAGCGGTACGACCTGGTTCTGGCTCCCAACCTGCCTGTGGCCCCACCCAGGGTCGATGAGAACTTCGACGCCGCGCTCGATTTTCCGGACCCGCTCGGCGCCGCCGGGAACGTCTGCGGCCTGCCGGCGCTGGCGCTCCCCATGGGCTTCGTGGAGGGGCTGCCGATCTCGCTGCAGCTGGTGGGGCCGCCGCTCGCCGAGGCCCGCCTGCTCTCCACCGGGGCCTGGCTGCAGCGGCGCACCGACTACCACCTGTCGCGTCCGCCGCTGTAGGTTGGGCGCGTGAACAAGCTCAACGAGTACCTCGGCTGGGCCGCGGCGGCCGCCATCCTGCTGCTCGGCCTGCCCATCCAGTTGCTGCTCTGGGTGGTGACGCGGCCGTTCGACCGCAACGTGGTGGTGCCGGGGAAGTTCCTCCGCTTCATCGGTGTCCTGCTCGGCCACTGCTACCGGCCCTGGAAGTTCCGTGTCGAGGGAACCTGGCCGGCCGAGGGCGGACCGTTCGTGGTGGTGGCCAATCACCAGTCACTGCTCGACATCGTGCTGCTCTCCCGCCTGCCGCACGAGATGAAGTGGGTCATCAAGGAGGAGCTCTTCAAGGTCCCCTGGATCGGCCAGATGCTGCGGCTCACCGGTGACATCGCGGTGCGGCGCGGCGACTCGGAGAGCGGCGGCGAGGCAGTCGCCAAGGCCAAGGCCTACCTGAGGCGCGGCATGAGCGTGATGATCTTCCCGGAGGGGACCCGCTCCAGGGACGCGCGGCTGGCGCCGTTCAAGAAGGGGGCCTTCCGGCTCGCCATCGACGCCGGCGTGGCGGTGCTGCCGGTGGTGGTGTCGGGCACGGCGGCCGGATTCCAGAAGGGGGCGGCGGTGTTGGGGCCTTGCTACGCGGTGGCCCATATCCTCCCGCCCATCTCGACCGAGGGAATGACCCAAGCCGACGCCGGCACGCTGCGCGACCGGGTGCGCGCCGCCTTCGTGGCGACGCTGCCGCCAGAGGCGGTCGGGCCGGCGCCGGTGGAGACCGCGGAGCTGGCGTGATCGAGCTCGGGTACGGCCTGCGGCCGCTGCCGCTGACGCTGCCTCCGGGGCTGGTGGCCGAGGTGCTGGCGCCGCCCGCGCCGCCGCCGCTGGCCGATCTCCGGGCTGGGCTGGCCGAGGCGCTGGCGCACCCGGTGGGCAGCCGGCCGCTGCGCCAGCTGGCGACAGCCAAGACGCGGGCGGTGGTGATCGTCTCCGATGGCTCGCGCCACGAGCCGCGGGCCGAGCTCTTCGCGGCGGTGCGGGCCGAGCTGGGTGCGCTGGCCGACGACCAGGTCACGCTGGCGGTGGCCAACGGGACGCACCAGCCCGGGCCGCTGGAGGAACTGGGGCTGCCGGCCGAGGTGCTGCGGCGCCACCGGGTCGTGAACCACGACTCACGCGACGAGGCACAGCTGGTGGAGGTGGGGCGGACTTCTCGCGGCACGCGGCTGCGCGTCAACCGCTGCCTGGTGGAGGCCGACCTGATCGTCACCACCGGCCGGATCAAGCCGCATTACTTCGCCGGCTACGGCGGCGGCACCAAGGGGATCTTTCCGGGGCTGGGGGCCGAGGCCGACATCCGCCAGAACCACCTGCTCAAGGCCGACCCGGGCAGCACGCTGGGGCGGGCCGATGGCAACCCGTGCCGCGAGGATCTCGAGGAGGCGGCCCGGAGGCTGGGGCGCGACACCTTCATGCTCAACGTGGTGGAGGCGGGCGGAGTCATCACCGGCGCGGTGGCCGGCGACATCGTGCTGGCCCACCGCGAGGGGGTGCGGCAGCTCGAGCGCTGGGTCGAGGTGCGAGCCGTTCCGGCGCCGCTGGTGGTGGTCTCGGCGCCGCTGCCGGTCTCGGGGAGCCTCTACCAGGCCTCCAAGCTGGTGCCGCCGGCGGGGCTGCTGCTGCGGGACGGCGGCGTGGTGATCCTGGCCGCCGAGTGCCCTGGCGGGACCGGACCGCTCACGACCGTCAACGAGGCGATCTTCGCGCTCGGGGTCCGGCGCTTCCTGCCGGAGCGCTACACGCTGCTGCTGGTCTCGGGGCTGGCCGAGGCGACCGTGCGACAGACCTACGCCCGTCATGCGGCCTCGCTGGAGGCGGCCGTGGCCGAGGCGGCCCGACTGATCGGCGGGCGGGGGCGGGTGCTGGTGATGCCTGACGCCGGGGACCTGGTTCCGGTCCCGCAACCGCTCCCGGGGTCGTGATCTTCGACGGGTTCGAGGCCTTCGAGAACGCACTGCTCAAGCTGGCGGCCGCGACCGGCACCGGCCGGCACCGGCCCGCTAGGACCTGGCCAGGTGGTGCGTGTGACCGCCCAGCCCGGCCACCTTGCCGAGCAGGCCGTGCTTCAGCCGCTGCTCCTCCAGCCAGGCCACCCAGCGGTCGAGCCCCTCGCCGCTGCGCGCCGAGACCTTGAGCACCCGCGGCTTCGGCATGACCCGGGCCAGCGCGTCGTCGAGCGCCCCCATGTCGAAGTCGAGGTGCGGGAGCAGGTCGCACTTCGAGACCATGACCAGGTCCGCGGCCAGGAACATGGTCGGGTACTTGAGCGGCTTGTCCTCGCCCTCGGTGACCGAGAGCACCACCACGTTGGCGGCCTGTCCGAGGTCGTAGATGGCCGGGCAGATCAGGTTGCCGACGTTCTCGATGAAGAAGATGTCGGTGCTCTGCCAGGGGATGCCGTGCAGCGAGCGGTGGACCAGGTCGGCGTCGAGGTGGCAGGCCTGCCCGGTGGTGATGGCGTGCGAGGGGATGCCGGCCCTGGAGAGCCGGACCGCGTCGTTGTCGGTGGCGAGGTCGGCCGAGACGGCGCCGAGCCGCCAGCCCTTCGACGCGGCGGCCCGGGCGGTGGCCTCGAGCACGGCCGTCTTTCCGGCGCCGGGAGAGCCCATCAGGTTGAGGGCCAGCACGCCGGCCTCGAGGAAGTGCTCGCGGTTGTGCTTCGCGGCCCGGTCATTGCCGGCCAGGATCTTCTCGTGCAGTTCCACCGGCACCAGCGCGGTGTCACCGCAACCACAGGTCGTGCACATCGCAGTGCCCCTCCCCACGCAAGATGACTGCTGCGAGCGCCGATCCGCTCGCTGCGGCAGGCGGCCTCGTCGGTCCGCTGCTCAGCGTAGATCTACTACGCTTCCGCTGCTCCCTTCTCGGGCGCCAGCCTCGCTTCGGTCTCGACGCTCTCGTGACGTCATCCTGCGTGGGGAGGGTCACTAGGGCACCTCCAGGTCGATTCCGTCGAGGGTGAGGGCGTCGCCGCCGTCGTCGAGGCGGGCCGGCTCGGTGCAGGCCGGGCAGCGCAACGCGGCGCCGCGAGGGATGGCGGCCCGGCACTTCGGGCAGGACCAGCTGGCCGGGACCTGCTTCAGTGTGAGCCGGGCCTCGGCGCAGACGGTGCCGGCGCGAAAGGTGTCGTAGGCGGTCAGGAAGAGCCCGGCGTCGACGCCGGCCAACTCGCCGAGGCGTACCGAGAGGCCGTGGACCTTGAGCGCGCCCCGCCGCCGGACCTCGGCCTCGACCCGGGAGATGAGCGCTCCGACCAGCGAGTACTCGTGCATGTGGATCCCGGGCTTCGCTCAGCAGATGCGGGGGAGCAGCTCGCCCTCGGGCTCGGCCAGCAGCCGCTTGCCGAGGCCGGTGTCGAGGATCACCGAGCCGGGCCGCTCGGCGATGGCGCGGGCGAAGATCGCAGCGTCGCGGCCGAGCGGGTGGGCCCGCAGCGCCGCCAGCACCTTCCCGGCCGAGGCGGCGCGCACCCCGATGACCGCCTTGCCCTCGTTGGCCACCAGCAGGGGATCGATGCCGAGCATGTCGCTGGCGGCGCGCACCTGGTCGCGAACCGGGACCGCCTGCTCGTCGATGAGGACCCCGACCTTGCCCTTGGCCGCCATCTCGTGGAGCGAGCCGGCCACGCCGCCGCGGGTCGGGTCCTTCATGGCCACCACGTCCTCGCCGCCGGCCGCCAGCGCCGCCCGGATCAGCCCGTTGATGGGGGCCACGTCGGAGCGCAGGTCGCCCTGCAACCCGAGGTCGTGGCGCTTCGACATGATGGCCATGCCGTGGTCGCCGATGTGGCCGGTGACGATGAGCAGGTCGCCGGGCCGAAGCCCGGCGTCGGTGACCACCCGCCGGGTCAGCGCCACGCCGGTGGTGTTGATGAAGATGCCGTCCACCTCGCCACGTCCCACCACCTTGGTGTCGCCGGTGACGAAGGGGGCGCCGGCCTCCAGCGCGGCCGCCTTCATCGAGTCGCGGATCCGCTCGAGATCGGCGCGCCGGAAGCCGTCCTCGAGGATCACGGCGCAGGTGAGCCCCATGGGCTCGGTGGCGCCCATCATGGCCAGGTCATTGACGGTGCCGGAGACGCTGATGCGGCCGATGTCGCCGCCCGGGAAGAAGATGGGGTGGACCACGTGAGAGTCGGTGGTCACCACCAGCCACTGGTCGCCGATGCGCAGCGCGGCGCCGTCGTCGAGGGCGGCGAGGCCGATGCCGTCCACCGGAGAGGCCAGCTCGAGGAAGACCTCCTCGATGAGCTGGCGCATGGCGCGCCCGCCCGACCCGTGCTTCAGCCCGATCTTCTGGACCACCTTCTCCATCGCGCTCCTCGCTCGTCAGGTGGCCGGCAGGCCGACGCCGCGCAGGTCCGGGGCGCCGCCATAGGTGTGCCAGATGCGGCAGGTCCCCTCGGAGGAGACCATGCAGGCTCCCACCGGCGACTCCGGGACGCAGGCCTTTCCGAAGATGGTGCAGTCATGCGGGCTGGCCAGCCCCATCATGATGGTGCCGCAGATGCAATCGCGCTCCAGCCCGGAGGCCGCCTCGTCGCGGACCGGGGCGGTGTCGATGCGGAAGCGCTGGCGAGCGTCGAGGGCGGCGAACTCCGGCCTGAGATCGAGGTTCCCCCTCGGCACATCGGCGATGCCGCGCCACTTCCCGGTGCGGGCCTCGAAGACCCTCCAGAGCACCTTCTGTGCCGGCTGGCTCCCCTCCCTGGTCACGCAACGTGGATAGGCGTTGAAGACTTCGGCCTTCCGCTCGCGGATCAGGTCGGTCAGCTTGACGATCGAGGCCAGCACGTCGAGCGGCTCGAAGCCGGCCACCACCACCGGCGTGTTGGTCTTCTTCGCGAAGGGCTCGAAGATCCCCCAGCCGGTGATGATGGCGGCGTGGCCGGCGGCGATGAAGCCCTCGATCTTCGTCTGCTTCGACTCGGCGACCAGGTCCATGGCGGCCGGCACGTACTTGTGCACCGAGAGGATGGAGAAGTTCTTCGGCGGCTGCGCCAGGGCCGCGGCGGCGGTGGCCACCGCGGTGGTCTCGAAGCCGGAGGCGAAGAAGACCACCTCCTCGGCCGGGTGCTGCCTCGCCAGCTCGACGGCCTGGTCGATCGAGTAGACGACGTGGACCTTGCCTCCATCGGCCTGGGCGTCGGCCAGCGAGCGGGAGGTGCCGGGGAGGCGCAGCATGTCGCCGTAGGTGCAGAGGTGGACGCCCTGGCCGGCCAGCGCCACCGCCTCGTCCACCTCCGGACCGTCGGTGACGCAGTCCGGGCAGCCCGGCCCCATGATGAGCTTGAGCTGCTTCGGCAGCACCGCCCGCAGGCCGAAGCGGGCGATGGCCTGCTCGTGACTGCCGCAGACGTGCATCACCGAGACCTCGCGCCCGATGGCGTCGAGGTTGCGCTGCATGGCCTCGGCCAGCGCCCGGGCCTTGGCCGGGTCGCGGAACTTGAGCTCCTGGGTCAGGTCCTTGGCCATGGCGCGCGCCTTAGTGCCCCGCCCCGGGCGAGATGACTACTGCGAGAGCCGATCCTCTCGCTGCGGCAGGCGGCCTCGTCGGTCCGCTGCTCAGTGTAGATCTACTACGCTTCCGCTGCTCCCTCCTCGGGCGCCAGCCTCGCTTCGGTCGCGGCTCTCTCGTCACGCCATCTCGCCTGGGGAGGGGCACTAGGCCGTCGCCTTGCCGGCGGCGATCTCGCCCTGCACGTCGAGCGCCATCAGGTCCTCGCGAGCGCCGCTGATGTCGAGAATCTGCTCGAAGAGGGCCAGCGTCTCCTCTGGGGGGATGCGGCGGATGGCGTAGCCGACGTGGTTGAGCACGTAGTCACCCACGGTGACCGGCTCGTCGACGATGTCGAGCCGCAGCTCCTTCTTGACGCCGAAGAAGTCGACGGTCGCCACCATGCCTTCGATGGCCAGCACCTTGCCGGGAACTCCGAGACACATGAGCTGCTCCCTTCGCTACGCCCCGCGCGCCACGGCGTCGGCGACGAGAGCCTGGCCGAGCGCCAGGCCGCCATCGCCGGGCGGGACCTGACCGTGCAGATATACCCTGAACGAACCCGCGAGTTCACGCCCGACCCTCTCAGCTAAATGGGCGTTCTGGAAGCAACCGCCCGTCAGCACCACCGGCAGGCCGCCAACGCGTCCGGCTGCGTCACGGACCAGCTCGGCTCCGGCCGTCGCCAGGGTGGCGTGAAAGCGGGTGGCGATGAGCCCGGGCGCGCTCCCGGCCCGCAGCTCCCCCACCAGCGCCCGCCAGAGCGGCCGCAGGTCAACCTGCGGGAGCTCGCCAGAGCGGTCGAGCTCGAACGGGAACGGAGCTGCCCCGGACGCCAGCAGAGATTCGTCGACGGCGCCGTCGAGCGAGAGCGCCAGCTGCCCCTCGTAGCGGGCCACCGGGCGGCCCAGGGTGAGGGCCGCGGCGGCGTCGAAGACCCGGCCGACGCCGTGGGCCAGCGGCGCGTTGAAGCGCCCCGCCACCATGCGGCGCGCCACCTCCAGCTCCGCGGCCGGCACCGCGGCGAAGAGCGGCAGGTCGAGCGGCGGCTCGGCTCCAAAGGCGTCGACGAGGGCCGCCAGCGCCACCCGCCATGGTTCCTGGATGGCCCGGTCGCCGCCGGGGAGGGGGAGCGGGCGGAAGCTGGCCAGCCGCTCGAACCTGGCGGGCCAGCAGAGCAGCAGCTCGCCGCCCCAGGCGGTGCCGTCGCTGCCGAGGCCGGTGCCGTCCCAGCAGAGCGCCAGCACCGGGCCGGAGAGCCCGTGCTCGGCCATGGCCGAGGCGGCGTGGGCGTGGTGGTGCTGCACCTCCACCAGCCGAACTCCCAGCGCGGCGGCCCGCTCGCGGGCGTAGCGGGTCGAGAGGTAGAGCGGGTGCAGGTCGCAGCCGATCACCTCGGGCCGGAAGTCGAGGAAGGCCTCGAGCCGCGCCACCGCCGCCTCGAAGGCGGCGTAGGTGGAGAGGTTGTCGAGGTCGCCGACGTGCGGCCCGAGCGTCGCCTCGTCGCCGCGCCCGAGGCAGCAGGCGTTCTTGAGCTGGGCGCCGACGCCCAGGGTGGGCGAGGCGAAGCGGCGCTTCAGGCGCACCGGCCGCGGCACCCAGCCGCGGGCGCGGCGCAGCAGCAGCGGCCGCCCCGCCACCACCCGGGCCACCGAGTCGTCACAGCGCGAGGCGATGGGCCGGTCGTGGGTGAGGAAGAGGTCGGCCACCGGGGCGAGCCGGGCAAGGGCGTCGGCGTCGTCGAAGGCGATGGGCTCCTCGGAGAGGTTGCCGCTGGTCATCACCAGGGCCCGCCCCGCCTCGGCGAGCAGCAGGTGGTGGAGCGGCGTGTAGGGGAGCATGAGACCGAGCCGCGGGTTGCCCGGGGCCAGCCCGGGCGCCAGCGCCGCGTCGAGGCGGCGCCGGCAGAGGACGATGGGGCGCTCCACCGAGGCGAGCAGCGTCACCTCGGCAGGCTCCAGATCGGCCACCGCCGCCGCCGCCGCGAGACTCGCCACCATCACCGCCAACGGCTTCTCGTCGCGCCGCTTGCGCCGCCGCAGCTCGGCCACCGTGGCGCTCGAGGTGGCGTCGCAGCAGAGGTGGTAACCGCCCAGCCCCTTCACCGCCAGCAGTCGGCCCTCCCGCAGCGCCTCCCCAGCCAGCTCCAGCGGGTCGCCGGGGAGCGGGCTCCCTCCGGCGTCGAGCAGGGTGAGGCGTGGGCCGCAGGCCGGGCAGGCGTTGGGCTGGGCGTGGTAGCGCCGGTCGCGCGGGTCATGGTATTCCGCCGCGCAGGCTTCACACATGGTGAATGCGGCCATGGTGGTGGCGGGGCGGTCGTAGGGGACGCCGAGGGCGATCGTGAAGCGCGGCCCGCAGTCGGTGCAGTTGGTGAACGGGTAGCGGTAGCGGCGATCGGCCGGGTCGGCCACCTCGCGGACGCAGGCGTCGCAGGTGGCGAGGTCGGCGCCGATGGCGACGCTCGGCACCCCACCGGCCACGCTGGGGGCGATCTCGAAGCCGGCCGGCGGCAGGCCGGGGAGGGGGCTGACGGTGAGCCGCTCGACCCGGGCGGCTGGTGGCGGGGAGGCCTCGATGAGCCGGGCCAGTTCGTCGAGGCGCGAGGCGGAGCCGAAGGCCTCGATGGTGACGCCGCCGCCGTCGTTCCAGACCCGGCCGGTGAGGCCGAGCTTCTCGGCGGCGCGGAAGACGAAGGGGCGGAAGCCGACCCCCTGCACCGTCCCGGCCACCCGAAGGCGGCGGCCGACCATGGCTCCGGGGGGCGAAGTGGACGGGGTCATTCCCACCAGAGGTCGGGCGGGAGCGGCGGCTCGCGCTTCAGCGCGGCCACGCCCATGCCGGCCAGCGCCAACCGGACCGCCTCGACGGCTCCGTCGATGGCGCCGCGCACCTCGGGGGTGAGCCGGCAACCGAACTCGATCGAGCCGGCCACCACTCCGACCAGCTTGATGACCGGCGGCGAGACCCCTTGGAACTCGGCGTGGAGGATCGACTCGCGCAGCCCCGGCTCGTGCGGGCTCAAGGCCACCATTGGGCCGCGGTTGAGGATCCCCTTCTTGTCGAGGACCTTCACCTCGCCGGCCACGCCACCCCTGGTCTTGATGGCGTCGACCACCACCAGCCCCTCCAGCCCCATCATGTAGGCGGTCAGGTCGAGGCCGGGGGTGCCGCCGTCGATGACGGTGACGTCCTCCGCCACCTGGTAGCGGGCCTCGAAGACGCGGACCACGGTCGGGCCGATGGCGTCGTCGCCCTCGAGGACGTTGCCGATTCCGATGACGCTGATGCGGGCCACGCGCGCTCCTTCGCTCCCACGCCGGAAAGAGAGATCCCGCCGTCCGGGATCCCAGCGGCGGGATCCGATTACCACACCGGTGGCCGGTGTCCTACCCGATCACCTTCTGGTCTCAGCGGCCGCGCGCCCCGGTCACGTGGTAACGTCCCGTCGCGGGTCGAGTGAATGGAGCGCGAGTCATGGAGACCGCCATGGAGCCGACGAAGACCGCCTGGGAGAAGGAGCAGCAGCTCGGGGTCGCCACCATCGACTCGGAGCACGCGCTGCAGGGCCGACTGGTGGCGGTGCTTCGCGAGGCGGTCGAGACCGGGCGCGAGCAGGCCGTGATCGCCGAGATGCTGCGGCGGTTGGAGGACACCTCCAACGTCCACTTCATGAGCGAGGAGCTGATGATGCGGCTCGACGCCTATGACCAGTACGGCTTCCACGTGGAGGAACACCGCAAGCTGCTGGACCAGCTCGCCGAGGTGCGGGCCCGCTTCGAGTCGAATCCGGCCACCGACCTGCTCCCGATGATCTCGTGGGTCGAGGAGTGGCTCACCAGCCACATCAAGGGCATGGACCGGCGCTTCACCGAGTCGTTGCTAGGCGACGAGGCAGGGCTGGGCAACAAGGCAGGGCTGGGCAACAAGGCAGGGTTGGGTAACGAGGCAGGGTCTCCTTGAAGCGTCTTCCCTGACCCGGCGGCATGCCTGGGTCGGGGCACTGGTAAGGGCGAATGCTCCTCCCACTCGCCGCCGCGCTGCTCCTCTCCAGCGCCACCTCCACCGCGCCAGCTCGCTCCCCAGCCAAGGCGCGGCCCGCCGCGGCGCCCGCCACCACTCCGCCCCAGCTTCGGCTGCCCGCCACCGTCCGCCCGCTGCGCGGCGTCATCGAGCTGACCACCGACCCGGCCAGCGAGCGTTACCGCGGCACGGTCCGCTACCAGGTGGCGCTCTCCACCCCCACCTCGGTCATCTGGCTCCACGCCGAGGCGCTGCGGATCGTCGGCGCCACCGTCGGAGGGAAGGCGGCGAAGCTCCTCACCGCCCCCGGCGGACTCCTCGGTCTCGCGCTTCCGGCCCCGGCGCCGGCCGGCCCGGTCGAGGTGGTGGTGGAGTTCTCCGGGGCCTTCGACCGTGCCCTCTCCCGCGGGATCTACGCCGTGGCCGAGGGCGAGCGCTGGTACGCCTACACCTTCTTCGAGCCCTCCGACGCCCGCCGCGCCTTCCCCTGCTTCGACGAACCGGGCGCCAAGATCCCCTGGCGCCTCACGCTCCGCGTCAAGGAGGGCGACCTGGCGCTGGCCAACAGCCCCATCGCCGCCGAGACCGCCGAGGGGGCGCTGCGCCGCATCGACTTCGAGGAGACCAGGCCGCTCCCGGCCTACCTGGTCGCCTTCGTGGTCGGGCCCTTCGACCTCGTCGACGGCGGCACTGGCGGCGCGGCCCGGGTGCCCATCCGCTTCGTGGTGCCGAAGGGGCGCGGAGCCGAGACCCGCTACGCCGTGGAGGTGACGCCGCGCATCCTCGATGCTCTGGAGGCCGAGATCGGCCGCCCCTACCCCTACGAGAAGTGCGACGTGGCGGTGGTGCCGCGCTTCTGGGGGACCATGGAGCACCCCGGCCTGGTGGCGCTCGGCCAGCCGCTCACCCTCATCCCGCCGGCCGAGGAGACGCGCGAACGGCGCGAGCGGTACGTCAACATCGCCATCCACGAGCTGGCGCACCACTGGTACGGCGACCTGGTCACCCACGCCTGGTGGGACGACATCTGGCTCAACGAGTCCTTCGGCACCTGGGAGGACGCCAACGTCACCGAGCGGTTCGAGCCGGCCTGGCGGGCGCTGGTGACCGAGCGCTGGGCGCGGCGGGCGGGCGGGCTGGACGCCGACGTGCTGCCGTCGGCGAAGCGGCTGCGGCAACCGGTCACCTCGCGCCACGACATCGAGGGCGCCTTCGACGGCGGCATCACCTACCAGAAGGGGGCTTCGCTGCTGACCATGTACGAGGCCTACCTCGGCGCCGCGCGCTGGCGTGGCGTGGTGCGGGCCCACCTCGACGCCCGGGCCCACGGCGTGGCCACCAGCGAGGACTTCTTGGTGGCGCTCTCGGCGGCGGCCGGGCCGGCGGTGGCGGTCTCCTTCAAGGGCTTCCTCGAGCAGCCAGGGGTGCCGCTCCTCAAGGCCACCACCACCTGCGGCCAGGGGGGCGCCACGGTCTCCTTCACGCAGGAGCGCTTCCTCGCCACCGGGCGGCGGGACCGGACCACCCGCTGGACCGTGCCGGTCTGCGTCCGGGCCGGTGCTGGTGAGCGCGAGGAGACGGTCTGTGGCCTGATGGGCGGACCGCACGCCGAGCTGGCGCTACCCTTCTGCCCGGACTGGCTCTGGCCAAACGCTGGGGGCGCCGGCTATTACCTCACGGCGCTCTCGCCAGCCGCGCTGCCTTCGCTCCTGCCCCACCTCACGCTGGCCGAGAAGCTGGCGCTCGCCACCGACGCCGAGTTGCTGGCCCGGCGTGGTGACCTCCCCATGGCCGAAGCGCTCGGGCTGGTGGCGCCGCTTGCCAGGGAGGCGGATCGGCTGCTGGTGCAGAGTTCGACCCGGCTGGCCGGGCTGATGGATCCCCGCCGGCTCGGCGACGCCGACCTGGCGCGCTGGCGCGGCCTGGTGCGGCGCACCTGGGGCGAGCGGGCCCGGGCGCTCGGCTGGCTGCCGCGCCTCGATGATGACGAGGAGACTCGCGCCCTGCGCCGCCAGCTCCTGCCGCTGGTGGCCGGCCCGGGTGAGGAGTCGGTGCTGGCCGGCGAGGCGCAAGCGTTGGCGCGGCGCTGGCTCGCCGACCGGCGGCAGGTGCCGGCCGAGGTGGTCTGGCCGGCTCTCGCGGTGGCGGCCCGGAGCGCCGACAGGGCGCTCTTCGAGCGGATGGTGGTCGAGGCGGACAGGACCACCGACCGGACCGAGAAGGGGAAGCTTCTCGCGGTGCTCGGCAACGTCCAGGACCCGGGCCTGGCCCGTGAGGCGCTGGCGCTGGTGGTCGCCCCGGGCGCCGACCTGCGCGACACCGGCTCCATCCTCGCTCGCATGCTCACCGGCCGGGCCACGCACGGGCTGGCCTGGAGCTTCCTCGTGGAGAAGTGGAGCCTGCTGGCCCCAGGGCTGCGGGCCGACGAGGGGACCTGGCTCATCACCGCCGCCGCCTCGGTCGCCTGCGAGCCAGGCAAGCGGGCCGAGGTGGCCGGGTTCTTGAGGCCGCGCGCCGAGCGCTTCGACGGGGCACCCCGCGCGCTGGCCTCGGCGCTGGAGGAGGCCGACGCGTGCTCCACCGCCCGGAGCCGCCACCGGAGTGCGATCTCCTCGTTCCTCACGCACGCCACCATGCCTTGACCGGTCGCGCCAGCCCGGGCACTACTTGGCGCCATGCCCACCAACCTGCCGGCGCTCGAGGCCCTCGACCGGCTCCGGGCCGGAAACGTCCGCTTCGCCTCCAACGTCATCTCCATCGACTCGCTGGCTCGCCAGCTCGACCGGGCGGCGCTGAAGCGGAACCAGGCGCCGATGGCCATCGTGCTCGGCTGCTCCGACTCGCGCGCGCCTGCCGAGCTGGTCTTCGACCAGGGGCTGGGCGAGCTCTTCGTCATCAGGGTGGCCGGCAACGTGGTCTCGCCCTCGCAGGTCGGCTCGGTGGAGTTCGCCGCCGAGCGGTTCGGCTGCCGGCTGGTGGTGGTGATGGGTCACACCCAGTGCGGGGCCATCGACGCCACGCTGGAGGCGGTCGAGAAGGGCTCCCCGCCGGCCTCGGACAACGTCATGTCGATCGTGGAGCGGGTCCGGCCGGCGGTCGAGGCGGCGCGACTGGCCGGAGGCGATCGCGAGACGGTGGCCCGAGCGGCCACCCGCATCAACGTGAAGATGGCCGTGCAGCACCTGCGCCACGGCACTCCGGCCATCGAGCGGCTGATGATCCACGAGGGGATGTTGGTGATCGGCGCCGAGTATGATCTCGAGTCGGGGCGGGTCGAGTTCATCGGCTGAGCCGATCACCGCCGCGCCGACCCCATGGAGCCCAAGACCCTCGCCCTCACCGACGACGACCTGGTGGCGGACCCGATTGCCCCGGCGCCGCCGCTGGCCCCGGGGGCGCTGCTCGACGGCCGTTACCGGATCGGCCGGCTCATCGCCGAGGGGGGGATGGGGGCGGTCTACGAGGCCGAGGCGGTCCGCATCGGCCGGGCCGTGGCGGTCAAGGTGCTGCACCCCCGCTTCGCCATGAGCCCGCTCGAGGTGGAGCGCTTCCGGCGCGAGGCCCGCACCGCGGTGCAGGTCTCCTCGCCCCACGTGGTCGAGATGCTCGACTTCGGCCAGTCCCCGGGCGGCGAACTCTTCCTGGTGATGGAGCTGCTCAAGGGCGAGTCGCTGCAGGACAGGCTGGCCCGCGAGGGGGCGCTGCCGCCGGCGCAGGTGGCCGACCTGATGCGCCAGCTGCTGCGCGGGCTGGTGGCCGCTCACGCCGCCGGCATCACCCACCGCGACCTGAAGCCGGACAACCTCTGGCTGGTGCCCGAGGAGGGGCACGAGCGGCTCACCATCCTCGACTTCGGCATCGCCAAGCAGGCCGGTGGCGCGCCGGGCGCCGCCGCGACGCAGGCCGGGCTGGTGCTCGGGACCCCCGAGTACCTCGCGCCGGAGCAGGCGGTCGGCGGCGAGCTCGACCACCGCGCCGACCTCTACAGCGCCGGCCTGATCGCCTGGGTGCTGCTGACCGGGCGCCACCCCTTCCAGACCGCCGACATCCGGGCGCTGCTGAAGTCCCAGGCCTTCGAGCCGGTCCCCTCGCCGGAGCGCGACTCGCCGGAGCTGGCCTCCTGGCCGGCGCTGCTCCGCTTCGTGGCCCGCGCCACCGTCAAGGACCGGGCCGGCCGGGCCCAGTCGGCGGCCGAGCTGCTCTCGATCCTCGACGGGCGGGAAGGGGGGCGGGCCGTGCTCCGCGACCCCCCGCGGCAGGTCGCGGCGCCGAGGCGGCGCGGCTCCCGACCGGTCTCCAGCTTCTTCTGGCCGGTCACCACCGGGCTGCCGCGGGCCCGGACCCTGACCCTGCTGGCCGTCGAGATCGACGGCTGGGTGGCCCGGGCGGCGGCGCTGCCGCCCGAGGGGCGGGCCCGACTGCTGCTGGCCCACGACCGGCTGGTGGTGCCGGCCCTCCACGCCTTCGAGGGGCGCCGCGCGCTGGTGTCGTGCGAGGCGCTCACCGCCGACTTCATCTCGCCGACCAACGCGGTGCTCTGCGCCATGGCGATCCTGGACCGGGTGGCGGCCTGGAACGCCTCGGCGCCCGAGGGCGACCACCTGGCGCTGCGGCTCGGGCTGGCCATCGGCGAGCTGGCCGGCGCCCGGGTGGTGGCGACCGCCCTCCCGGTGGCGCAGGCCGAGGCGACGCGGGCGCTGGCGCCGCCCGGGGAGATCCGGCTGACGCGGACCGTGGCGCTCACCATGAACCAGACCGAGGTGCCGCTCGAGCCGGTGGCCCAGTCGCTGGCGCTGCCGGGCGGTGAGCAGCTGGCGCTCTATCGGGTGCGGCCTTCGAGCGGGCCGCTCCCCTTCGGCGGGCGCGAGGCCGAGCGGGTCCCGCGCGACACCGGCGTCTCCCGCCTGCTCGAGCCGGTCACCGACACCTTCGGCTCGCTGGAAGGCGGGGGCGAGGCGCGCTGGCGCTCCGCGCTGCGGGTGGCCTGGTCCCTGGCGACGCTCACCGCCCTCTTGCTGGCGGCGCTGGTCTCACTGGTGGCCACCGCGCTGCTGGCGCTGGCGGGGAGGCTCTGGGGGCTCGGCAAGGCGGCCCCTTGGTCGACCCGGTGGCGCGCCGGGCTGGCGGCGGCGCGCGGCTGGATAGGGCGGCGATGGACGGTGAGCCGGGCGGGGCTGGCGCGGCCGCTCAGGGCGCGGGCGCTGGCGCCGCCGGTCATCGAGGCCAGGCCCGTCGACACCCGCCTGAGGTCGAAGTGGTGACCGGGGTCCCATGCTGACCGAGAGCCGCGTGGTGATGCTCACCGACATGAAGGGCTTCACCGCCGCCACCAGCCGGCAGACGCGGGAGGAGAACGCCCGCATGCTGCGGCTGCACGACGCGCTGCTCTCGCCGGTGATCGCCGCCTTCGGCGGCCAGCTCATCAAGTCGATCGGCGACGCCTACCTGGTGCTCTTCGCCGCGCCCACCGAGGCGCTGCTCTGCGCCGTGGCGATCCAGGACCGGCTCGCCGACCACGCCCGGCGGGTGGTGGAGGGCGATCGGATCGGGGTGCGCATCGCGCTGGCGCTCGGTGACGTCCGGCTCGACCGCGGCGACGTCTTCGGCGAGGCGGTCAACCTCGCCTCGCGCATCGAGGGGCAGGCCGAAGCGGGCGAGGTCTGGTTCTCCGAGTCGATCTACTGGACGCTGGACCGCTCGCGCATCCCGGTCGAGGAGATGGGCTGGCGGGCGCTGCCGGGGCTGAAGGAGGAGGTGCGGCTCTTCCGCGTGACCCAGGCCGCCGGGCACGCCGAGGGCTATCCGCCCTACGCCGGCCTCGGCCTCAGCCTGGTGGCCGGGCTGCCGCGCCCCGAGCCGGAGAAGCTGCTGCGGGACCGCATCCGCCCCCGGCCAGCGGCGCTCGGCAGCGGCGCGATCCTGCGGCTGGCGGTGATGGCGCTCCTGCTCGGGCTGGCCGGCGCGGCCTGGTGGTGGCTCAGGCTGCGGGGGCACCACCGCTAAGCGGCCGGGCCGGCCCCACCGCGGGGGGGCGCGCTCACGCCCCGGCGTCGGGTGGCGGGCCGCCGTGGGTCTCGTGCGGAAGGCCGAAGCGGAGGGTCTGGGTGGCCATGAAGACCTCGCGCAGGTAGCAGAGCAGCGCCACCACGTAGGCCCCCAGCGCCAGGATGAAGAGCACCGCCAGCGAAACGCCGACGTGGGCGCCGAGCAGGTAGCCGATGAAGGCGACCGCGATCACCAGGCAGACCATGATGGCGCAGCCGGTGCCGAAGGTGAGGGCGAGGTGGATGAGGGCGGCCCGATCCGAGAGGGCCTTGAGTTCACGGCGGGTCGCCTCGAGCCGGCCTGGGGGCGCCACCGCGAGGAGCCCTTCGACGGTGCGGGCCCGGTCGACGATGCGGGCCAGCCGCACCGTGAAGACCGAGAGGGTGGTGCTGACCGCGGTGAGCAGGAAGACCGGGGCCACCGCCAGCTGGATGGTGTGGGTGATGTCGGTGAGGAGCGGCTCGGGGTTCATGTGCCCGAGTATACGTCCTGCTTTCGGGTATAAGGCCGCCATGCCCCAGTTCGTGATGTCGATGCACAAGGTCTCCAAGATGGTCCCGCCCAAGCGGCAGATCATCAAGGACATCTCCCTCTCCTTCTTCGCCGGCGCCAAGATCGGCCTGCTCGGCCTCAACGGCGCCGGCAAGTCGACGGTGCTGCGGATCATGGCGAAGCAGGACGACGCCTTCGACGGCGACCTGACCCACGAGGCCAACCTCAAGATCGGCTACCTGCCGCAGGAGCCGGTGCTGGATCCGACCAAGACGGTGCGGGAGGAGATCGAGTCGGCGCAGGGCGAGGTGCAGGCGGCCCAGGCGCGCCTCGAGCAGGTCTACGCGCTCTACAGCGAGCCGGACGCCGACATGGAGAAGCTGGCCGACGAGCAGGCCCGGCTCGAGGCGATCATCGCCAACGCCGGGGCCGACACCGGGCTGGCGCTGGAGCTGGCCGCCGACGCCCTGCGGCTGCCCCCCTGGGAGGCCCGGGTCGAGCACCTCTCCGGCGGCGAGAAGCGCCGGGTGGCGCTCTGCAAGCTCCTGCTCGGCAAGCCTGACATGCTGCTGCTCGACGAGCCGACCAACCACCTCGACGCCGAGTCGGTGGAGTGGCTGGAGCAGTTCCTCACCCGCTTCCCGGGCACGGTGGTGGCCATCACCCACGACCGCTACTTCCTCGACAACGCCGCCGAGTGGATCCTCGAGCTCGACCGCGGGCGCGGTATCCCCTGGAAGGGCAACTACTCCTCCTGGCTGGAGCAGAAGGAGCAGCGGCTGCAGGTCGAGGCCAAGCAGGAGACCGCCCGCATCAAGGCCATGAAGCAGGAGCTGGAGTGGGTGCGCGGCAACCCCAAGGCGCGCCAGGCCAAGAGCAAGGCCCGCCTGCAGCGGTTCGAGGAGCTCTCCAGCGTCGAGTACCAGAAGCGCAACGAGACCCAGGAGATCTTCATCCCGGTGGCCGAGCGGCTCGGCGAGCAGGTGATCGAGTTCAAGGGGGTCAGCAAGGGCTTCGGCGACCGGCTGCTGCTGGACGACGTCAACTTCATCATCCCGGCCGGCGGCATCGTCGGCATCATCGGCCCCAACGGCGCCGGAAAGTCGACCCTCTTCCGCATGATCACCGGCGTGGAGAAGCCGGACCGGGGCGAGGTGGTGGTCGGCAAGTCGGTCAAGCTGGCCTACGTCGACCAGAGCCGCGAGAACCTCTCCTCCGGCAAGACCGTCTTCGAGGAGCTGGCCGGCGGGCGGGACCAGATCACGGTGGGGCGCTTCGAGATGCCGAGCCGGGCCTACATCGGCCGCTTCAACTTCAAGGGTGGCGACCAGCAGAAGGTGGTGGGCACGCTCTCCGGCGGCGAGCGCGGCCGGCTCCACCTCGCCAAGACGCTGATGACCGGCGCCAACGTGCTGTTGCTCGACGAGCCCTCCAACGACCTCGACGTGGAGACGCTGCGGGCGCTGGAGGACGCGCTGCTGGAGTACGCCGGCAGCGTGCTGGTGATCAGCCACGACCGCTGGTTCCTCGACCGGATCTGCACCCACATCCTCTCGGCCGAGGGCGACTCGCAGTGGAGCTTCTTCACCGGCAACTACCAGGAGTACGAGGCCGACAAGCGGCGCCGGCTGGGCGAGGACGCGGCGCGACCCCGCCGGATTCGTTTCAAGCCCGTACTGCGTTAGCGCCAGGAGTCGGAAGGGCGTAGCCCAATCGCAAGGCCCAGCTTGCTGGGCTGCGCAGCGCTTTTATCGCAAGCCGTCGCTTGCGACGGCGCGCAGCGCTTGAACGGCTACTTCTCCAGGCGCTTCTTCTTGGTCGGCTTCTTCGCCTTCAACGTTCCTGGCTCGGCTGACGCCTTCGCCGGTCTGGTCTTTGGCTCGGCTGGCGCCTTCGGCGCAGCCCTCGCCGATTTGGCCCTCGCCGGTTTGGCCCTCGCCGATCTGCCCTTCCGCGCCGCCCGCAGCGCCGCCTTCTCCATCCCCTCCGGGGACGCCACGTACTCGCGCCGCTCGGCCAGCAGTTCCTGGGCCCGCTCCGCGGTCAGGTCCTCGGACTGGTCGCCGCGCTTGAGCGTGGCGTTGGTCTCGCCGTCGGTGATGTACATCCCGAACTTGCCGTCCTTGAGCGTGATCTTCTTCCCCGAGACCGGGTCGTCGCCGAAGGTCTTGAGCGGGGCCCTGGGGGCGCCGCGACCGCGGAACTGCTTCGGCTGGGCGAAGATGGCCAGCGCCTGGTCCAGCGTGATGGTCAGGGCGATCCGGTCCTCCTCGCCGCCTAGGTTGCGGCTCTCGGGTCCCATGGTCAGGTAGGGGCCGAACTTGCCGTAGCAGGCCCGCACCTCGTCGCCGCTGGGGGCGATCCCGAGCTGGCGGGGCAGGGCCAGCAGCTGCAGCGCCTCGTCGAGCGTCACCGTGGCCGGGTCCATCGACTTGAGCAGCGACTGGGTCTTGACCGGCTTCTCCGGCTTGGCCTTGGTCTTCTCCTTGGTCTTCTCCTTGGAGTCGGCCGCCGCCTTGGTCACGGCCGCCTGCTTGGCCGGGTGCGGCGCCGGGGCGAGCTGCACGTAGGGCCCGAAGCGGCCCGACTTGACGCGCACCTCGAGGCCGGTGACCGGGTCGATACCGAGCTCGCGGCCCCCGGTCGGCGCCGAGAGGATCTTGAGCGCCAGCTCGACGGTCAGCTCATCGGGGGCGAGGTTGCCGGGGATCGAGGCGGTCTCCTCGCCGCGCTTCAGGTACGGGCCGTAGCGGCCGGGGCGGGCCTCGATCAGCACGCCCTGGGCGTCGGCGCCGATGGGGATCGAGTTGATGGCGGCGGCGTCGATGCCGTCGAGGTCGGTGACCAGCTCCTTCAATCCAGCGTGCCTCTTGTCCCCGAAGTAGAAGAGCCTGAGGAAGTCGACCCGGCCTCGCTCGCCGCTGGCCACCTCGTCGAGGTCGTCCTCCATCTCGGCGGTGAAGGCGAAGTCGACCAGCTGGGTGAAGTGCTTCTGCAGCAGGGCCACCACCGGGAAGCTGACCCAGTCCGGCACCAGCGCCTGCCCCTTCTTCCAGACGTAGCGGGAGGCGAGCGCCCCCATGATCGAGGCGTAGGTGGAGGGGCGGCCGATGCCGAGCTCCTCCAGCTTCTTCACCAGCGAGGCCTCGGTGTAGCGGGCCGGTGG
>JANPOM010000011.1:0-1864 GCA_031427995.1 Anaeromyxobacter sp. | reverse complement strand
TCGGGGCGCTACTCGGCGGCCGGGGCGGGGGTCTCGGTGGCCGGGGCGGCCTCCACGGCCTTCTTCGGCTTGCCGGCGTTCGACTTGGCGCGCTTGGTGGCGCGGTTGCCGCCGCCGTCCACCTTCTTGGCGGGCGCCGGGGCGGCCTCGGCCTTCGGCGTCGGGGCGGCGCTGATGGTCGCCGAGGAGGCGTTGCCGTAGCGGTTCTTGAACTTCTCGATGCGGCCGGCGGTGTCCATGATCTTCTGCTTGCCGGTGAAGAACGGGTGGCAGCTGGAGCAGATCTCCACGTGGAAATCGCCGCGAACCGAGCGGGTCACGATCTCGGCGCCGCAGGCGCAGAGGATGGTGGTGGCCTTGTACTCGGGGTGGATGCCTTCCTTCATGACGTCACTTCTCCTCGGGCCGCTTGCACCGCGCCTGGGACGGCGGCGGTGGTCCGGGACCGGCTATGTGAACCGGGGGATCTAGTCGGATCGCGCGGTTGCGTCAACCCCCGGGGCCGTCCCTACTTGGCGCCGCCGGCCACCATCATCTTGAAGAACTCGTCGTGGCTCTTCACCTGGCGGAACTTGTCGAGCATGAACTTCATGGCTTCGACGTTGTCGAGCCCGTTCAGGATGGTCTGGCGCAGGATGTAGATCTTGGAGAGCCAGTCGGGCGGCAGCAACAGCTCCTCCTTGCGGGTGCCGCTCTTGCCGATGTCCATGCAGGGGAAGATGCGCTTCTCCATGAGCTTGCGGTCGAGCACGATCTCGGAGTTGCCGGTCCCCTTGAACTCCTCGAAGATCACCTCGTCCATGCGGCTGCCGGTGTCTACCAGCGCGGTGCCGATGATGGTGAGCGAGCCGCCCTCCTCGATGTTGCGGGCGGCGCCGAAGAAGCGCTTGGGCTTGTGGAGGGCGTTGGCGTCGACGCCGCCCGAGAGGATCTTCCCCGAGGGGGGGACGGTGGCGTTGTAGGCGCGGGCCAGGCGGGTGATCGAGTCGAGCAGGATCACCACGTCGCGCTTGTGCTCCACCAGCCGGCGCGCCTTCTCGATGACCATCTCCGCCACCTGGACGTGGCGGGTGGCCGGCTCGTCGAAGGTGGAGGCCACCACCTCGCCCTTCACGGTCCGCTCCATGTCGGTCACCTCCTCGGGCCGCTCGTCGATGAGCAGGACGATGAGGGTGACCTCGGGGTGGTTGGCGGTGATGGCGTGGGCCATGTGCTGCAGCAGCACGGTCTTGCCGGCGCGCGGCGGGGAGACGATGAGGCAGCGCTGCCCCTTGCCGATGGGCGAGAAGAGGTCGACCACCCGGGTGGTCATCTCGCTGGGATCGTGCTCGAGCCGGAGCCGCTCGGTCGGGTAGAGCGGCGTCAGGTTGTCGAAGAGGACCTTGGCCGAGTTCTCCTCGGGCGGCGCGCCGTTGATGGTGTCGACCCGGAGCAGCGCGAAGTAGCGCTCGCCCTCCTTGGGCTGACGCACCGTGCCGCGCAGCGTGTCGCCGGTGTGGAGGTTGAAGCGGCGGATCTGGGAGGGCGAGACGTAGATGTCGTCCGGGCCTGGCAGGTAGCTGAAGTCGGGGCTGCGGAGGAAGCCGAAGCCGTCCGGCAGGACCTCCAGCGTCCCCTCGCCGCCGACCTCCATCTCCTCCTTCTTCTCATTGGCCACCCTGGAGCGGGCCGTGAGGATGGCGAAGATCAGGTCCTGTTTCTTGAGGGAGCCTGCCCCCTCGACGTCGAGCCCGCGCGCCAAGGCGGCCAGCTCGGCCACCTTCATGTGCTTCAGATCTGGGATGGAGGCTGCTGGAGGCGCGGTGTCGGGAGACATGTAACCATCCGATGGTGAGACCTGGCGGTTGAAGAGGCGCGGCGGTTG
>JANPOM010000010.1:0-5059 GCA_031427995.1 Anaeromyxobacter sp. | reverse complement strand
CGCCGCCGCATCGGCCGGCAGGAGCACCAGCAGCAGCACGCCGACCACGATCATCGAGTCGGCGATGTTGAAGGTGGGCCAGTAGAGGTCGGGCCGGTTCCACCAGTACCAGTCGATGAAGTCGACCACGTAGCCGCGCGCCACCCGGTCGATGAAGTTGCCGATGGCCCCGGCGAAGACCAGCGAAAGCGCCACCTGCGCCGGCCGCTGCTCCCGCGTCAGCTTGCGGAAGTAGACGAGGATGAAGGCCACCGCGCCCAGCAGGGTGAGCGAGAAGATGCTGTTGCGGGCCGTCAGCGAGAGGTCGCGGAAGAGCCCCCAGGCGGCGCCCGGGTTCTCGGCGTAGCGCATCCGCCACATCGGCTTCCAGACCACGTAGGGCTCGGTGGACCAGGGCTCGAGGTGGCGGAAGGTGTAGAAGCCGCTCACCCGCGAGCTGAGCGCGCCGTCGGTGCGGGAGAGCGCGGTGGTGAGCCGATCAACCGCCATGAACTTGGTGACCTGGTCGGCGACCAGGCCGGTGAGCACGATCAGCAGGAAGAGGCGCCACTTGCTCATGGGGACCTTCAGGAGAGCGCCTCGACGCACTTTCCGCAGAGCTCGGGGTGGGCGGCGGACTTGCCGGTGTCGGTGGCGAAGATCCAGCAGCGCGGGCACTTCTGCCCCGGCGCCACCGCCACCTCGACGGCCAGCGGTCCGTCGGCCAGCGTCACCAGCGAGACGATGAGGAGGGCCGGCAGCTCGACTCGGGCCGACTCCAGCAAGGCGCGCTGCGCCCCCTCGGCGTGGATCACCACCGCCGCCTCGGTGCTCTTGCCGATCAGCTTGGCGGCCCGGGCCGTCTCCAGCGCTTTCTGCACCACCTCGCGGACCGCGAAGAGCGCGGCGTAGCGGGCGTCGAGCGCCGCGGCGCCGGGCGCGGGGGTCCGCCGAGGCAGCCCGGCCAGGAAGACCGACTTGGCCGGCGCACCCGGCAGGTAGCCCCAGGCCTCGCTGCTGGTGAAGGAGAGGATGGGCGCAAGCCAGGTGCAGAGGTCGTGGGCCACGTACCAGAGCACGGTCTGGGCGCTGCGGCGCGGCCTCCCATTCTTCTTCGCCGTGTAGAGCCGGTCCTTGACGATGTCGAAGTAGAGGCTGGAGAGCTCCACGGCGCAGAGCTGCATGGTGGCGTGGTAGGCGGTGTGGAACTCGTACCCCTCGTAGCCGGCCCGCACCTTCTCCTGCCAGGCGATGAGCCGGTTGAAGGCCCAGCGGTCGATCGGCTCCAGCTCGTCCACCGGAACCCCGTCGCGGGCCAGGTCGAACTGGTACACCGCGCCCAGCGCGTAGCGCAGGGTGTTGCGGATCTTGCGGTAGCCCTCGGCGATGCCGGCCAGGATCTGCGGCGAGAGCGCCACGTCGTCGCGGTAGTCGGAGGCGCTCACCCAGAGCCGCAGCACGTCGGCGCCGTACTGCTTGATGATCTCCTCCGGGGTGGTCCCGTTGCCGGCGCTCTTCGACATGGCCTTGCCGTGCTCGTCGAGCACGAAGCCGTGGGTGAGGACGGCCCGGTACGGGGCGGTGCCGTTGATGGCGACGCTGGTGAGCAGCGCCGAGTGGAACCAGCCGCGGTGCTGGTCGGAGCCCTCCAGGTAGAGGTCGACCGGGGCGCCCAGGGTGGGATCGCGCTCGGCCACCGCCGCCCAGGAGACGCCCGAGTCCCACCAGACGTCGAGGATGTCCTGCTCGCGCCGGAACTCGGTGCCGCCGCACCTGGCGCAGGCCGCGCCCCGGGTGAACTCCTTCGGCTCGCGCCGGTACCAGGCCTCGACCCCCTCCTGCTCGAAGGCGTCGGCCACCCGGTTCATCATGGGCGGCGAGATCAGCGGCTCGGCGCAGCCCTCGCAGTAGAAGACCGGGATGGGGACGCCCCAGGTCCGCTGACGCGACAGGCACCAGTCGGGCCGTTTCTCGATCATGTTGTAGATCCGCTCGCGCCCCCAGTGCGGGATCCAGGTGACGCGGTCGATCTCGTCGAGGGTACGCTGGCGCATCCCGGCGTGGTCGAGGCTGAGGAACCACTGGTCGGTGGCGCGGAAGACCACCGGCTTGTGGCAGCGCCAGCAGTGCGGGTAGCTGTGCTTGAGCGAGGCGCTTGGGTCCGAGAGCAGGTGGCCTGAAGTCGCCAGGTCGGCCACGATCCTGGCGTTGGCCTCGAAGATCTTCTGGCCCGCGTAGGGCCCGGCCGCCTCGGTGAAGACGCCGGCGCCGTCGACCGGGTTGAGCACGTCGAGCTTGTAGCGCTGCCCGACCAGGTAGTCCTCGGCGCCGTGGCCCGGGGCGGTGTGGACCATGCCGGTGCCGGCCTCGAGCGTGACGTGCTCGCCGAGGACCACCGGGGACTCGCGATCCATGAACGGGTGGCGGTAGCTCAGCCCCTCCAGCTTCCGGCCCGGCAGCTCGGCCAGCAGCCGCTCCGGGTGGGCCAGCTCCGCGCCGGAGAGCTCCGCCGGCGCGCAGGCGGCCAGGAAGGCGCCCAGCAGGTCCCGCGCCACCACCACCACGGTGCCGGCCAGGTCGTAGGCGGCGTAGCTGAACTCCGGGTTGACGCAGATGGCCAGGTTGGCCGGCAGCGTCCACGGCGTGGTGGTCCAGATGACGAGTCGGGCCGCCCGGTCGCGCAGCCTCTCGTGGGGCAGCGGCGAGTTGAGGTCGAAGGCGACGTGGATCGACGGCGAGGTGTGGTCCTGGTACTCCACCTCGGCCTCGGCCAGCGCGGTCCGGTCGGTGATGCACCAGTAGACCGGCTTCTTGCCGCGCGTGAGGAAGCCGCGCTCGGCGGCGCGGGCCAGCGCCCGGACCGTGTCGGCCTCGTAGCGCTTGTCCATGGTGGAGTACGGCGCCTCCCAGCGGCCGAAGATGCCGAGCCGCTTGAAGGAGATGCGCTGCTTGTCGATCCACTTGGCGGCGTAGCTTCGGCAGGCGCCGATGAAGGCCGGGCGGTCCAGCTCGCGCTTCTTCGACCCGAGCTCCTTGTCGACCTTCAGCTCGATGGGCAGGCCGTGGCAGTCCCAGCCCGGCACGTAGTCAGCCACCTCGCCGTTCTGGTTCCGGTACTTGACGATGATGTCCTTCAAGATCTTGTTGAGGGCGTGACCGATGTGGATGTCGCCGTTGGCGTAGGGCGGCCCGTCGTGCAGCACGAACTTCTTGGCGCCCGGGCGCGCCGCGTTCTGCGCCAGCACCTGCTGGTAGATGCCCTCGGCCTCCCAGGCGCGCTGGATCTCCGGCTCCCGCAAGGCCAGGTTGGCCTTCATGGGGAAGTCGGTCCTGGGGAGCTGGATGGTGTCCTTGTAGTCCACTGGAGCCCTCGGAAAAAGAGCGGTTCTAGCAGTCGGGGGGGGCTTCCGGCTACCCTCCCCTCTCCGATGGCGCCGCGCTCACTCCTCATCCTCTCCCGCAACCTCAAGCTCTACTCGACGCGCCGGCTGGTGGCGGCGGCCCGGGCCCGCCGGCTCGCGCCCCGCGTGCTCGACACGCTCCGCTGCGACCTGCTGCTGGAGCGGGATCGCCCCCGGCTCTTCTTCCGGGGCGTGGAGGTGCTGCCGGAGGGCGTCCGGGTGGTCATCCCGCGCATTGGCGCCTCGATCACCGGCTACGGGTGCTCGGTCCTGAACCAGCTCGACCTGATGGGCGTCCCGGTGCTGGGCGGGGCCGCCGCCATCGGCCGCTCACGCGACAAGCTCCGCGCCCTGCAACTGCTCGCCACCGCGGGCCTCTCCATCCCGCGCACCGCGCTCTGCCGCTACCGCGACGAGGTCCCGGCGGCGGTCGAGCTGGTCGGGGGGCTCCCCTGCATCATCAAGCTGGTCCGCGGCGCGCAGGGGGTCGGCGTGATGATCGCCGGCACCATGGCCGAGGTGACCGGCCTGCTCGACACGCTCTGGACGCTCGGCCAGGAGATCCTGCTGCAGGAGCTGGTCAAGGAGTCGCGGGGGCGCGACGTGCGGGCGCTGGTGATCGGCGACGAGGTGGTGGCCGCCATGCGCCGCACCGCCCGGGCCGGTGAGTTTCGCTCAAACATCCACCGCGGCGGCGCCGCGTCACGGCTCGACCTGCCGGCCGACTACGCCGAGGCGGCGGTCCGGGCGGCGCGGGTGGTGGGGCTGCAGGTGGCCGGCGTAGACCTGCTCGAGGCCAGCAACGGCCCCATGATCATGGAGGTCAACAGCTCCCCCGGCTTCGAGGCGCTGGAGCGGGCCACCGGGCTCGACATCGCCGGGCGCTACGTGGAAGAGGCAGTCGCCTTCGCGGCGGCGGCCCGCGCCGGCAAGCGGCCGCCTGCGCGGTGAATGGACCGCGGTCGTGGTACGTCTTCTGGACGAGGCGTCCCAACCCGGCCTCGAGGAGTGATCCGATGAAGCGTGCCCTGTTGGCCCTCGTCCCGTTCGCGCTGCTGACCGGCTGTGTCGTCGCACATCGCCCCAGTCAGCCGATCTCCCATTACTCACCGCCGCCGGCCAGCTATGAAGCACCGCCACCGGTCTACCAGGAGCCGCCACCGGCCTACCAGGCGCCGCCGCCGGTCTACCAGGCGCCGCCGCCGGTCTACCAACCGCCCCCGGTCGTCTACCAGCCGCCCCGGCAGCCGGATCTCTGGTACTACGGCGAGCACTTCATCCCCGACGCGGTCGGCGGCGGCTGGTGCTACCTCGACGGACCGCACACCCACGACTACTACCCGGACAACGACGACCACTACCTGGTCGAGGGTGGGTACTACTACTACCGCGGCCCCTTCCAGTTCACCTTCTACGCGGGCCACCCGCTGCCCGGTGGCGGCTGGTGCTTCCTCGGCGGCCCGCACCGCCACGACTACTACCCGCCTCGCGGGCCCGAGTGGCGCTGGTATTTGGGGCGCGGCTACGTCTACTCCGGCTCCTACGCGCCTTCGCGCCCGCCACCGCCCAGCTACTGGTCCCGCCCAGCACCCCCGCCGCCCCGCGTGGTTCCGGCCAGGCCCATCAGCGAGTACCAGCCCCGTCCGGCCGTGCCTCCTCCGCCTCCGCGACCGGCGCCT
>JANPOM010000009.1:0-22842 GCA_031427995.1 Anaeromyxobacter sp. | reverse complement strand
CACTGCGAGCGCCGATCCTCTCGCTGCGGCAGGCGGCCACGTCGGTCCGCTGCTAAGAGTAGCGCTGCTACGCTTCCGCTGCTCCCTCCTCGGGCGCCAGCCTCGCTTCGGTCTCGGCGCTCTCGTCGGGTCATCATGCCTGGGTCGGGGCACTAGTTGGCGGGACCTCGTCCAGGGCCTCGACAAGCGCCTCACCGGGTGCTGGGCTGTTGCAGTGAGCGAGGCAATCTCCATGAAGACGCGCCAGGCCCGGCGCGCCTGGCTCCGGGCTCTCCTGCCGCTGGCCCTGTTCGGCGCCGGGGCGCTGGCCACCAGGGCCGAGGACGGATTCACCGTGGCCCGACTTCAGATGGTGACCACCCAGATCGTGTCCCGTGGCGTCCACGACCCGCGCGTCCTCGACGCCCTGCGCCGGGTGGAGCGCCACCGCTTCGTCCCGGAGGGCCTGCGCGACCAGGCCTACCAGGATCGACCGCTGGCCATCGGCCACCGCCAGACCATCAGCCAACCGTACATCGTGGCGCTGATGACCGAGGTGGCGCGGGTGAAGCCCGGGGCCCGGGTGCTGGAGATTGGCACCGGCTCAGGCTACCAGGCGGCGGTGCTCTCGCTGCTGGCCGGCGAGGTCTACACCATCGAGATCGTCGAGCCGCTGGCGAGCCAGGCGGCGGCGAGGCTCGAGGCGCTCGGCTACCGCAACGTCACCGTTCGCGCCGGCGACGGCTACCGCGGCTGGCCGGAGCGGGCCCCCTTCGATGCCATCCTGGTCACCGCGGCGCCGCCGGAGATACCGCAGCCACTGCTCGAACAGCTGGCCATGGGCGGCCGGCTGGTGGCACCGGTCGGCGAGGGGGACCAGGAGCTGGTGGTGGTGGAGCGGACCGCGGCGGGCCTGCAGCGGCGCCGCATCATTCCGGTCCGCTTCGTCCCCATGACCGGGGAGGCGCAGCGGCGGAAGTGAGGGTGGAGGGCCACGCCGAAGGCCACGCCTCCCGGGAGGGAGCGCGGCTCCGCTACCGCTTCAACCCCTCCAGCACGTGCCGGTGCACCAGCCCGTTGGAGGCGACGCAGGTGCCGTTGAGGTGGGTGACGTTTCCGTCGAGGTCGGTGAAGCGGCCCCCCGCCTCTTCGACCAGGATCTTGAGCGGAGCGATGTCCCAGATCTGCACCCCGGCCTCGACGAAGGCCTCGGCCCGTCCGGTCAGCACCATGGCGCAGCCGGCCAGGTCGCCGTAGCCGCGGGCCTGCGCCGCGGTGACGGTGAGCCGGTTGACCTGCTCGCGCCGCTCCTCGGCCAGCAGGAACTTGAGCTCGCCCAGCGAGAGGGTGGCCTCCTCCCAGGAGGCGATCCCGGAGACGCGCAGCCGCTCCGGGGCGCCTGAACCCACCTGCCGCCAGGCGCCGCGGCCGCGGGCCGCCCAGTAGAGTTCTCCCAGCGCCGGCATCCCCATGGCCCCGGCCTGTACCTCGCCGTTCACCTCGAAGGCGACCAGCGGTCCCCAGAAGCTCCCGCCACGGGTGAAGCCACGGGTCCCGTCGATCGGATCGACGATCCAGCGCGCCCCGGTGCCGGAGTGGGCGCCGCTCTCCTCGCCGAGGATGGCGTGGACGGGGAAGCGCTCCCGGATCACCGAGACGATGGCCGCCTCGGCCTCGCGGTCGGCCACCGTCACCGGCGAGTGGTCAGGCTTGAACTCGACGCGGACCCCGGAGCGGAAGTGGCGCATGGCGGCGGCGCCGCCGGCCTCGGTGGCACGGCGGGCGGTCTCCATGGCTAGTTCGAGGTCGAGGGCGGTCATGGTGGCCGACTCTAGCCGTTCGGGGACGCGCCGAGTCGCGGCCGGTCCCCGAAATAGTGACGGCGGCCGCCTGGGGGGAGGGCGACCGCCGTCGGTACTGCCGGGGGGAAGCGGAAGGCTACTTCTTGGGCCGCATGTCACCCGACGCCAGGTAGCGGGTGTGGAAGGCGAAGGCCTCGCTGAACATGTGCGGCGAGTGGAGGCCGGCGCTGGGGTTCTTCATGGCCCGCTTGTAGTAGTCCCAGAGCAGGGGGCGGTACTCCGGCGCCGCCGCCTTCTCGATGACCTCCTTGGCCTTCTCCTTGGGGCTCCGGCCGCGCAGGTCGGCGAAGCCGTACTCGGTGACGATGCCGTTCACCTCGTGCTCGGTGTGGTCGATGTGCGTGGCGAAGGGGACGATGGCCGAGATCTTCCCGTCCTTGGCGGTGGCCGGGGACATGAAGATGGTGTAGGCGGAGTTGCGGGCGAAGTCACCCGAGCCGCCGATGCCGTTCTCGATCCCCTTGCCGGCGATGTGCGTGGAGTTGACGTGGCCGTAGATGTCGGCCTCGACGAACCCGTTCATGGCGATGCAGCCGAGGCGGCGGATGATCTCCGGGTTGTTGGAGATCTCCTGCGGGCGCAGGATGATCTGCTTGCGGTACCGGTCGATGTCCCGGTTGAAGCGGACCTGCCCCTCGGGCGAGACCGAGAAGGCGGTGGCGGAGGCCGCCACCAGCTTGCCGGAGTCGAGCATGTCGAGCATGCCGTCCTGAACCACCTCGGTGTAGGAGATCATCCGGTCGAACGGCCCGTCGTTGAGGCCGACCAGCACCGCGTTGGCGATGTTGCCGACGCCCGACTGCAGGGGCGTGAGGTGCTTGGAGAGCCGGCCCGCCTTCACCTCGCCGTCGAAGAAGTCGAGGATGTGCTGGGCGATCCGCTTGTGCACCTCCTCGGGCGGCTTGAAGGCCGCGTTCCGATCCGGGAAGGCGCTCTCGACGACCGCCACCACCTTGGAGATGTCGAACTTCCAGTACTTGGAGCCCTTGCGGTCATCGGCCGCCGTGATCGGCAGCGGGGTGCGCTTGCCGTGCTCGGCCTGGACCGAGAGGATGTCGTGCATCCCCTCGAGCCGCTCGTCCTGCCAGGAGTTGACCTCCAGGATGATCTTGTCGGAGTGCTCCAGGTAGACGTTGTTGGCGCCGCACGACGACGAGGGGACGCAGGTACCGTCCTCGTTGATCTTGGTGACCTCGATGACGCAGAAGTCGAGGTTGTTCTTGCCCTTGCCGTAGTAGCCGTAGCGGACCAGCGAGCCCACGTGGCTCAGGTGCATGTCCTGGTACTCGATGAGCCCGGAGTTGATCTTCTCGCGGGTGACGGCGTCGCCCTGGTACGGGAAGCGGAAGCGGGAGGCCTCCACCATCGACATCATGGTGTCCTGCTCGGGGCCGGTCGAGGCGCCGGTGAGGACGTCGAACTTGAGGGCCTTGCCCTTGAGCTTCTCGTCGAGAGCCCGCTTGGCCAGCGCGATGGGCACCGCCTTGGGGTATCCGGCGCCGGTGAAGCCGGACATGCCGATGACGGCGCCGTTGGGGATGAGCGCAGCGGCGGCCTCGGCGGACATCACCTTCGCCTTGAGCGCCTTGTTGAGAATCCGGTCTGCCATCGTTCAGCCTCCTCGGTGGTCGTCCCCGGGCATGGCCGGGGGGAGAGTTTGGGAGCGGTGCGGGGAACGCATCTGTTTCGCGAGAGCCGGGAGATTAGTCGAGAGCGCGCCGTGGATGGAAGCGCGGAAGGTGCGATTGCTGGGATTTCACGGCGAAAGATGCCGAGCTATCCCGTCGATGATGTCACGCAGCGCGTCAGGCCGCGGCCCCCGTTCCAGGCGGTCGCAGCCGTCGATGATCCGCCCCGTGGAAAGTAGCCACTCGATCGCGTTCTCGAGAGTCGCCTTGGACAGCGCTTCCCGGGTGCTGATCCGACCGGCCAGGAGGTCGGCGCGACCGCGCTCGAGGCACTGCTTCAACAGCGACTTCTGGTCGATGGCGTGACGCGGCGCGTTGCCGAGCAACGCATCGGCCGTCTCGGCAGCCAGCCGGTAGGCCTCGAGATAGGGGCGAAGGAACTCGGCGAGGAAGAGCAGCGGTTCGCGCCCGGCTCCGGGGCGAAGCCGCCCCTCCACCGCCTCGACCGCGCCGAGCCTTTGCAAGAAGGCGACGTTCTGCTCGAAGAGATCCGCCAGGTCTACGCCCGGCTCGTACATGAACTCGAGCTTGAAGAGGCGGGAGAGCCATGCGGCCCGGCGCCGCACCTCGCTCCAGGTCGCCTCGCCGCCGCCCAGCAGGGCCGAGGAGACGATGGCCGGCGCCACGTAGCGGTGGATGACGGCGTTGCGGTGGTAGTCGAGGACCGGCCGCTTCTCGTCTACCACCTGGAAGATGGTCTCCCCGGCGGCGGTGGCGGTGGTCACCTGGCCGCTGGCGACCAGCCGCGCCACGGTGTCCCGCACCGGCCCAGGTTGGCGGGGATCGCTGCTGGCGCCGGCCAGGCCGCGGCCGAAGCGGGCCCCGCCTTCGGCGGCCATGAAGCGGAGCAGCTCGACGCGGCTGGTCAGCTCGGCGGCCGGGAGCCCGCGCTTGACGTTGGAGAGCAGCGCCGCCGAGACCAGCCCGATGGGGGTGATGGTGACCGCCTTGCTGATGCCGAAGGCGACCCGGTTGGCCACCGCCTGCACCACCTGCCGGCGGGCCTCGGCGTCGGTGGCGAGCAGGCTGATCCGCTCTCCGAGCCGGGCCTGCGCCACTGCCCGCAGCGAGACCGGCTCCTCGAACTGGACGTAGAGCCGTTGGTAGCGCCGGAAGAGGACCGCGAAGGCGCTCAACAGTCCACGCAGGTTCTCCTTCTTCTTCTCCCCGCCTGAGAGCTCCTGCAGGTAGGCGGAAGCCTCGATGAGCTTCTCGTGGTCGATCGAGACCGGCACGAAGAGGACGTCTTCGGCGGCGCCGTCGAGCCAGGCGTCCACCTCCATCGAGACCAGCCCCATCTTCGGGAAGAGCAGCTTGCCAGTCCGGCTCCGCCCGCCCTCGATGTAGAACTCCTGGGGGAACTTGTCGCGCAGCAGCTGCTTGACGAAGGCGCGCAGCACCGCGGCGTAGACCCGGTCGCCCTTCACCTGGCGGCGGATGAAGAAGGCGCCGCCACGCCGGAAGAAGGGGCCGGCCGGCCAGAAGGAGAGGTTGATGCCGGCGGCGATGTGCGGCGCCATCATGCCGTTCTCGTAGAGCAGCCAGGAGATGACGAGGAAGTCGACGTAGCTCTTGTGGCTCGGGCAGATGATGACCGGGGCGGTGGCGGCGGCCCGCTTGACCCGGCCCAGCCCGGCCTCGTCGATCTCGAGCGACTCGTAGAGCTTGGCGAAGAGCACCTTGAGGATGGGGCGAGCCACCGCGACCACCTTGGGGTCGTAGTTGCTGGCCAGCTCGTCGAGGCAGCGCGCCGCCTCGGCCTGCAGCGCGCCCAAGGGCTTGCCGGTCTCGGTGGCGAGCGCCTGCAGCGCGGTGCGCAGGGTCCGATCCCGCAGCACCTTGGCGCGGACTCGCCCCGGCCCCTTGAGCGGCGGCCCCACCGCGGCCCGCAGCTCACGGGCCAGGTGCTGGAGCACGGCGCCTCGAACCCCGCGCGCCAGCGAGAGGTCGGTGGCGCCTGGCCGGTCGGCGACCCGCTCCCGCAGGTCCACCGCCTTGCCGACCGAGAGGAAGCAGTGGCGGAAGTTGCGAAAGAAGGCGACCGCGTTGGAGATGGCGTTGGGCGAATCGGGCCTGCCGAAGAGCACGTCCCAGACCGAGCGCCGCAGCCGCTGGGCGCGCCGGCTCCAGAGCAGCACCAGCGGGACCAGGAAGATGGGACGGGCCAGCGAGCGCTGCATGCGGATCAGGTGGTCGATGGGGCCGGCCTCGGAGGCCCGGTCGCCGAGGAAGAGCACGGTCGAGCGGCCCGAGCCGGCCGCCTCCTCCAGCGCCCGGCGGGTGCGGCGGATGCGCGAGAGCGCCCCGGCCAGCCCGGTGTAGCCCTGGGCGGCGCGCAGCGGCGGCAGGCCGTGGCGGCGCAGGAACCAGCGCAGGAAGAGGAAGTTGAGCAGCCCCGACCGGCGCATCACGAAGACCAGGCTGCCGCGCGCCGCCAGCGCGGCCAACTCGCCAGGGGCTTCGCGCGGGACGCGCACCGGCTCGAAGAGCCGCCCCATGCCCCGGGGCTCCGGGCTGGCCAGCGGGGTGGGCGGCGTCCGGTCCATGCGGTCAGCCGTGGCGCTTCACCAAGCCGTCCTTGTCGAGGTACCAGGGCTCGACCAGCAGCGGCTCCACCGAGGGGCGGTACCCCTTCACGTCGGCGGCCAGGAGATGGAGCGCGGCCAGCACCTCGCCGCGGACCCGGGCGTTGCCGGCGTCGCGCAGCAGCAGGTCGATGAGCGCGGTGCGCGAGGGCTCGGTGAGTGGCAACCCGGCCAGCGAGCGGACCGCGCCGAGCCGGACGTCGTCCGAGAAGTCGTCGAGCAGGGCGCGCAGGGCGTCGTCGAGCCCGGCCGCCGCGGCGCCGTCGTGGTGCTCCTTGACCCAGGCCAGCAGCGTCAGCTTCTTCTCCGGGTCGCGCATGTAGACGGTGGAGAGGCGGGCCAGCTCGGCCACCACCACGTCGAGCACCTCGGCCGGGGTGGCCACCGCGGCCAGGGTCCGCAGCCCCCAGGCCACGCCGCTCTCGCTCCCGCGGATGAAGGCGGTGAGGGGGGCCACGGCGGAGTTCCCGGCATCGACGAGGTGGCCGTGCACCGACTCCTTCTCGTCCTGGTCGGTCTGGCCTGGGTCGGCCAGCAGCGTGAAGCGCAGGCAGAGGGTCTGGAGCGCGCCAGGCGTCCCCAGCTCGGCAAGCAGTTCGATGGCGTTCTGCCGGTTCTCCGCCGGGCCGTACTTCTCGGTCACCTTGCGGGCCAGCTTCTTCAGCTGGGCCTGCTCCCGCTCGGCGGCCGAGCCAAACAGATCGAAGATGTTCATCCAGCCTCCCGGCGCTCCCAGCTCATGCCCGGGCAGCGCGGCCTGGTTCTACAACGAGATGCCCGCCCGCGGATCGGTCTTGTAGAGCGGCTCCAGGGTCTTGACAGCGTCGCGCAGCGGCTCGCCCGGCTCGGGCAGCACCAGCTTGACGACCGCGTAGAGGTCGCCGCGCGGGCCGCCGTGGAGGTCGGGGAGCCCCTTGCCGCGCAGCCGGATCTGCTTCCCGGCCGGGGTCCCGGCCGTGACCGTGAAGCGCACCTTCCCCTCGAAGGTGGGCAGCTCCACCTCGGCGCCGTTGACCGCCTCGGGGATGGTGAGTGGCAGGTCGAGGAAGAGGTCATGGCCCTCGACGCGCAGCAGCGGGTGGGCGCGGAGCCGGATGCGCAGGAGCAGATCGCCGGCCGAGCCGCCGTGCTCGCCAGGGCCGCCCTGGCCGGCCAGCCGGATGCGCGAACCATCGCCGGTGCCCGGTTTGACGGTGACGCGCAGCGTGCGGCCGCCGATCTGGACGTCGCGCTCGGCCCCCAGCACCACCTCGCGCAGGTCGAGGTTCAGATCGGCCGAGAGGTCCTCGCCGCCGCGCGAGGCGGGGCGCCGTCCGGGGCCAGCGCGACCGCGGCCCTGCTGCCCGAAGATCTGCTCGAAGACCGAGCCGAAGTCGAAGGGGCCGTACCCCTCGACGTTGACCGAGGAGAAGCCGCCGAGGTCGTAGGGCTGGCCGCCGGGCTGGCCACCGGCCTTCTGCCAGCGCCGCACCTCCTCGGCCCGCCGGGCGTCGAAGCCGGTGCGCAGCGAGTCGGGGCCGAACTCGTCGTAGAGCGAGCGGCGCTTCGGGTCGGAGAGCACCTCGAAGGCGGCCGACAGCTCCTTGAAGCGCTCCTCGGCGGGCTTGTTGCCCGGGTTCATGTCGGGGTGGTGCTGTCTGGCCAGCTTCCGGTAGGACTTCTTGATCTCCTCGGGCGTCGCCGTCCGGGGAACACCGAGGATCTGGTAGAGGTCGCGCTGGGCCACGGCCGCAACCTAACCCGCCTTGGCGGGGCGTCAATGGCAGACCTGGACTACCATGGCCTCCATGTTGGCCTTTGCTTTCTCTCTCGCGCTCGCAGCCGCACCCTCCGCGGGGGAAGCGCGCACCGGCTGGGTGCTGGAGCGGGTGGTGGCGGTGGTGAGGAACCCGGCCAGCGCCGCGCCGCGGCCATTGACGCTGACCCGGCTCGACGAGGAGGCCCGGGTCGCGATGGTCTCGCGGGGGGGCCTGGAGGCCGCCTTCGCGCCGCTCGACGCGGCGGCGCGCCGGGCCCTGCTCCGCTGGGTGGTCGACCAGTGGCTGGTGGCCGACGAGGCGGCCCGGCTGCGGATTGACGAGGTGCCGCGGGAGGAGATCCAGAAGGCGCAGCTCGGGTTTCGGGCGCGCTTCCCCGATGAGGCCGCCTACCGGCGCTTCCTGGCCAGCGCCGAGTTGCCCGAGCCGGAGCTGCAGGCGATCCTGGCGCGCGGGTTGCGGGTGCAGCGCTTCCTCGACGCCCGGCTCGAGCGCGCCGCCAAGGTCCCGGAGGAGGAGGTGAGCCGCTGGCTGGCGGGGAAGGGCACGGTGGCCCCCAGCCCGGTGGAGCGCGAGGAGGCGCGGACCCGGCTGGCCGGGGAGCGGGCCCAGGCCCAGGTCAAGCAACTCCTGGCCGAGCTGCGGTCGCGCGCCGACGTCCGCGTGCTGGCGCCCGAGCTGCGCGGGGAGGCGGGCCGGTGATTCCCGGCGGATGGCTGCGCTTCAGGCCGGTGGTCGAGGCCGACCTGCCTCGCATCATGGAGATCGAGGCGGCCGGCTTCCTCCACCCATGGTCCGAGGCGCTGCTCCGCGCCGAACTGGGGCACGCCTGGTCCTCGCTGCTGGCGGCGGTGATCTCCGACCAGCGCGGCGCCGAGCGGATCCAGGGTTACCTGATCTCCTGGCTGGTCCACGACGAGGTGCACATCCTCAACGTCGGCACCGCCCCGGAGGCGCGCCGCGGCGGCATCGGCCGGGCCCTGATGGAGGCGGCGGCCGAGGCCGGCCGTCGCAAGGGGGCTCGGCTCTCGACCCTGGAGGTGCGGCGCTCCAACCTGCCCGCCATCGGCCTCTACCGCGCGCTCGGCTACCTGGAAGTGGGGGTCCGCGCCCGCTACTACGCGGAGGAGAACGAGGACGCGATCGTCATGACCCTGGAGTTCGATCCGCGGTAAACCCTTCGGCCATGCGCTGGCGACTGGTCCGTTGGCTCCTCTTCCGCTTCGACCCCGAGTTCATCCACCGGGTGGCCCACCGGCTGCTCCGGCTGGTGCCGCCGGGGCTGGCCCGCTGGCGCCGTCCCCGCGCCGATCCGCGCCTGCGGGTCCGTTGCCTCGGGCTCGACTTCGAGAGCCCCATCGGCCTGGCGGCCGGCTTCGACAAGGGGGACGTCTCGGTGGCGGCGCTGCTCGGGATGGGCTTCTCGCACCTCGAGATCGGCACCATCACGCCGAGGCCGCAACCGGGCAACGACAGGCCGCGCATCTTCCGGCTCCCCGAGCACCGGGCCCTCATCAACCGGATGGGGTTCAACAACCAGGGGGCGGAGGCCTGCGCGGCGCGGCTGGCCTCGCTCGCCCCCGCGGCGCGGACCGGGGTGGTCGGAATCAACGTCGGCAAGAACAAGTCGACTCCCAACCAGGGGGCGCTCGACGACTACCTGGCCTGCATCGAGGTGCTCCACCCCTTCGCCGACTACCTGGTCGTCAACATCTCCTCGCCCAACACGCCAGGCCTCCGGCAGCTCCAGGAGCGGGACGCGCTAGACAGGCTGCTGCGCGGCTGCGTCGAGCGGCTCAGGGTGCTGGCGCCGGGGAAGGGGCTGGTCGTGAAGCTGGCTCCGGATCTCACCCCCGAGGCGCTCGACGAGGCGGTCGAGGTGGCCATCGCCGCCGGCGTCTCCGCCATCGCCGCCACCAACACCACCCTCTCTCGCGCCGGGGTCGAGGGCCACCCGCTGGCAAGGGAGGCGGGCGGGCTCTCCGGGGCGCCGCTGACGGCCCGCTCGACCGAGGTGATCCGCCGGGTGGCGGAGCTCGCCGCCGGCCGGGTCCCGATCATCGCTTCGGGCGGAGTCATGTCGGCCGAGGACGCCTGGGCCAAGCTCCGGGCCGGCGCGACCCTGGTGCAGGTCTACACAGGCTTCATCTACGGCGGCCCCGGCTTCCCCTCCCAGCTCAACGCCGGGCTGCTCAGGCTCATGGAGCGGGACGGGTTCGGGTCGATCGAAGAGGCTGTTGGCGCGGACCTGAAGGAGCCTCGGACCTGAAGGCGGCGCGGACCTGAAGGAGCCTCGGACCTGAAGGAGCCTCGGACCTGAAGAGCTCAGGCGGTCCGACGCGTCGCGTTTATTTGACGCAGCGCAGCAATTCGTGTTAGTTTCGCCCCCGCTGGTCGTGGCGGCTTCCCGCCGCCCGCACTAAAGCGAGGGTCGATATGGCTGAGGCGCGCAAAGCGGTCAAGCTCGGGAACGTCAACGTTTCGGAACTCCTCAAGGATCTGGCCAAGAAGGGGAAGGCCGGACGCAGGGAGTTCGGAGTCCTGATCGAGAAGGTGGCGAGCGACGCCAAGATCGACAAGCGGCTCGGAGAGCTGCGCGGAAGGCTGGAATTGCTCCAGAAGACCGGCCGCGAGCGTACCGAGATGTGGCGTGGAAGGGCCGATACCTTCCGTGCCGAGGCCCTTGAGCGTATGCTGGAGATTCAGGGGAAGGCCGTGTCCTTTCTGGGGGTTGCGACCCGCGAACAGGTCGAGGAGCTTCAGCGCGAGCTCGAGCGACTTGCCAAGAGGATCGAGAGCGGGCAGAAGGCCCGGCCGTCGAGGAAGAACGCGCCAAAGGGGGAGGGGCGGGCATGAGCGATATCGCGGGGGCTTCCGTGGCGACGCCGGCTTCTGGCCGCGTCGTCCTGGACTGGCGAGCGAGTTGAGGCGGGCGACCGGCAAGGGGGCGATCCACTTCGGGTTGGCCGTGGCGCTCGGCGCGGTGGCGCTGGCCGTGCCGTCACGCCTCTCCGATCGGGACCGGAAGGTCCGCCCGGCCGCGCGGGAGCAGGGGGCCTGCCTGGCGGCCGGTTGCCCGGAGGCGATCCGCGAGCAGCAGCTGGCCCGCCTCGAGGGCCACTTCCAGGCTCGCATGCCTGGGCTCGACGCGGCGCTCCACGAGGATCTAGCCCGAGCCATCCTCTCCGAGTCGGGAGCGGCGCGGCTCGACCCCTTGCTGGTCTTGGCCGTCATCCAGGTCGAGTCGGGTTACGACCCTTCTGCGGTGAGCACGGCCGGCGCCATCGGCCTGATGCAGCTCCTCCCCGGGACGCTCCAGCGCGAGGCCGAGGGGCTTGGCCTCGTCGACAGCGACCCGCACGACCCGGTCGCCAACGTGCGCGCCGGGGTGAGGTACCTGCGCCGCTGTCTCGACAGCTACCCGGATCCCGACGTGGCGCTGATGGCCTACAACGCCGGGCCCAACCGCCTCTACGGCTGGATCCAGGCCGGTGGCCAGGTCCCGGCCGAGGTCACCGGCTACGCCAGAAGGGTGCTGGCAGAGCATCGCCGGCTGCGCCGGACGCTGTCCGGGGAGTCGGGTCCGCGCTTCGCCCTGGGGCGGTGATGCGGGTCACGGAGCTCTTTCGGAGCATCCAGGGCGAGGGGACGCGCGCCGGGCGCCCCTGCGCCTTTGTCCGCTTCACCGGGTGCGATCTGCGCTGCGTTTGGTGTGACACCGCCTACGCCTTCCAGGGGGGGAGCGAGCGGACGCGCCAGGAGATCCTGGCAGAGCTCAACGCCATGCCGCTGCGCCACGTCTGCCTGACCGGCGGGGAGCCGCTGCTCCAGCCGGAGCTGCCCCTGCTCTGCGCCGACCTGCTCGCGGGCGGCTGGGAGGTGACGGTCGAGACCCATGGGCAGCTCGACGCCGGGGCGCTGCCGGCGGGGGTGATCCGGATCTTCGACGTGAAGCCGCCCGGGTCGGGGGAGGAGACGCGCGACTTCGGCTACCTCGATCGGCTCCGCCCGCATGACGAAGTGAAGTTCGTGGTCGCCTCACCCGCCGACTTCGCCTGGTCGGTCGAGGTGGCGAAGCGGCTCCGCCTGCCGGAGCGGGTGGCGGTGCTCTTCTCGCCGGTGGTGCCGGCGGTGGACCCACGGGCCCTGGTCGAGTGGTTGCTGGCGTCTGGGCTCGAGGCGCGGCTGTCGCTGCAGTTGCACAAGGTGATCTGGGGTGCCGAAGCGAGGGGCGTCTGAAGGCGGGGAGTATCTGGCCCCCTCGCGAGTTACTCCGGTCGAGGCCCCATGGCCCCGATGTTCGAATCCAATTCCACTGGGACGGGACCGACGCTTCCTTGACGCGGCGGGCCCAGAGTTGCTAGAAAAACCAACAGATGCGCTCACTTGCCATTCTGGTAGCCGCCACGGCGCTGACCGCGAGTCCACCTGCTCGGGCCGGCCCGGCGGTCACGCTCAACGGCGTGAACATCGCCGGTGTCGTCAGCCAGAGGTTCGAGAACGTCAACGTCATCATCGACGCCCAGGGCAACCTGGAGATCCAGGCCAAGGGCTACGCGGCCCGTGTGTCCGGTAGCGCGCCGGCTCCCGCTGCCGGCAACACCACGGCGGCAGTCGCGCCGAGCCCGGCCGTCCTCCCCACCAGCCCCGCCCCAGCGGCCCTCGCGGGCGGGACGGTCTCCAGCGCCGGCTCCTCCGGGAATGGCCGACTCGCTCGCCGCTACTTCCTCGCCACCGAGCAGAGCCAGCCGGACGGCACGCAGTACGACGTCGAGGTCTTCATCAACGCCAGCTGGATCCGGGTCGTCAAGTCGGGCGACCCGCAGGTGGTCACGGAGGTCACTCGCTACCTTCGCCCCGGCACCAACAAGGTGACGCTCTCCTGCACCAAGCGGCTGCAGGGCGTGGAGCGGCGCAACTTCGGCCCCGACGTGACGCTCAAGGTGGTGGTCGGCGCCGGCAACATCGGCGGGGACCACGTCATGATCGACGAGCCGCTCGCCTCCATGACTCGCACCGCCGCCGAGGTCGATGACAAGGTCGAGGAGTTCGTCTTCGAAGTGTACTGACGAGGGAGGGGGACGCGTGTTCACGCCGGAGCCGAGCATCCAGTTCGTCCCCGCCACCCGCGATCAGGTGGTGGCCATCATCGAGGCCATCAACCAGCCGCAGATCACCATCCCCGGCAAGGAGCCGCAGGCGGTCCACGGCGTGCTCTGCAGCCTGCGCAACCTCAACGGCAGCTTCTCCATCGTGGTGGCGCTCCACCTGCCGCGCACCGGCGAGCATGTCGTCTACCTCCACGAGAAGCGGCAGCTCGCCGCCGAGGAGTACCGCGAGGTGCAGGACGAGGGGCTCCACTTCCTCGAGTCGATGGGCTTCATGCTCGACAACCTCAACTTCCGGAACATGGCCCAGGAGCTCCAGGACCAGACCCTGAAGCGCATCCCGCTCTTCTCGCCGCCTCGCCCCGCGGAGACGGTCGCCACCGGAGCCGTGCCGGGGTCGGCCGCGGAGGCCGTCCGCCTGGCGCGTTTCCTCTCGTGCTTCTGATCGGATCGACATGACCAAGGCCCACCCGCTCCGTCTCGCCGCCCCGCTGCTGGTCCTCCTCGGCGCCTGCGCCTCCGGCCCTTCGCCAAAGCAGCAGAAGACCGCCGAGATCCACCACGACCTGGCGGTCGAGGCGCTGCGCGCCGGCCGCTCGCAGGAGGCGCTCAAGCAGTACCAGACGTCGCTGGCCGCCGATCCCGACATGCCCGAGGCGTTGCTGGGGCGCGGGCTGGTGTTCGAGTACGGCTTCGGCAAGCTGCTCGAGGCCGAGGCCGACTACCGCCACGCGCTGCAGGTCCGGCCCAGCTACCCGGAGGCCCACAACAACCTCGGGCAGTTGCTCGCCAAGACCGGACGCCAGCCCGAGGCCCTCACGGAGTTCGACAAGGCCCTCGACATCAGCGTCTACATGGAGCCCTGGGTGGCCCGCTGCAACAAGGGGCAGACCCTCTTCCAGATGGGACGAAAGGACGAAGGGGTGGGGGAGCTGCGCAGCTGCGTCCGCATCGCGCCCAAGTACTGCCAGGGGCGGCGCGCGCTGGGGCGGATCCTGGTCTCGGAGGGGAAGTCGGAAGAGGGGCTGGCCGAGCTTGAGAGCTACGCCAGGAGCTGCCCGCGGGCGGCCGACGCGCAGCTGCAGATCGGGCTGGCCCGGATCAAGTCCGGCGACGCCGCCGGCGCCCGGGCCGCCCTCGAGAAGTGCGAGACGCTGGCCGGCGAGGCCCCCGAGGCGGACGAGTGCCGCAAGACGGCCACGCTGCTCAAGTAGACCGGGCGCCGATGGCCGCCGTCGAGCAGAGCAGCGCCGACGCCCTGCGGTCCTTCGGCCGCTGGCTCAAGCAGGAGCGTGAGCTGCGCGAGCTGGAGCGCGAGGACCTGGCCGCCGCGACGCGGCTCGGGGTCGGCGTCATCGAGGCGCTCGAGTCTGGCGACAAGGCCCGCATGCCGCCCCGCGCCTACGTGGTCGGCTACCTGCGCAGCTACGCCGGCGCCGCCGGCCTCGACGCCGACGAACTGGTGCTGCGCTGGCAGGAGGCGGCCGGCCCGGAGCCGGAGGAGGCGCGCCGCCCGCGGGCCCGGCGCTGGCTCCCGCTGCTGGTGGCGGCGCTGGTGCTCGGAGTGGTGGGTGCCATGCTGGTCTCCGTCCTCTGGGCGCGGTAGCGCCGGTGGGAGCCAGGTTCAAGCTCTCCGCGGTGGTGCTGCGCACGGTCGACTACGGGGAGGCCGATCGCGTCGTCACGCTGCTGAGCCGGGAGCGGGGCAAGCTGGTCGCCTTCGCGCGCGCCGCCCGGGCCTCGAAGCGCCGCTTCGGCGGAGGCCTGGAGCCCTTCACGCTGGTGAGCGCCGAGCTGGCCGAGCGGGGTGGCTGTGACGCCATGGCCCGGCTCGAGTCGGTGAACGTGGAGCGTGCCTTCCACCAGATCCGGGGCGACCTGGCGCGCATCGGGTGCGCCGCCTATGCGGCCGAGCTGGCCCGAGAGCTGACCCGCGATCACCAGCCCCACGCCGCGCTCTTCGACCTGCTGGTCGAGTACCTGGGGAGGCTCGACGCCGCGCCGGCCCGCCCGGTCGAGCTGCGGGTCTTCGAGCTTGGGGCCCTCGAGGCGGCCGGCTTCCAGCCCAGGCTCGACTGCTGCTCCCGCTGCGGCGAGGCGGCCGGCGTCGGCGGGGCCGGCGCTCCTTTCTCCCCCACCGACGGGGGTCTGCTCTGCGCGCGCTGCGGTGGGGAGGCGGTCGGCACAACTCTCCTCTCGGGGAGCGCCGTGGCGGTGCTGCGGCGGCTCCAGCTCGGGGGCTTCGGTGCGGCCGGGGAGGGGATCCCGGTGGCGGTGGGTCGCGAGCTGCGCGAGGCGCTGGGCCGGTTCGTGGAGCAGCAGCTCGGCCACCGGCTCAAGGCCCGGCGCTTCCTCGACGAAGTCGGTCCGTTGCTCTCCGACTGATAGCGCCACGGCGACGGTCGCGCCGGCCCCGAGGGACCGGTCCCGGCAGGGTCGGAGCGGGCAGCTTACCGTTTGACATCGCGGGGTTGGGGCCCTAGGTTGCTCGGTCCCGGCCACCATCCAGCCAGCCGTCGCGAGGAGCGCGCGCGTGTACTTCCAGGACCTCATCCTCAAGCTGCAGACCTACTGGGCCGCCCGGGACTGCCTGCTCGTCCAGGGGTACGATCAGGAGGTCGGCGCCGGGACCATGAACCCGGCCACCTTCCTGCGGGTGCTCGGGCCGGAGCCGTGGAACGTCGCCTATGTCGAGCCCTCGCGCCGGCCGGCCGACGGCCGCTTCGGAGAGAACCCCAACCGTTTGTACCAGCACCACCAGTTCCAGGTGGTCCTCAAGCCCAACCCGCCCGACGTCCAGGAGCTCTACCTCGGCTCACTCGAGTCCATCGGCATCAGCCCGCTGGAGCACGACCTCCGCTTCGTCGAGGACGACTGGGAGTCGCCGACGCTGGGGGCCTGGGGGCTGGGCTGGGAGGTCTGGTGTGACGGGATGGAGATCACCCAGTACACCTACTTCCAGCAGGCTGGCGGCTACGAGATCAGGCCGGTGGCGGCCGAGCTCACCTACGGCCTGGAGCGGATCGCCATGTATCTGCAGAACGTCGAGAACGTCTTCGACGTCGAGTGGGCCAGGGGCGTGAAGTACCGCGAGGTCTTCCACCGCAACGAGGTGGAGATGAGCGAGTACTCGCTGCGGGCCTCCGACCCGGCCATGCTCTTCGGCCTCTTCTCCACCTACGAGGCCGAGTGCCAGCGGCTGCTGCAGCTGCGGCTTCCGCTGCCGGCCTACGACTACTGCCTGAAGTGCTCGCACACCTTCAACAACCTCGACGCCCGGGGCGCCATCAGCGTGACCGAGCGGGCCGCCTACATCGGCCGGGTGCGGGCCCTGGCCCACCTCTGCGCCAAGGGGTACCTCGAGTCGCGCCAGGCCCTCGGCTTCCCGCTGCTCCCGCCCAGGGCGCGCGCCGCCGCCGTCGAGGCGGCCCGCGCCGCTAGCGAGGCCGCCGGCCCCGTCACCGCCCCGGCCGGCGCCCAGCCCGCCACCGCACCCTGAGAGAGACCCATGGCTGACCTGCTGTTCGAGATCGGGGCCGAGGAGATCCCAGCCGGCTTCGCGCCGCTGGCCGTGAAGCAGCTGGAGGAGGACCTCGGCAGGCTGCTGGCCGAGGCCCGGCTCACCCATCGTGAAGTGAAGGCGATGGGGACGCCGCGCCGGCTGGTGGTCTGGGCCCGCGAGGTCGGCGCCCGGCAGGCCGAGGCCCGCAGCCAGGCGCTCGGGCCATCGGTGTCCGCCGCCTTCGACGCCGAGGGCAGGCCCACCCCGGCGGCGCTCGGCTTCGCGAGGAGCCAGGGGCTCGAGGTCGCGGCCCTGGAGCGGATCGAGACGCCCAAGGGGCTGCGGCTCGGGGTCAGCAAGGTGGAGAAGGGCAGGAAGGCGGAGCAGGTTCTCCCCGCGCTCCTCTCCCGCCTGCTGGCCGGCCTGCGCTTCAAGAAGGCGATGCGTTCGCGCTGGGACGAGGTCACCTTCGCCCGGCCCATCCGCTGGATCGCCGCGCTATACGGCGGCAAGGTCGTAAAGGTCAGACACGGTGAGGTGGTGAGCGGTGCCGTCACGCACGGCCACCGCTTCCTGGCGCCCCGGGCCATCCTGCTCAAGGGGACGCCCGAGGACTACCTGCGGAAGCTCGGCAAGGCCCACGTGGTTGTGGACCCGGTGGCCCGCAAGGCTGCGATCGAGAAGGCGCTGGCGGCGGCCGCCAGGCGGGGAGGGGGCGTGGCGCGCCCCGACCCGGAGCTGGTCGAGCAGGTCACCTGGCTGGTGGAGCACCCCAGCGCGGTGCTGGGGGAGTTCGAGAAGTCGAACCTGGCCCTGCCGCCGGAGGTGGTGGTCACCGAGATGCGCAACCACCAGCGCTACTTCGCGGTGGTGGACGAGCGGGGGAGGCTGACCAACAAGTTCGTCGCCATCTCCGGCACCCCGGTCAAGGACCCCAGGGTCTCGCGCAACGGCTACCAGCGCGTGCTCCGGGCCAGGCTCGCCGACGCCCGCTTCTTCTTCGAGGAGGATCGCAAGCGCACCCTGGAGAGCCGCGTGGCCGGGCTCGGCCGCCGCACCTACCAGGCCCGGCTCGGCACCGAGCTGCAGCGGGTGGAGCGAATGGGGGTGGTGGCGGCGGCGCTGGCGCGGGTCCTCGGCAAGGAGGCCCTGCTGGCGGGCCTGGCCCAGGCGGCCCGGCTCTGCAAGGCCGACCTCGGCACCGGAATGGTGGGGGAGTTTCCCGAGTTGCAGGGGATCATGGGCGGACACTACGCGCGGCTGGAGCGGCTGGCCCCCGAGGTGGCCGACGCCATCGAGGACCACTACCGGCCCATCGGCGCCGGCGAGGAGATGCCGCGCGGCGATCTCGGCGCGCTGGTCGGCCTCTCCGACCGGCTCCACCAGTTGGTCGGCATCATCGGGGTGGGTGAGAAGGCTACCGGTGGCGCCGATCCCTTCGGCCTGCGCCGCGCCGCCATCGGCATCATCCGGCTCCTGCTCGACCGCGGTTACCACCTCTCGCTGCGCGCAACCGTGGAGGCGACGCTGGACGGCCTCGACGGCGTCAAGCTGGCCGGAGAGCGCAAGCAGGTGGTGGGACAGGTGCTGGAGTTCATCCGCGGACGGCTCAAGGCCCAGTGGTCGGAGGAGTTCGCCGTCGACCTGGTCGAGGCGGTGCTGGCCGCCGGCCACGACGACGTGGTCGACGCTCGCCAGCGGCTCCAGGCGCTGGCGGGAGTCCGCCAGCGCGAGGACTTCGTCCCGCTGGCGGTGGCCTTCAAGCGGGTCGCCAACATCCAGGAGAAGGCGCCGGCGGGAGGCGCCGGGCTCGACGTGGCGCTGCTCAGCGAGCCGGCCGAGCGGGCCCTGGTGGCCGAGCTGGAGCGGGTCGAAGGCGAGGCGGCGGCGCTGCGAAGCCGGCGCGACTACCCTGCCATCCTGCGCGCGGTGGCCACCCTCAAGCCGGCCATCGACGCCTTCTTCGACGGGGTAATGGTGATGGCCGAGGACCCGCCGGTGCGGGCCAACCGGCTGGCGCTGATGCGGCGGGTGGCGGCCCTCTTCGCCCACCTCGCCGACTTCAGGAAGATCCAGGCCGAGCTGCCTCCGGGCGCCAGCCAGGAAAGGGTCAAGGGATGAAGCAGACGCTCGTGCTGATCTTGCTGGCGCTGTCGGCGTGCGACGAGAACCTCTCGCACACCCAGCCGCCCATGGACCACTTCTTCTTCCCGGTGGGCATCGCGCTGACGCCGGTGGCCGGCGGCAACACCGCGGCCAGCGGCAACCAGGCCTTGCTGGTGGTCTCGTCCAACTTCGACCTGCGCTACGACAAGCAGGAGGGGGCGACGCTGCTCTCGGTCGATCCCGGCCTCTACGACCCGGCCACCGGGCTCGGCTCGGCGGGCCGGCCCAACGGTGACCTGCTCAAGCTCGGGCCCGGGGCGCAGCTGGGGAGCTACGCCGGGCCGGTGGCCATCGCCGACGGGGTGACCTGTCCGGGCCTCACCGGAGGCCCCCAGGCGTTCGTGGCGTCACGCTACACCCGCAAGCTCTACCGGTTCCTCGTCCAGGACGGGGCCGTGGCTCCTTGCTCCCTCGACAGGCCATGCCAGTTCGACCTCGACAAGGACCTGCTAGATCCGGCGCCGCTCGGCCTCGCCTGCCGGTCCGACGGGCTCAGGCAATCGCTCTGGGTCAGCTACCTGCGTTCGCCGCGGGTCGGAAACGTCCGGCCCGGAACCGGATGGCTCTCAGAGTTCGATCTCGGGGACCTGGGCAAGCAGCCGCGGACCATCGCCCTGGCGCCAGGCCCGGTCGGCGACATGGCCTACGATGCACAGAACGATCGACTTTACGCGGTGGGGCGCTTCGCAGGCCTGACGGCGCCCCTCTACATCCTGGACCTGCCAGCCTGCGTCCACCACCACAAGGATGCCCAAGGCGTCCCCGACTGCCCCACCGCGCGGGTGCAGACCGTGGACCTCTACCCGTCGCTGCGCGGCGCCGAGTTGGTCGGGATCGCGCTCTCCAACCCGCAACCGGGCCGTCCCCGGCTGGCCTACATCTCGGCCCGCGTCTACGACGAGTCCTACGCTGCCGCCACGCAGTCGCGCCCCCCCTTCGACATCGGGGGTGCGTTGCTTGTCGTGGAACTGGAGGAAGGGGTCTCCGGTGAGCCGAGCGGGCGCATCCGCCAGGTGGTGCCCATCGGGCTCGGCGCCGGCATGGTGCGGGTGCTCCCGGTTCGGTCCGGGCTCGGTGACCTGGTGGTCGTGCCAAGTTCGGGCGATGGGTCGCTCTACGTCTTCGATGACCAGACCCACGCCGTCAGCCGCATCGTGTCGCTGGACGAGGCGACCGGGGCGCCAGAGGCCGGGCGGATCCCCAGTTCCATCACCGTGGAGGACCGCGGGACCGAAGCGCTGGTCTACGTGGCAGCCTTCTCGGACTGGAGCGTGAGTATCCTGCGCGTGCCGCTGGCCAACCCGGACGAAGCCGACCTGGTGCGCCACCCCGCGGGGAGTCCACTCGCCGGCAAACCCTTGCGAATCGGGAGGGCACAACAATGAACCGGCTGGCCCCCTTGTGCCTCGCGCTGCTGGCCTTCGCCGGCTGCGCCAAGAACACTTCCCGCCCCACCGCCAAGATGAAGGGGCCGACCGGTGTCGCCCTCTTCCGTGGGTTCGGCTCGGACGCCCCCGGCACCCTGCGCACCATGGTGGCGGTCTCCAACACCCGCGGTGACGACCTGCGGGTCATTGACGCGGTTACCGACAAGGTGATGCTCGGTCCGACGCTGATCTCGGCGCTCTCCATCCCCACTGAGCCTCGCCCCTCGCTGATCGCTGCGGGGAGGCTCGACGACCTCGACGTGGATGGCGCCACCGTGGTGGCGACGCCCGACCTGCTGGTGGTGGCCCCCAGGGGGCTGGTGGCACGGCCGTGGCTTCCCGGTCAGTTCGCCGCCGCCATCCAGGTGGTGGTGACCTGGGATCCGGCCATGCGCATCGACCGCACCATCGATCTCGGGGATCTTGCACCCGACGCCACCATCACCGCGCTGGCCGTCATACCGGAGGCTCGGCCGGACGGGACGCGCGTTCACGGCACCGCGCGGGTGGTGATCGGCCTCAGCGACGGAGGGCTGCTCACCATCCTGGCGACGCGCCCCGCGGGGAGCGAGTCCATCGTGCTCGGCGACCCAGCTCGGCTCGACCTTGGCTTCACCCGGCAGGAACTGGGCTTCACCCCGCTCGACCTGGCCTTCCCGCCGCCCGACCTGGCCTTCCCGCCGCCCAACCCGGTGCCGGTCCCGGGCTGGACCAAGCTCTACGTCGCCACCACCGATCCCATCCCAGGGCCCGGCGGCGTCCTGGGCGTGGCCGAACTCGACGTGACCGGGACGCCCGGCGCCTTCGCAGTGCGGGCCATCCCGGCGAGGGTGGGGACGACGCAGATCTCCGCGGTCGGCGTGGCGCCCTTCCTCAACAACGACCCCGACGCCGCCGTCCCCGACTTCGACCAATTCGGTCCGGTGGCTCCTCGCGTCTTCGCCGCCCTCGACCTGTCGGCCTGTGGGCGCGACCGCGCCATGCCCTGCGGCATCGCCGTCATCGACCCGGTCGCCGGCGGGCTGGCCGCCGATCCGGCTGGTGAACTGCCCTACCAACTCCCCTTCCAACTGGAGGGCGAGGTGGTCGACCTCGCCGTCAGTGGTCCGCCAAAGGTCAGCGAGAGGCCGGGCTACGTCCTGTTGGCGCCGGCCAGCGGCAAGAGGTGGACCCAATCGATCGGGGCCATCTCCTCTACGGTCGGCCGGATCTTCCTCGCCGATCTGTCCCACTTCGCGCTGGCGAACGACATTTCCACGCTGGCCGGCAGCGCGAGGACGAGGGTCTCGACCGCGGCCTCATACTCCTTGAGCGCGGACGACGCCTCCATTGGCGTCTGGCAGCGGCAGACCCCGCCGGACACCGCCACGGAATGGCCGCTCTTTCTCGACCTGCTGGCCGTCTACGGGATCGGCGTGACTCCAGGGTACACGACGGGCGAGAACTGGTCCGTCACCTACCAGGGACCTCTCCCAGGCGTCGGGGGCCGGCTCGCAGTGGCCCAGGTCCCAGCGGGCGGGGCGCAGCCTCCAATCCGGGTGGCGCTCCAGCAGGCGACCTCGCTCCCGGCTCCGGACCAATGGCGCAGCGTGGTCCGCGTTTACGACCCGCGGCTCGCCATCCAACCGGCCGACATCGTCGAGGTGAGCGCGGTCAAGGCCGGCGACTGCCCGCGCGGACCGTTCGAAATGGTCGTCACCGGGATCGATCCGCCGTCCACAGACGCGCCGGGCGGCGCTCTGCTCCTCGCCCCGGCCATGTCCCAGCCGACCAACGAGGGACAGAACGATCCCGCCGATCCGGGATGCCTTCCGGCCGGCAGCACCGAGGTCCACGTGAGCGTTCGGGCCTGGGGCTTCGTCCTGGTAGGCTCGCGTACCGGGTACGCGGGCCGGCCGTCGGAGGTTTCCGACCCCTACGATGGCAGCCCGAACTTCGAGCTCAAGTACGAGAACGAGGAGCTCCTCTCCTGCCCGATCATGCCCGACGCTCCCGAGGCGTGGCCACCCCCGCCGGCAGCGATCTCCGCCTGCGAGGCCGACGTGGCCACCTGCCGGGCGATCTGCGAGCGGCTCAACCTTGCTCGCCGGGCGCGCCGCCTCTTTTACGTTACCAACCGATGTTCGCTGGAGCGGGAGAAGACCTGCTACGACACCTGGGTCGCGCCTCCATCCAGCCTGACTTTCCCACTCCCGACCGGGCCGGTGGTCTCGTTCCGGATCGGCGTAAAGCGCCAGGGAGTAGGCTATGACCCGCCGCCCCGCGGTACCTCCCTGGATTTCTCCACCGCCAGCGGCTATTCCCCCGCCGTCCGCGTGCCCTACACGACCAGTGGCGTCTCCGCCTCGGCCCTCCCAGGGGGCGTGTTGCTGCATGACCGGACCGCGGACACCGGGGTTTCGACCGACGGTATCCACGGGTTCGCGGCCTTCATCGACAACCTGGTGCTTGAGTTCGCCTCGGGATCGGCGGGCCAGAACGCCACCACCATCCGTTGACCATGGTGGCGGCGGCGTGAGAGCGTCGTCGGCATGAAGCGCCAACTCCGGGAGCTGCAGATCCCCGACGACCTCTGGGCTCCGCTGGGCCTGTTGGCGGAGCGCCTCGGCATCGACCGGGACGCGCTGGCCCGGCAGGCGGTCCACGCCTTCCTGCGCGGCCCCGGCGTGCTGCCGGCCGCCCCATCCCAACCGGCCACGCCTGCCCCGGTGCGCGCCGCCGGGTCGCGCCACGTGCTCGCCACCGCCAGGGACCTGGAGCGGGCCATC
>JANPOM010000008.1:0-8697 GCA_031427995.1 Anaeromyxobacter sp. | reverse complement strand
CCCCCCGCCCCCCCCCCCCCCCCCCGCCCCCCCCCCGGCCGCCCGCCCCCGCGCCGCCCCCCCCCGCGAGCCCCCACCATTTATCGTCTCTCGACGATATAAAGACCTGCCCTCCGCGCCGCCGTGTTGGTGGAGGGCGGGGCCGGCCTCGCGGTCATCGCCGGCGGGATCTACTTCCTCTCCACCGCGACCTGAGCTCCCGATGCCTCGCACCGCCGCCACCAGCCGCACCGCTTTGCTGCTCGCCCTCGGCCAGGTTCGCTCCACCGGGAAGGTGCTGTCGCCGGAGGACGTGAAGGCCTTCCTGCGGAGCTGAGCGGCGCCCTGGCTCCCCGCCTCCCGTTCCGGCAGGCGAGGCCACACCCGTGTTCTCGGCTACACTGTGGCCGCATGAAGCTGCTTCTCGCCGAGGACGATCGGGTCCTCCGCATCCCGGTCCGCGACGCCCTGGCCGCGGCGGGCTTCCAGGTCTCCGACTTCGCCGACGGAGCGTCCGCGCTGCGCGCCGCGGAGGCCGAGGCCTTCGACGTCGTTCTGAGTGACGTGCGGTTGCCGGGCCTTGACGGGCTCTCCCTCCTCCGCAAGCTGCGGGCGCTTCAGCCGGATCTCGCCGTCCTGCTCATGACGGCACACGCCGACGCGGGCGACGCCGTGGCGGCCATCCGGGAGGGCGCGCGCGACTACATCGTGAAGCCGTTCGAGATCGATGAGCTGGTCCTTCGCCTCAGTCGCGTCCGCGAGGAGCTGGAGTTCCGGCGGCGCATGGAGGCCGGCGGTGCGGCGGAAGGAGGGGAACTGCTGACCTTCAGAGGCGTCTCCACTGCGGCGCGGCGCCTCATGGCGGGCATCGAGGCCGCGGCAGCCACGGGCGCCAGCGTGCTCATCACGGGCGAGACCGGCACTGGCAAGGACCTGTGCGCCCGAATCATCCACGAGCGGAGCTCCAGGGCGAGCAAGCCTTTCGTCGCGGTGAACTGCGCCGCCATCCCGGAATCGCTCTTCGAGGCGGAATTGTTCGGTCACGAGAAGGGCGCGTTCACCGGTGCAGAGCGTCGCCGGGTGGGGCGCTTCGAGCTGGCAGATGGCGGAACCCTCTTCCTCGACGAGGTCGCGGATCTCTCCCTGGGCGCGCAGGTCAAGCTGCTCCGAGTGCTCGAGGCCGGAGCCTTCGAGTCGGTTGGCTCCAGCCAGACGGTCCAGGTGGACGTGCGAATCATCTCCGCTACCAACCGTGACCTCCAGGCGGCCATCGCCCGTGGCGCGTTCCGGAGCGACCTCTATTTTCGACTCAATGTCATCGATCTGACGACGCCGCCGCTGCGCCAGCGCCGGTCCGACATCCCCATCCTGGTGCGCGACTTCCTGACCGCCATGGCCGCCCGTCAGGGCCGCCCGGTGCCGGCGCTCGACCCCTCCGCCGTTGCCGCGCTCGCGACCTACGACTTCCCCGGCAACGTGCGGGAGCTCTTGCACGCGCTGGAGCGAGCGGTCGCCATGTCTCGGGGGGACGTCATCCGCCTCTCCCATCTTCCAGCCGCGCTCGGAGGCGGCCACGCGGAGGACGCGGACGCCGACGTCGACGCCTTGCAGCCCCTCGCCAGGGCGGTCGAGGCCTTCGAACAGCAGTACATCCGGCACGTCCTCGCCAAGGTTGGTGGCCACCGGGGAAGGGCCGCCGAGGCGCTCGGCATCTCGCGCAAGGCGCTCTGGCTGCGCCTCAGGGACGAGCCCGAGCCGGACGACGGAGCGAGCGGCTAGCCGGTCGCGCCAGGCGGGGCCGCATCCGCGACGGACGCCTCGGGGAGCCATAGAGTCACCGCCGTGCCGCGCTCCGGGAACTCGAACGTGAGCTCGCCGCCGTGCGCCTCGGCGACGGTGCGGCAGACGGCCAGCCCGAGCCCGGTGCCCTCCCCCTCCGGCTTGGTCGTGAAGAACGGCTCGGTGACGCGCCCCCTGGCCTCGGGCGGAATCCCGGGGCCGTCGTCCTCGACCGCCAGGCCGAGCTGCCCGGTCCGCCGCCGCAGGCGGAGGCGGAGCTCCCCCCCGTCCGGCGTCACGTAGGCCGCGTTGAGTAGGAGGTTGAGGAGCGCCTGGCCCATCTCCTTGCGATCCACCAGCGCACGAGCCTCGTCGAGGCCGTCCAGGACCAGGCGCAGCGCGATGCGCCGCTTGTGGAGCAGCGGCGCCATCAACGCCGAGCCGTCCCTGGCCAGGTCCTCGAGCCGGACGGGACCGAGGCGTGGCGGCTGAGGACGGGCGAAGTCCAGCAGCCGGCGCATGACGTGCTCCACCCGCCCCACGCCTTCCTCCATGAGCTCGTGGTACTCGTCCACCGTCTCGGGCGGGAGCCGTTCCGACCGCAACCGACGCAGGCAGGTCTTGACGCCAGCGATGGGGTTGTTCACCTCGTGCGCGACGCCGGCTACCAGCGAGCCGAGCGCCACCATGTGCTCTGTCGCGGCGGCTTTGCGCGCCGCCTGCTCCTGGTCCACGCGGGCGGCGCGGAGGCGAATCATCATCTGGTTGAAGCGTTCAGCCAGGCGCGCGATCTCACGGCCACCGCGCGGCGCGACCGGGAGCGGGTCGCGCGCCGGGTCGAACCGGTCTGCGGCGTCGAGCATCTCCCCGAGCGGCCTGGCGATGCCCCGGCCGACGACCAGCGCGGCCACCAACCCCACCAGGATCACGGCGACCGCCAGCAGGCCCAGCAGGACCGCCAGGTCGTGTCGGGTTGCGCCCAGGACCGCCATGTCGAGCCCCAGCCGGACCTCCCCGGCGGAGCCACCCAGGATGGGCTCGCGCAGGTCGAGGTAGCGTGTATCCTCCGCGACCACCATGATTGGCCGGCCGTCGTCGCGTTGAAGCTCGATGAGCGCCGGCGGCGTGGCACCCTGGAAGGAGCTGGCGAGCACCCGGCCGTCTCGCACGATGAAGCAGTAGGCCACACCCTCTCCCTCCGCGGCGCCCGCGACCAGGTCGTGCAGCGTGAGGGCATCGTCCACCAGGACCGCCTCGGCGGCCTGCCGGGCCACCTGCCTGGCGATGTTGCGGCCCAGCGCGGACTGCTCCCGAGAGAGGCTCCTGCTCGTGATCCGGTTGGCGATGACGAGGTGGGCGGCGTGGGTCATGATCACGCCCACAGCGGCGAACGCGGCCAGCCTGGTCCAGAGGCTCAGCGTAGGCCAGCGAAGGTGGAGGCCGCTCACCTGGGGCGCCTCGTCACGCGGGCTGCGTCGTCGTACAGGCCAGGCGCCGGGGCGATGAAGCGCTCGATGTGCACGGGGCGAAGGGCCGCCACCGCCTCGGGGTCACGGTGCAGGTCGAGAAGCACGGCCTTGAGCCTGGCCCGTGTCGCGGCCGGCAGGGCCGTGGAGACCACGACAGGCATGACCCCGAAGGGAGGAGACCGGTGCACCACGCGCACCTTGGCCTTCAGCGCCGGGTCGCGAGCGGCCAGGGACTCGAACACCAGGCTGTCGACGGCGGCCCCGTCCACCAGCCCCTTGACGACCGCCTCGACCGAGCGGTCGTGGCTACGGGTGAAGCGGGTGGAGCCGAAGTATTTCCGGTGGTCCTGGCCCCGTTCGGCCAGCATTCCAGCCACGTAGAGGTGGCCCGAGAGGGAGAGCTCGTCGGTGAAGGCAAACCTTGCGCCGGCGAGGTCCTGGAGCGACTTGGCTCTGCTCGCGAGCGGGACGATTATCAGCGAGTGGTAGGTGGTCTGCCCGTCGATGACCGGCACGGCCAGGACCTCCACAGTGCCCGGTGACCGGGCCTCCAAATCGAGGTAGCCCCCGGTGCAGAGCAAGGCAGCGTCGAGCTGCCCTGAGAGGAGCAAGTCGTTTACCTCGCCGTAGGTCCGCCTCTGGACGAACTGGACCGGGGCATCGAGGAGCACCCCCATCCGACCGAAGAACCTGGAGTAGTCCGCGAAGGTGTCGGCCGGCGACTGCATGGCGGCGACCGAGAACCGGAGCGGCGGACTCAGGTTCGGCTGGGCCACCGACGGCGCCGCGGGCGCGACCCCGGGCCCCAGGTTGACGTGCACCTCCTGGAACGGCGTATCGACGCAGGCGAGGTGGCCGAGCAGCAGCAGGGCCGGCCACGCGGAGGGATGGCGCTCGATCCGTGGCATCGAGGTCATGGTAGCCCGTCCCGGGCCAGGTTGCGCAGGCCCGCCCGCGCCTATGCGGGGGCTGTTCCCAGAACGACACATCCCTGGGGGATGGCGGCCCCGACCCTGTTTCCGCTGGGGAGCACCCCGGGGCGCCTGCGGATGCCGTAGCACGTCAGGCGGAGTCCCTAGCTACTGCAACCTCCCGTCGTCACTGGGGCGGAGAGCGGTCCGGGCACGAGAATACGACCGTGGACCGGGGCTTGCTGGTTAGGGGCATCGACGCTTCGAAGCCGCCCCAACCGTCCATCCTCCCAGGAGAGGTCACCACCCGATGATGAAGCTTCCTGTACTGCTCGTCCTCCTCCCGACTCTCGCCGTGGCCCAGGCCCAGCCCGAGGCCGCCCCGGCCGCCCCTTCTGCCGCCGTCGTCACCCCCGCGCCCGCCGCCGCCCCTCCCGCCACGAAGGCGACCATCAGCAACGAGTTCGGCGAGCTCAAGTTCGGCCTGCTGCTCCAGGGCTGGGCCTACGCCACCAGCGACACCCGCTTCGCCTCCGGCGCCACCACCCCGGCCTTCACCTACGCGGCCGGCCCAAAGGGCGGCTCGTCCACCTTCCGCATCCGCCGCGCCGAGATGGCCTTCGACGGCAAGGCGCTCGGCTTCATCACCGGCAGGCTGATGATCGACCCGGTGGCGTCTGCCTCGGCCCTGCAGGACTTCTACGTCGGGGCGCTCGTGCCGTACCACGAGATCCGCTTTGGTCAGTTCAAGATCCCCCTCACCTTCGAGGGGCTCTGGTCGTCGGGCAAGCTCGACTTCTCGGAGCGCGCCATCGTCACCCGCACGCTCGGCGACCAGCGCGAGATGGGCGTCATGGCCGTCTCGCGCGGCCTGCCCTACGTGGAGTACCAACTCGCGGTCATGAACGGCAGCGGCAAGAACACCACCGACACCGGCCCCCGCAAGAACGTCATCGCCCGCGCCGTGGTGAAGCCGGTGAAGGGTGTCTCCGTCGGCGCCTCCGGCCAGCTCGGGAGCGTCTGGAACACCCCCACGCTCTCCTACCTCCAGTCCAACCGTGCTGGGGTCGAGGCGGTCGCCGAGTTCATGGACGCCTCGGTCAAGGCCGAGTACGTCGCCGGCGTGAACGGCAACACCGCCACCGGCGGCCAGTTCAAGACCAAGCCGGCGGGCTACTACGTCACCGCCGGCTACCGCTTCGGCCAGGCCCAGTTGGTGGCGCGCTACCAGTCCTGGGAGTCGGACACCGACACGTCCAAGGCGGAGTGCGCGCCCGGCACCGGCACCTTCGCCGGCACGGTCCGGTGCGTGAAGGACACCGTCATCAGCGCCGGCCTCAACTACGACCTGGCCAGCGCGTCGCCCTACGCGGTCCGGCTCCAGCTCGACTACTCGCGCGACCGTGACGAGGTCCGGAAGATCTCGGCCAACGAGGTCGTGCTGGTCGCCAACCTGAAGTTCTAGCGCACCAGGCGCCCCGGAGACGTCCGGCCTGGCCAAGACGTCTCTGGGGCGCTCCTCCAGAAAAGGCAGGCACGCATGCGTCGCTACTTCATGGCCCTGATGCTCATCACCGCGGGCCCTGCACTGGCGGTGGTCGGCGGTGGCGAGATCACCTTCCCCGTCTCGGATCCCGGCAAGGCGCTCTTCAGCCACGAGGCCCATGTGGTGAAGGCCAAGGCAGGGTGCAAGGAGTGCCACCCCGGACTGTACCTCGACGTGGCGCGGAGCAAGCGCGTCACCATGAAGCAGATGGAGAAGGGGAAGTCCTGCGGCGCCTGTCACCAGGGGAAGCGCGCCTTCGCCCTGACCACCTGCGAGAAGTGCCACCAGTGAAGCCGGGTGAGGCAACCCCCTCACGAGGAGAGCCATGAACCAGGACAACTTGACCATCATGCAGGAAGACCTGCGGCGCGCGCTGGCCAAGCCGGCCGAGCAGCGCCGTTGGGCCATGCTGCTCGACGTGCGCAAGTGCGTCGGCTGCCACGCCTGCTCGGTGGCATGCGCCTCGGAGAACAAGCTGCCGCCCAAGCTCTGGTACCGGCCGGTCTTCGAGTACGAGCGGGGCAAGTACCCCGCCGTGACGCGGACCTTCCTCCCCAGGCCCTGCATGCAGTGCGACAAACCTCCCTGCGTGGCTGCCTGCCCGGTGCAGGGCAAGGACGGCGCCACCTGGAAGGAGACCAAGGGCGCCGCCAACGGCCTGGTGGTCATCAACTACGCCAAGTGCATCGGCTGCGGCCAGTGCGTCCCGGCGTGCCCCTACCAGGCCCGCACCATCGACGACGGCACCAACCACTCCGACGGGACCCCGGCGGCGCAGGCCTACGAGGCCGCCTCCTCCTTCGAGTACGGGACCAAGCGGCAGCGCCTGGGCGGGAGCCAGCCCATCGGCAACGCCCGCAAGTGCCACTTCTGCGTCCACCGCCTGCAGGAGGGGCAGTTGCCCCAGTGCATCTCCACCTGCATCGGCCGGGCTGGTTACTTCGGCGACGAAAGCGATCCCGTGAGCCTGATCGCCAAGGTCAAAAAGGCCAACAAGATCCAGATCCTCAAGGCGCCGAAGGGCACGGGCCCGCGCGTCTACTACGTTGCGAACGAGAAGCTGGAGGTGATCTATGGCTAAGCGCGGGACGTCGAGGCGCGACTTCCTCAAGACCAGCGCGGTCGGCTGTGGCGCGCTGGCCCTCTCCCAGTTCGACTTCCCCCGCGGCCTGGTGGCGCGGGCCGAGGCCGGCGAACTCACCGCCCAGGAGTTCTACGAGCTCTCCAGGGTGGAGAACGAGCTCTTCACCGTCTGTCTCAACTGCAACACCGGCTGCGGCATCAAGGTGAAGATCCTGGACGGCGTGGCCGCCAAGATCGACGGCAACCCATACAGCCCGTGGACGATGAATCCGCACCTGCCCATGGCGACGGAGATCGGCGTCACGGCCAAGGTGGACGGGGCCATCTGCCCCAAGGGCCAGGCCGGCCACCAGGGCGCCTACGACCCCTACCGGATCACCAGAGTCCTGAAGCGGACCGGGAAGCGCGGCGAGGGGAAGTGGAAGTCGGTGCCCTTCGACCAGGCCATCGACGAGATCGTGAAGGGCGGCAAGCTCTTCGCAGACGTCCCGGGCGAGGAGCAGCGCGAGGTTGCGGGCCTCGAGTCGCTCTACGCGCTGCGGGACCCCAAGGTCTTCGAGGAGATGGGCGCCGACGTCGCCAAGCTCCGCAAGAAGAAGCTGACGGTGGCCGAGTTCAAGGCCAAGCACACGGCGAACCTCGACAAGCTCATAGACCCGGACCACCCCGACTTCGGCCCGAGGAACAACCAGTTCGTCTACATGTGGGGGCGCAAGAAGGGCGGGCGCTCCGACTTCTCCAAGCGCTTCTACGACGCCTTCGGCACCGCCAACACCCACGGCCACACCACCGTCTGCCAGGGCTCGCTCTACTTCGCCTGCAAGGCCATGAGCGAGCAGTACGCGGGCGACACCTTCAAGGACGGCCAGAAGTTCTACTGGCAGGCTGACCTGGAGAACTCGGAGTACGTGGTCTTCGTCGGCGCCGACCTCTTCGACGCCAACTACGGCCCGCCCAACCGCACGCCGCGCATCACCCAGCGGCTGGTGGACGGCGCGCTCAAGATCGCGGTGCTGGACCCGCGCTTCTCCAAGCTGGCCTCGCGGGCCCCCGGGAGCTGGGTCCCGGTGAAGCCGGGCACCGACGCCGCCTTCGCCATGGGGATGACCCGCTGGATCCTCGAGAACCAGCGCTTCGACGCCAGGTTCCTCGCCAACGCCAACAAGGCGGCCGCCGTCGCCGACAAGGAGAGCACCTGGTCCAACGGGGCCTGGCTGGTGAAGTTGGGCAAGGACGGCGAGCCGGGCGGCTTCCTGCGCGCCTCCGAGATCGGCCTCAAGCCGAAGGAGGTCCGCAAGGACAAGGACGGCAAGGACTTCGACTTCGAGTACCTGGTGGTCATGAAGGATGGGAAGCCAGTCGCCTTCGACCCGAACGACGAGAAGGAGGCCGTGGAGGGCGACCTCTTCGTGGACGCCGAATTCCCCGCCGCCCAGGCCGGGACCGTCCGGGTGAAGAGCGGCCTCCAGATCATGAAGGAGGTCTCCCAGGAGAAAACCATCGCCGAGTACGCCGCCATCTGCGGCATCGAGCCGAAGGTCATCGAGTCGGTGGCGCGCGAGTTCACCTCGCACGGCAAGAAGGCCGCCATCGACATGCACCGCGGCCCGGCCCAGCACACCAACGGCTTCTACAACATCTCGGCGCTGATGAACCTCAACCTGCTGGTCGGCAACTTCGACTGGGCGGGTGGGATGATCGCCCCCTCCACCTGGAACGCCGACGGCACCAAGACCGAGAAGCAACCCTTCAGCTTCAAGAAGATCACCCCGAAGACCGGGAAGCCCTTCGGTCTCTCTGTCATCCGGCACGACGCCAAGTACGAGGAGTCCTCAATCTTCGAGGGCACCAAGTACCCGGCCAAGCGCAACTGGTGGCCGCTCTCGTCGGACGTCTACGAGGAGATCCTGCCCTCCATCGCCGACGCCTA
>JANPOM010000007.1:0-1847 GCA_031427995.1 Anaeromyxobacter sp. | reverse complement strand
GCTGCGTCCGTGCGGTCTCCGGTCCGGTTTCACCCAAATGGCCACGCTTCCGGCTCGAGGCGCTTCCCAACGCCGGCTGGGCCTTCACGAGTACCCGGAAGATCCCCGTGTCGGACTCGTCTTGGGGTTCGTTCCGGTCATCCCCCGGGCTTCACCGCTCCTCCAGGAACCGGCGAACGGCCGCCACGCTGGCCTCCGGCTTCTCGCCGAACATGGTGTGGCCGGCCCCTTCGATCACCTCGAGCCTGGCATCGTGGAAGTGGGCCATGTGACGGCGCTGCTGCGCCTCGCCCGCCACCTCGTCACACGAGCCGGCCAGGAAGAGCACCTTCCCGCCGTATCGATCCACGCCCCGGACGAAGTCGATGTCCCAGCCGCCGTCGGCGGCCCTGGCCCTGGCGAAGAGCGCCGGGGCGACGCGAGCGCCGAATCGCCAGCCCTCCAGGCGCGCCGTGGCGAGGTCGCGGCCGCAGTAGTAGCCCTCCACCGGGTGGCCATCGAACGGCGTCGCGCTCAGCGTCCCCATGAGCCAGTCGGCCCTGGCGTCGTCGTCGGGGCCCCAGACGCCGAGCGAGCGGACCCATGTGGTGGCGCCGATCCAGAGGAGTTGGAGGCTCCACCGCGGCTCCATGTCGTTGGTGGCGGCCATGAGCAGCCGCGCGGTCTGACGGGTGAGCATGCCGGGTTCGGCCAGCACCAGCCTTCCCACCTTCTCCGGGTGAAGCCCGGTGTAGCCCGAGGCCAGCATGGCGCCCCAGGAGTGGCCTACGATGCGGACCGGCCGCCCGCCGCCGTACCGCTCCACGACGGCGTCGAGGTCGCCGTAGAAGGCCTCGAGCGTCAGCTGGTCGTCGGGGATCCGCGCGGAGAGGCCGCTCCCGCGCTGGTCGTAGAAGACCACCCGCCAGCCGTCGGCGAGGGCCTGGAGCGGAAGCAGGTAGCGGAAATCGTTGCCCGGCCCTCCATGCACCACGATGACCACCGGGGCGTCGACGGGGCCGAACGCCTCGGCGTGGAGCGCCACGCCGTTCACTTCGATCTTCCGCAGGGAGGTGTCGGCGCCGACGGTGCGTGGCACCGATGGCCACGCGCAGGCGGCCAGCCCGGCGACCACGCCGAGCGCGAGTGCGCGGCGTGGCATGGAAGGGCGAGGGATCGAGTCGCTGGTCATCTTGGGCACGCCTCCACCTTGCTTTGCGGCGACCCGTGGATCCGGGCCGCAGCCACCGTCACCCCGGAGTCTCTCGCGGTGGCGTGGAGGCGGCTTGACCGCGCGCGCCACTCGCCGGGCCTGGCGCGCCACCGCTGCGCGCGCCGATGGGCCCCCTGCCTTCGGGCCAGCGGTGTAGCGTCGGGCCGTGACCGCCGCCGTCTTGCCCGTCGCCAGCCGAGCCCTCCTCGACGCCTGCCGCCACCTCGGCCTCGACGCCCACCGCCTGCTCGGGGAGGCGGGCATCGATCCCGCCGGGCTCGAGGACCCCGACGCCCGTCTCCCCACCTCGCAGGCCGATGCCCTCTGGGCCGCGGCCTTGCGCGCCTCAGGCTCTCCGGCCCTCCCGCTGCGAGCGGCGGCGGCCACGCCCTTCGGGGCCTTCCGGGTCCTCGACTACCTGGGCGCAACCGGACCGTCGCTGGGCGACGGCCTCCGGCTGGTGGCCGGCTACTTTCCCCTCGTCGATCCACGCGGCCGGCTGGCCGTGGAGGAGGGGCCCGACCGCCTGGCGCTGGTCTTCACGGCCGTCTCCGGCGAGCCCCTCCCGCGGCCGGCACAGGAGTACACGCTGGCCGTGATCTTCGACCGGGCGCGCCACGCCCTGGCTGGCGACCTGCGCCTCGCCGAGGTCCGC
>JANPOM010000006.1:0-1272 GCA_031427995.1 Anaeromyxobacter sp. | reverse complement strand
CGGCGCGTGTCCGAGTACGACATCACCGACGCCTTCCGCTCCACCTTCGCCACCATGGAGGTCAAGCCGGCGCTCTTCGAGCGCGTCGGCCTGCCGCCCGCGAAGGCGCTGCTGGCGAGGCTGACGCGAATCTAGGGGGCCGGCCAGGGTCGGGGGGCCGGTGCCCGGGCGCTTCACGGGGCCCGGGCGGCCGGCTCCCTCGCCGCGAAGCTCGCGACCTCGCGCGCCATGGCCTCCGAGGCCGAGATGGGCCCGGGGGTGGTGCAGAGTCGTGCATGACGGTCAGCGCGCCTGCTTCACGGCCGGTGCCCGCTTCCACTCCGCCACGTAGACGTGCTCCTTGCCGTCGGTCAGGCTCGTCAGCGGCTGGGTGCGGATGATGAGGCGATCGCCCTCGATGGAGGCCCAGCGTGGCTGGTCGGAGCCGACCCAGTCATGGTTCCAAGAGACCTCCACGTGGTGCACGACCTTGTCGCCCTCGACTGTGTAGGTGCCGGCGTAAGCGGTCACGGTCGTGTACAGCCTGGCCCGCCGTGCCCGCCGTGCCTGACCCTCGGTGTCGTTGGCGCCCGCGGACGCCCGTCCCTCCGCGGTCAGCACCGCCGACATGTGGCCATCGGGCAGGTACATGAGGTACCCGACCGGCTTCTCGCCCCACGGCTTGCTCGACGCACCGCCGCTCTCCTGCCGCACATAGGAGACCAGCGTCCAGGCGCCGACGACGGAGAACTCCTTGCCCTGCGCGGGAGCGGCGAGGGCGAGCAGCCACAGGAGCAGCCAGCGTCCGGGAGTCGACCGGTTCATGGGAGCCTCCTTCTCGAGAGCAGCTTCCAGCTTCGTGGTGTGCCGAGCCGAGCCGAGCCGAGCCGAGCGCGAGGTCGAGGCGAAAGGCGGCCGCCTCACGGCTGCTTCCCCAGCAGCTCCAGGGCCGAGATCGTGAGCGCCGAGGCGCCGGTGCGGATGGTCGGCTCGCGGTCTGGCGCGAAGCGCGGGTTGTGCGGGCCCGGGACGCTCTTCCCCGCTGCGGTCGCGGTGGCCAGCGCCTTCGGCTCGACGGCCCCGAGCAAGAAGATCAGCGAGGGGATCCCGGCGCGCCCGAACTCGGTGAAGTCCTCCGAGGCCATCATAGGCTTCGCCTCGATCACGTTCTCGGGCCCGAGCGATCGGGAGAGGGCCGCTGTCAGCCGCCGGCCCAGGTCGGCGTCGTTCAGGACGGAGGCCAACCTGGGGCCGACCGTGATCAGGGGCTCCTTGGGCGCCCGGCCGGCTGCC
>JANPOM010000005.1:0-14094 GCA_031427995.1 Anaeromyxobacter sp. | reverse complement strand
GGCCAGCGTGGCCGAGGTGCTGGCCGAGGAGTTCCGGCTGCGCACCAGCGAGGAGACCATCGTCTCCGACCTGACCTACGACCTGCGCTCCGGCGAGCCGGACTTCCTCGACAAGCTGGTGGCCTCCACCTTCGGCACCCTTGCCCTCGACGCCGTCCTGGCCGGCAAGAGCGGCGTGATGTCGGCGCTGGTGGAGGGGACCTACCAACTGGTTCCCCTGCCCGACCCGCAGTTGGGGGCGCGCAAGGTCGACGTCCCCTCCATGTACAACACCGACCGCTACCGGCCGCTCTACGCCAACAAGCTCGGGCTGCCAATCTTCCTCAACCGGCTGCCGGAGGCGAAGCCTCGGTAGCCGCACGGGCGGTACCGGGGGCGGGCCTCGGCGTGGGGGCGGAACCGCTTGTTGCTTCCCGCGTAGCAGCGTAGTCCACCGGCCACTCCTTGCCGATTTCGGCCCGCCACCTGGTCTGCGGCCCCTCCCCTCGAACGAACGGAGGGCCGCCCTCGCGAGCGGCCCCCCGGGACTGCAGCGCCGGGTGACGGCTACTTCGAGGCCGGGACCTTGCCCTCGACGCCCTTCACGTAGAAGTTGACGCCGCCGAGCCACTTGTCGTCGGCGGCCAGGCCCTTGGCGAGCCGGACCTTGCCGGTGCTGTCGGTGATCGGACCCTTGAAGATGTCGAGCGTGCCGGCCTTGAGACCCGCCTTGGTCTCCTCGACCCGCTTCCTGGTTTCGGCCGGGACCAGGTCGGGGACCTTCACGAAGTCGGTCATCCCCTCGCGGTAGCCCCACTTGGTCGAGCCGGTCTTCCAGGTCTTGGCGAGGACGTCGCCGAGGGCCTTCTCGTAGTAAACGCCCCAGAGCAGCATGCAGGAGCCGAGGTGGGCCTTGGGGGCGAACGAGCTCATGTCGCTGTCCCAGCCGAAGGCATACTTGCCGGCCTTCTCGGCCGCCTGCAGCACGGCGGTCGAATCGGTGTTCTGCAGCAGCACGTCGGCCTTGCCGTTCATGAGCGTCTTGGCCGCCTCGGACTCCTTGGGCGGATCGAACCAGGAGCCGACCCAGACCACCTTGGTCTTGACCTTGGGGTTGACCGACTGCGCGCCGAGGGTGAAGGCGTTGATGTTGCGCAGGACCTCGGGGATGGGGAAGGAGCCGACGAAGCCGAGCACGTTGCTCTTGGTCATCTTGCCGGCCACGATGCCGGCCAGGTAGGCGACCTCATGGATGCGGGGCTCGTAGACGCGCATGTTCTCGCTCGTCTTGTAGCCGGTGGCATGCTCGAAGTAGACGTCCGGGAAGTCCTTGGCCACCTTGGCCATCGAGTCGCCGAAGCCGAACGAGGTGGCGAAGATCACCTTGTTGCCCTGGGTGGCGAGGTCTCGGATGACGCGCTCGGCGTCGGGACCTTCCTTGACGTTCTCGACGATGCTGGTGGTGACCTTGTCGCCCAGCTTGGCGATGGCCTGCTTGCGGCCCAGGTCGTGAGCGTAGGTGTAGCCGGCGTCTCCGACCGGGCCGACGTAGACGAAGGCGGCCTTGAGCGGGGCCGGCTTGGCCGGTGCCGGGGCCGGGGCGGCAACCGGGGCGGGGGCGGGCTCGGCCTTCTTGCCACAGGCGGTGAGCCCGGCGGCCGCGAAGACCGCGGACAGCGCGAGGAACTTCAGGGAGGAACGATTCGTCATGGCTGCGGTGCTCCTTCTGGTGAACGTGGAAACAGCCGATGCAGCGGTCTACCCCAAAAACTCAGCTTCCGGGGAAGAAGGTCTTGCCGAGCGAGGCCGGCATGTTGAGCCGGATCCAGAGCGGGTTGCGGGAGATGAGGACCAGGACCACCACCGTGGCCAGGTAGGGCAGCATGCTCATGAACTCGGGCGGCACCTGGACGCCGGCCGCCTGAAGGTAGAGCTGCAACATGGTCACGCCCCCGAAGAGGTAGGCCCCGAAGAGCATGCGTGCCGGCCGCCAGGTGGCGAAGGTGGTGAGGGCCAGCGCTATCCAGCCGCGCCCCGCCACCATCCCTTCCACCCAGAGCGGCGTGTAGATCACCGAGAGGTAGGCGCCAGCCACGCCGCAGAGCGCTCCACCCACCACCACCGCCGCCAGCCGGATGCGGCGAACCGGGTAGCCGAGGGCGTGGGCGGCGCTGGGCGACTCACCGATGGAGCGGAGGATGAGGCCGGAGCGGGTCCGGTAGAGGAACCAGGCCACGCCGCCCGCCAGCGCCATGGCGAAGTAGACGACCGGGTGCTGGTGGAAGAGCGCCACCCCGAGCACCGGCAGGTCGCGCAGCAGCGGCACCCCGGTCACTTCGGACTCCTCCAGCTTCTTGCCGACCAAGCCGATGCCGACGAAGGCCGAGAAGCCGGAGCCGAAGAGGCTGATCGCCAGGCCGGTGGCGTACTGGTTGGTGTTGAGCCAGATCACCAGCCAGCCGTAGAGGCAGGCCCCGGCCGCTCCGGCCGCCGCCCCGGCCAGCAGCGCCGCCAGCTCGCTCCCGGTCGTGAAGCCGGTGGCGAAGCCGGCCACCGCCGCCACCAGCATCAGCCCCTCGGCGCCGAGGTTGAGCACGCCGGCCCGCTCGTTGATGAGCAGCCCCATGCCGGCCAGCGCCAGCGGCGTGCCGGCGGCCAGAGTGGCGGCGACGAGGAGCGCCAGGTCGTTCATCGCGAGAAGCTCCAGCGCGGCCGGTAGTGGATGAGCGTGTCGCAGGCCAGCAGCGAGAGCAGCAGCACCCCCTGGAAGACGCCGGAGAGCGCCGAGGGGAGCCCGATCCGCGACTGCGCCAGCTCACCGCCGATGAGGAACATGGAGAGCACGCCGCTGCCGAGGACGCAGCCGAGCGGGTGGAGCCGGCCCACGAAGGCCACGATGATGGCGGTGAAGCCGTAGCCGGCCGAGACGTGCGGGGTGAGCTGCCCCATGGGGCCAGCCACCTCGAAGGCCCCGGCCACGCCGGCCAACCCGCCCGAGGTGAGCAGGGTGGTCCAGATGGCGGCGCGGGAGGAGAAGCCGGCGTAGCGGGCCGCCGCCGGCGCCGGGCCGGCCACCTGGAGCTGGATGCCGGCGAAGGTGCGGAACAGGAAGAGCCACATCGCCACCGCCGCCAGCAGGGCCACCGCCGAACCCATGTGGAGCCGCATGCCCTGGATGACCCGCGGGATCTCGGTCTGGCTGGCGAAGCTGACGGTCTGCGGGAAGTTGAAGCCGTCGGGGTCCTTCCACGGCCCGAAGACCAGCCAGGAGAGGAAGAGGTTGGCCACGTAGACCAGCATCAGGCTGACCAGGATCTCGTTGGCGTTGAACCTGTCGCGGAGCAGGGCCACCACCCCGGCCCAGGCGGCGCCGGCCAGCGCCCCGGCCAGGATCACCAGCGGGAAGAAGACCCAGCGGCTCATTCCGAGCCCGGCGGTGGTGACCCAGAGCGCCAGCCCGCCGCCGCCGATGGCGCCCATCAGGTACTGCCCCTCGGCGCCGATGTTCCAGACGTTGGAGCGGTAGCAGAGCGCCAGCCCGAGCGCGATGAGGATGAGCGGCGTTGACTTGAGCGCCAGCTCGGTGAGTGCGCGAGTGCCGTTGAAGGGCTCGAGGAAGAAGACCTGGAGCGCCTGCAGGGGGTCCTTGCCGAGCGTGGCGAAGAGCACCGCGCCCACCGCGGCGGTGATGGCGAAGGCGATCACCGGCGAGAGGATGCTGAGCGCCATGGAGGGGGTGGCCCGTGGCTCGAGCCGGATCATGGGAACTCCCCGATCGACCTGCCCGGCCCATCCTCCGGCCCGGTGGGCCAGAGGCCGCTCATCCACTCCCCGATCAGCTCGACGGTGGCGGCGCTGGTGCCGATGGAGGGCGAGAGGCGCCCCCGCGCCATGACGTGGAGCCGGTCGGTCATCTCGAAGAGCTCCTCCAACTCCTCCGAGACCACCAGCAGGGCGGTGCCGGCGTCGCGGAGCGCCAGCAGCTCGGCGCGGATCTGCGCGGCGGCGCCGACGTCGACGCCCCAGGTCGGCTGGGCCACCACCAGCACTCGGGGGACGGCGTCGATCTCGCGCCCCACGATGTACTTCTGCAGGTTGCCGCCGGAGAGGCTGCGCGCCACCGCCCCCGGCCCGTCCGACTTGACCTTGAACCGCTCGATGATCGCGGCGGTCTGGTACTTGAGGGCCTGCCGGTCGATCCAGCCGAGCGCACGCAGCGACTCGTTGCGCGTCAGCAGCATGTTGTGGGCCAGCGAGAGCGACGGCACCGCCCCGCGCCCGAGCCGCTCCTCGGGGATGAAGTGGAGCCCCAGCTTGCGCCGGGCCCCGGCCCGCAGCCGGCCGATGGGCTGGCCGAAGAGCTCGATGGCGCCGTCGGGGGCGCGCGGGTCCTCGCCGGAGATGGCCGCCAGCAGCTGCTGCTGGCCGTTGCCTGAGACCCCGGCGATGCCGACCACCTCGCCCTCCCGCAGCTCGAGGGAGACCTCGTGCAGGTTGGTGCCGAAGCGATCGAGCTTCTCCAGCGAGAGGGCGTTGACCCGCAGCGCCAGCGCTCCCGGGCTGGCCTCGCGGCGCACCAGCCGCGGCGGCTCGGCGCCGATCATGAGCCGCGAGAGGCTGGCGTTGCTCTCCCTGGTCGGATCGCACTGGCCGGAGACCCGGCCGCCGCGCAGCACCGTGCACTGGTGGCAGAGGGCGCGGATCTCGTCGAGCTTGTGGCTGATGTAGAGGATGGAGCAGCCGGTCGCGGCGAGCTGGCGCAGGGTGACGAAGAGCTTCTCCACGGCCTGGGGCGTCAGCACCGAGGTCGGCTCGTCGAGGATCAGCAGCCGGGGCTCGGTCAGCAGGGCCCGCACGATCTCGACCCGCTGCCGCTCGCCCACCGAGAGGGTGTGCACCTCCCGCTCCGGCTCCAGCTCCAGCCCGTACTCGGCCGTCTTGGCGCGGATCCCGTCCTTGACCTGCTGCAGCGACACCTTGCCGGTCATTCCCAGCCAGACGTTCTCGGCCACCGAGAGGGTGTCGAAGAGCGAGAAGTGCTGGAAGACCATGGCGATGCCGAGCGCGCGGGCCTCCTGCGGGCTGCGGATCTGCGCCAGCTCGCCGTTCCAGAAGATGCGGCCGGCGTCGGGGCGGAGCGCCCCGTAGATGATCTTCATCAGCGTGGACTTGCCGGCGCCGTTCTCCCCCAGGATCGAGTGGATCTCCCCCGGCTCCACCTGGAGCGAGACCTCGTGGTTGGCGACCACCGCGGCGAAGCGCTTGGTGATCCGCTCGAGTTGGAGCCTGGGGGCGGTCACGCGCGGCCGTTCCTCCACGACCGGTTCAGGGATCGCCGCGCTGCTGGCGGATGGGCGAGACGAAGGTGTAGTCGATGTCCCAGGGGAAGTAGATCCACTTCTCCTGCCGGAACTCCTTGACGAAGGTGTCGACCAGCGGCCGTCCGGCCGGCTTGGCGTAGAGGGTGGCGAAGTGAGCCTTGGGGAGCCGCTCGCGCACCGCTCGCGCGGTCCGGCCGGTGTCGACCAGGTCGTCGATGAGCAGCCAGCCGTCGCCGTCCCCCTCCACGCCCTTCAACCAGCGCAGCTCTCCCTGCGACTTGTCGGCGGCGCCCGCGTCGCCCTGCTGGTAGCTGACCACGCAGACGGTGTCGATGAGCCGCAGCTCCAGCTCGCGGGCTACCAGCGCCGCCGGCACCAGCCCACCGCGGGTGATGGCGATGATCCCCTTCCAGTCGCCCAGCTTATGGAGCACGCGCGACAGGTAGCGGGCGTCGCGGTGCAGCTCGGGCCAGGAGATGATGATCTCATCGCGGTACGGCGTGGCCGTCGCGGGGCCGCCGGGAGGGGGAGCAGGCTGGTTCGCCATGGGGTCTGGAGACTAAGCGTTCCCACGGCGGGCCGCGACCAGAACTTCTCGGCTTCGGTCGATGCCCGAAAAGTGAGCGGCGCCACCGGGTCTTCCCCGGTGACGCCGCAGGGCCGCTGGCGGCAGGGTCGCCTAGCTCTTCCGCTTCTCGGCCACTTCCTTCTCCAGCTTCTCGATCTCCGGGGAGACCTCCTCGTTCTTCTTCTCGCCCTCGCGGCCGCCCAGGTAGGCGGCGCCGGTAGCCTGCGGCGGAGCCACCGTGGCGGCGAAGGCGCCGGCCTGCCTGGAGACCAGGCCGGTGGCGCGCTGGACCAGGGCGTAGCCGAGCAGCACGAAGCCGATGAGCGGGAGGAACATCAGGAAAGCCAGCCCGACCACCGGGACGATGACGAAGAGCGCCGGGAACGGAACGCTGATGTACCGGGCGGTGGAGGCGCCGGGCAGCGTGCCGCCTTCCTCGCCGATGACCTCCACGCCGAACGTGTTGGTCGAGAAGTAGTAGCCGCTCTTCACCTTCTGGTTTCCGCTGTAGGTCGTCATGTTGTCCTCCCTTTCGTGATCAGACATTGCTCCATGGCGCCGCCCGCCACCATTGGGCGTGTACCGGTGCCGGCCTCCTTTGAATCCGGGGATGGGCGTCGGGCGAACACCCGAGGCCCCTCGGGCGCTCACCCGACCCCGGACGGGCCGGATTCGCTTGACCGGCGGACGGCGACCGCGTCCACTGTCCCAGACCGGTGGCGCAAGGTGGCGGAGGTGCTATGGATTCGGCGTTCGACTACGACTGCCTGGTCATCGGCTCCGGCTTCGGCGGGGCGGTCTCGGCGCTCCGGCTCAGCGAGAAGGGGTACCGGGTCGGCGTCCTCGAGATGGGCAAGCGCTGGCGCGGCGAGGACTTCGCCGTCACCAACTGGAACGTCCGCAAGTACCTCTGGATGCCGAAGCTGGCGCTCTACGGCATCCAGCAGATCACGCTGCTGCGCGACGTCCTGATCTTCCACGGCGCCGGCGTCGGCGGCGGCAGCCTGGTCTACGCCAACACGCTGCTGGCCCCGCCGGACCGCGTCTTCGACGATCCGCGCTGGCCCCCAGGCATCGACTGGAAGGTGGCGCTGGCCCCGCACTACCGCACCGCCCGCTTCATGCTCGGGGTCGTCGAGGCCAAGCAGGTCTTCCCAGCCGACGAGCTGCTGCGGGAGGTGGTGCAGGAGCTCACCGGCCGCGGCCACACCTTCTCCAAGTACACGGTGGGTGTCTACTTCGGCCAGCCCAACCAGCCGGCGCCAGATCCCTTCTTCGGCGGCGAGGGGCCGGAGCGCACCGGCTGCCTCCACTGCGGCGAGTGCATGACCGGCTGCCGCCACGGCGCCAAGAACACCCTCGACAAGAACTACCTCTGGCTGGCCGAGCGGCGCGGCGCCGTCATCCACCCGGAGACGCTGGTGGAGGACCTGCGGCCAAGGGACGGGGGCGGCTACCAGGTGCGCACCGTCCGCTCCACCGACCGGCTCCTCAAGCGGCGCCGCACCTTCACGGCCCGCAACGTGGTGGTTGCCGCCAGCGTGCTCGGCACCGTCAAGCTGCTGCTCGACTGCCAGCGGCGCGGCAGCCTGCCCGGCCTCTCCCCCCAGCTCGGCAACTACGTGCGGACCAACAGCGAGGCGCTGCTGGGGGCCAAGGCCAGGAGGAGCGAAGTGGACTACAGCGAGGGGATCGCCATCACCTCCGGCATCCACCCCGACGGCGACACCCACGTCGAGGTGGTCCGCTACGGGGCCGGGCAGGACTTCATGTCGCTGCTCACCACCGTTCTTACCGGCGGCGGCCCCCCCTGGCCGCGCTGGCTGCGCTGGCTCGGCAACCTGGTGCGCCACCCGGTGCATGCGCTGCGCGCCCACTCTCCCTTCGACTGGGCCCGCCGCTCCGCCATCCTGCTGGTGATGCAGCCGCTCGACAACTTCATGCGGCTGACGCTGCGGCGGCGGCCCTGGGGCTGGAGGCTCTCCAGCGAGCTGGGGGCCAAGGCCCGACCGCCCACCTTCATGCCGCTGGCCAACCAGCTTGCAGCCAGGCTGGCCGAGAAGATGGATGGCACGGCGCAGAGCATCCTCCCCGAGGTGATCCTCAACACCTCCACCACCGCCCACATCCTGGGCGGGGCCACCATGGGCCGGACCCCCGAGGAAGGGGTCTGCGACGCCCAGGGGCGGGTCTTCGGCCACCACGGGCTCTACATCGCCGACGGGAGCCTGGTCCCGGCCAACCTCGGCGTGAACCCCTCCCTAACCATCACCGCGCTGGCCGAGCACGTCATGGCCGGCATCCCGGTCAATCCGGCCGGGGCCGGACTCCCAGCACCGCGCCCGCCCAATGATGACCTCGGCCCGAAGCCGCGCTAGGTTGTTGACGATGCCCCGCCTTCGCCACGCCGCGCTGCTGCTCCTCGCCCTCGGGGGCTGCAGGTCATCCGCCCCCTACGCCATGCAGAGCGCCGCCATCAACACCGCCCTGGCCGCCGCCGTGGCCGGCGTCTCGGTCTCCCAGGGCGGCTGCGTGGCCCAGTGCGAGCCCGGCCGGGTCTGCAACCAGAAGACCGGCCTCTGCGATCCGGCCCCGGAGTTCCGCTGCGTTGGCGGGAACCTCAACAGCGGGCTCTGCGCCAATCGGCCCGAGGACATCTCCGCAGCCCAAGCCGGCACCCCGCCCTCGGCCACCTCGCTGCCGGCCAGCCTCGGAATCTCGCCGGCCACCGGCAGCGTGCCGCCTCCGCCCAGCGAGGCCTCGCCCCGCCCCTGAGCGACCGCTGGTCGAGATCGCCTCCGTTCGCACCACCTCGAAAGGAACGCATGGGACGCATCTTCGAGACCCGCAAGGCCACCATGTTCGCCCGCTGGAACAAGATGGCGAAGGCCTTCACCCGCGTCGCCAAGGACATCGCCATCGCGGTGAAGTCCGGCGGCCCCGACCCACACACCAACGCGGCCCTGCGCCGCGCCGTGCAGAACGCCCGCGGCCTCAACATGCCGAAGGAGAAGGTCGAGGCGGCCATCAAGCGCGCCAGCGGCCAGGACCAGAAGGCCTACGAGGTGGTGCTCTACGAGGGGTACGCCCCGCACGGCGTGGCGGTGGTGGTGGAGACGGCCACCGACAACGTGGTCCGGACCGTGGCCAACGTGCGCGTCGGCTTCAAGAACCACGGCGGCAACATGGGGGCCGCCGGCAGCGTCGCCTTCCAGTTCAAGCGGATGGGGGTCTTCCGGCTCTCCCCCGACGGCGTCGACCAGGACGCGCTCGAGCTCGAGCTTATCGACCATGGCCTGGAGGAGATGGGCGAAGGGACCGGCGAGAAGGGGGAGAAGCAGCTGCTGATTCGAGGCGCCTTCGAGAGCTTCGGACACCTGCAGGCCGCGCTCGAGGAGCGCAAGCTGCCCATCATCTCGGCTGAGCTGGAGTACGTCGCCCAGACTCCGGTCGAGCTCTCCGAGGAGCAGGCCAAGGAGGTCCTCGAACTTGTCGACGCCCTCGAGCAGGACGAGGACGTCCAGCGCGTCTTCCACAACCTGGCCTGATCGGGGCGCTCAGCGCCCCGCGAAGCGGGCCACCCGCGTGGCGATCAGCACCGGGCGCGCACCCTCCCCTGCCTTCATGGGAGCCTGGTGCTCACAGGTCGAAGCACTCCACGAAGATGATCTCATCGCGGCGCGAGCGGATCCGCTCCAGCAGCGCTTGGCCGGGCCGCTCGTCGAGCTGGATGGCGCAGCAGGCGGCGGTGGCCCCATCGAAGACGGTGTTCTGCACCTCCTCGACGTTGATGCCGGCCTCGCGGATGGCGCCGAGCACGTGGGACAGCACCCCGACCTTGTCGTGGTGGCGCACCATGAGACGTGCCCGGGCCGGCGACTTGCGAGCCACGTTGACGCAGTTGGGGATGGAGCCGTCGCGCACGAAGCTGGCGAGGATGCGGACGGTCTCGGCGGCGATGGCGTCCTGGGCCTGGGCGGTCGAGGCTCCGACGTGGTGGGTGCCGTAGACGCCGGGGAGCTGTCCCAGCTCGCTGACGAAGGCGGCCTGGCCCTTCTCCGGCTCTCCGGCGAAGACGTCGACGCCCACCCTGAGCCGGCCGGCCCGGGCCAGCTCCAGCAGCGCCGCCTGGTCGACCAGCTCGGCGCGGGCGGTGTTGATGAGCATGGCGCCGGGGCGGAGCGCCTCCAGCACCTCGCGGCTCACCAGCCCGCGGGTCTGGCTGTCGAGCGGGAGGTGGAGCGAGAGGATGTCGACGCGAGAGGCCAGCTCGAGGAGCGAGGCGGCCCGCTTCACGCCGAGCGCCGCGGCGCCCGGCTCGTCGAGCGAGCGCGACCAGGCGTGGAGCTCGAGGCCGAAGCCGCGGGCCCGCTTGAGGGTCTCCCGGCCGATGGGACCGGTGCCGGCCACGCCCAGCCGCCGGCCGAAGAGGCCATCGGCCTCGGAGAAGCGCTTCTTGTCCCACTGGCCGGCGCGCAGCTGCGCCACGTTGTCGGGGATGCGGCGATCGAGCGCCAGCATCAACCCGATGGCCAGCTCGGCCACGGCGATGGCGTTCTGGCCCGGGCAGTTGGCGACGTAGACTCCGACCCGGGAGGCGGCCGCCACGTCGATGGTGTTGACGCCGGCTCCGGCGCGGATGACCAGGGAGAGGGCGTCGGCCCGCTCGAAGACCTCGGCGGTCACCTGCTTGCCGCGGACCACCAGGGCGGTGACCCCGGCCATGGCCCCAGGGAGGTCCCGCGGCGTCAGCTCCGGCCTGAGCTCGACGGTGAGGCCGAGCGCGGCGATCTCGGCCAGCCGTTCCTTGGGGAATGCGTCGGCGACCAGCACCTTCATGGCGACCTCCCGGGTGGCGGGTCGAGTCTCGGTCCTTCCGGATGGCGCGGCAATCAAACTTCCGGGTGTCCTGGTCGTCTGGCAGGGTGCGCGCCTTGACCCCCAGAGAGGTCACCCGTGGCTTCCCCCCGCTCCATCCGTCCCCTGCTCGTCGCAGCCTTATCCCGGTCGGGCCCATGGGCGTCCCGCTGGTCGGCAGCATGAACTTGGGCGACCGGGTCTAGTCGAAGCCCTGACCGCGCCATTCACGCTGGTCAGAGGGTGAGGACCCCGGGGCCGAGCTCGACCACCTCGCCCGAGACGAAGATTCCGCCCGCGGCATCCACGGCCAGGCCGAGCCTGGAGGGCCGACCCACCGCCTCGCCCTGCGACACGGTGAGCGAGAGCGGCGCGGGCGCCCCGGTGGCGAGGAGCCAGCCGCCGAGGTTGGCGCAGGCCGAGCCGGTGGCCGGGTCCTCGGTGGGCACGCCGTTCTCGACCGAGAAGAAGCGGGCCAGTGCCCGCCCCGGGCCGTCCAGTGCCCAGGCCAGCACCATCACCTCGCCCCCGCCCGGCGGCCGGCCGTGGCGGTCGAGCAGCGTCGCAACTGGCCGCACCGCCCGGACCCGGGCCGGGGTGGCGAGCGGAAGGACCAGCTGCTCCACCCCGGTATCTACCCAGAGCGGGCGCCGGACGCTTCCGGCGGGCAGGCCGAGCATGGCAGCCAGCCGGTCTGGGCCGGCCTCCGGCTCCCGCGTGGTTGGGGGCGTCGGAGCGCGCAGGGTCCAGCGATCGGCGATCGCCGTCACCTCCACCAGCCCGGCCTTCAGCTCCAGCACCACCCGGTCTCCGCCGCCCACCAGCGCGCGGATCACCTGGGCGGTGCCGAGGGCCGGGTGGCCGGCGAAGGGCATCTCGAAGGCCGGCGTGAAGATGCGGACCCGCGCCGTCGCACCGGGGGAGCTGGGCGGCAGGATGAAGGTGGTCTCGGAGAGGTTGAGCTGCCGTGCCAGCGCCAGCATGGTGGCGTCGTCGAGCCCGCGGCCGTCCTCGAAGACGCAGAGCGGGTTACCCGACAGGCGCTGCCCGTCGACGGTGAAGACGTTGAGGATCCGGTAGGCCAGCTTCATGGTGACGCCATCGAGGTTACCTTGGGGAGAGGAGGCGCGGTCTGGCTGCCTGCCGGGAAGACAGGACGCTCATGGCGATGTGACCAGAAGCCGCATACGCCTCCTCCGTGACGTCAGGCGCCAGCGATGCCCTCGAGCGCCAGCCGGATCGGCTCGGGGATAGGCGCCGGCTTCGAGGTCCCCCGATCCACGAAGACGTGCACCACCTTCCCGGCGGCGCGCGCGGCGTCGTCGCCGGCCGCGAAGAGCGCCACCCCGTAATGGACCGAGCTCTTCCCGGTGCCGTCCACGCGCAGTCCGACCTCGAGGCCGTCCGGATAGGCCACCGGGCGGAAGAAGTCACAGCTCGAGCTGACCACGAACCCCACCACCGGGCTGGCGTGGATGTCGAGCCCTCCGCGCTCGATCAGGTACTGGTTGATGACGGAGTCGAAGTACGAGTAGTAGTGCGCGTTGTTGACGTGCCCGTAGGCGTCGTTGTCCATCCAGCGCGTGGTGACGGGGCGGAACCACGCGTAGTCCGCGCGCCGGGGTGAGCTCTTGGTCGCCATCGCCGTCTCCTCCGGGTGCACTGCCGGCGCGGGGCAAGCGCCGCGCCCCACCGCCTGGGGCCGGCAGTCTACCCGAAGGTCCGCTCCCCGGACGGGTGTGCCGACCCTTCAACTCAGGCTGATAGCGGTCGCCGCGTTCGAGATCCGGTTCCCACGGAAGACGTTACCTCCGATGTGGAGACCCTCGGCATCGTCAAACAGGTTGATGCCTATCGATCGCAGGTCGACCCGCAGCAGGACTCTGTCGGGCCCTCCAGAAACCGCGAACAGCATCGGGAAGTCGTGGAACAACACGCTGACCGAGGCCCCGTCATGGACGACCCGGACACCCTCCTGGAGGGGAGTCACCTCGTTCGCTTCAACGGTCAAGGCCTGAAGCGACTGCCATCCCTTTGGAGTCCGGATCGTGACCTCGAGCGGCGCCGCATGTACGCTCAGGAGAGACTCGCCCCTCGCCGCGAGAATGCTCTCGCAGTCGACGAACTCGTTCCCTCCCAGCACCACGATCATGCCGCCATCATCCATTCTCCGCTCGGAACGGTGAGTGGCTCATGCTCCTCGAACTTCTCCACGCGGCGCGGAGAATTCGTGGCGGTGAGCGTGCCATGGAGGGGCTCGAGCTCGCTGAGCGACGCCGGGATCTGGCGACGGTTCAGGAATTCACGATCCTCGTCGCCCAGTTCGTACCAGAGAGGGTCCATGGCTTCTCTCAGGGCGTCAGAGAACCCATCCCCCGCCACATCGAGCTGCAGCATGGCCCTCTCCAGGGAGAGATAGGCCTCGATACGGTTCATCTCGGCCATACGACTCTCCAGGCATGGCGCGTCGCTGCGAGCGCGCCTTCGTAGTCGTCCATCAGCATTCGGGCCGCGGGTTCGACCAGGGCGTGCAGACCCGGCCGCCGCTCGTCGGGGCGCACCGCCAGGCGTTCAGCCAAGATCGGAGCCTCGGCGATCGCAAAGACACGGTCCTCGTTGTGACCCGTGGAGCCCCGTCCCAGGCTTCTTGGCCGCCGGTGATTGGGCACCTTCCAGGGCGACCCGGGGGCGACCGACATCCCGCCCGTCCCTGGCTCAATCCAACCGTCGCGCCCAACGCCGACGTCCGAAGGGAGGCGGGCGCGGTGTTCAGGGCAGAGCCTGAGCGTCACGTCCACCGTGACACGCGAGATGCCCTCCCCCTCCGAAACGACCTCGATCCAGTGGCTATACCTGTCCTCGCGAGAGCAGCGCTCGCATCGCTGCGAAGGTTCTGGAGGTCTTTCGTCGGGCGACATGCGGCCAAGCCTACGCCAGCGCTGGTGCACACTGCGAGCCCTACTCTGCCATCTCCTGAGGTGGTGCCCATTTCGGACCGGTCCTCGGTTCGTGCGGTGGGTGGCTCGCGCCGTGCGGCGATGTCAGCGACCACGACCGGCGGTCACACCTGGTGAAACGACGGGCGGACGACTCTCGGTCGAGACGCTCGGCCGATCATCCCGGACCCAGGGTCACTTCGGGCGCCCGAAACGAAGATGACCCACCCCGGGCGGGGCCACGCCAAGAACTGACCGCGCCTCGATCGCAGCCCCAAGAAGAGAACGCCGGCCCCGCGTGAGCGAAGCCGGCGTCTGGACTGGTTGCGGGGCCAGGATTTGAACCTGGGACCTTCGGGTTATGAGGCCTTACTCATGGTGCGGGCAGACGGGCGTCGTTGTTGCGGTTTCGCTGGGAGACAGGGAGTTGATG
>JANPOM010000004.1:0-27385 GCA_031427995.1 Anaeromyxobacter sp. | reverse complement strand
GAAGCGAGGCTGGCGCCCGAGGAGGGAGCAGCGGAAGCGTAGTAGATCTACGCTGAGCAGCGGACCGACGAGGCCGCCTGCCGCAGCGAGAGGATCGGCGCTCGCAGTAGTCAGTAAGCCTGGGTCGGGGCACTAAGGCCTACGCAGCCCCGGCCGCCGGGAGGGAAGGCGCGCCAGCGCCTCGATGGCGGCGCGGCGGACCCGCACCAGGTAGTCGCTCTTGAGCGCCTCGAGCCCGGCCGCCGCCGGCTCGTAACGGAGCCGGCCCAGAGCCCGCACGGCCGCCTCGCGTACCTCGCCCCGCTCGCTGGTGATCAAGCGGGCCAGCCCCGGTCCGGCCTCGGCCCCGGCCAACGACGCGAGCGCGTCGACGGCGTCCGGGAGCCAGGGGCCGTCGCCGCGCTCCACCAACTCGCCGAGCGGCTTGACCCCGGCCGAGGCCCCGAGCTGCGAGAGGGCCCGGATGGCCGCCTCGGTCGACGGGCCTTCGAGCAGCCGCCCCAGCCCGGCCGCCGCCTCGCTTCCACCAGTCAACGTCAGCGCCTGGGCCAGCTCGATCCGCCAGCTGGCCTCGCCCGGCCTGGTCTGGGCCGCGGCCCGCACCAGCGGAGGCACACCGGCCTCGCCCTGCCGGCCAAGGGCACGGGCCGCCGCCGTGCGGACCTCCGGCTCCGGTCCGGCCAGCCCCTTCTCGAGCACCGGGATGGCCGCGCTCCCGGCCAGCCAGCCATGACCTTCGACCGCCCCGGCCCGGATGGCCGTTGACGGCTCGGTCAGCCCGCGGAGGATCGAAGGCGCCAGTCCGTCGGCCCGCAGCCGGCCACCGGCCTCCAGCAGCGCCCCGAGCTCCGCCGCCTCGGGCGGTTCGGGGAAGGTGGGCGGCCGCTTCGGGTCGGAGTCGAGCTTGGCCCTGGCCTCATCGATGCGTTTCCAGAGCGCGACGGCCCTGTCGCTCACCTCGCCGGCGGCTCCGGGCCAGCCGACCGCGCCGATGGAGCGGGCCGCGGCGGCACGCACCGCCTGGGTCCCTCCTCGCGAAGCCAGCAGCCCCAGCAGCTTCCGGCTCACCGCCTCGGCGTCAGCACCGTCCCAGCGCAGCTCGGCCAGAGCCGCCAGCGCGGCCTGCTCCCCGCCCCGCCCAATCCGGGCCAGCAACGGCCGCATCGGGCAAGAGGCGCCGCGCCCGCGGGCCTGCCGCGCCGCTTGCGCCGCGCGGCCCGGATCGGCGGCGCGCACCGCCACGGCGCAGAGGGCGACAGTCACCTCGGGCGCCTTGGGGAGGGCCGCGAGCGCCGTCATCGCCGCCGCACCCGGGGCCCCGCCCTGCTCGGCCACGACGGCCAGGCTATCGGCGGTGCCGGGATCGCCCAGCAGCCTCAGGCCGTCGGCGGCCGCCTCGGACACGACAGGCCGCTGCGAGGCGAGCAGCCGCTCGAGGCGGAGCCGAGCCTCGCCATCCAGGGAGGCGCCGAGGCCGCGCGCCACGCCGGCCTGAAGCGACGGCTCGAGCCCGTCGCCCTCGGCCAGCAGCGTCAGCAGCCTGTTGACCGCCTCGACCCGTCCGCTGGCGCCCAGCTCTTCGGCGGCGCCGGCCCGTTCGCCCGCGCTGCCCCGCTCCAGCGCCGCGAGGTTCCTCTCGTAGCGCTGCCTCGCCTCGACCTCCACCGCTTCGCGAAGCGTGGCGCCAATCTGCGAGAGCGCCAGGGCAATGGCTGCTCGCCCGGCCGAGCTGGCCTGTCCGTACCCGGCCAGCAGCCGCTCCTTGCCCCCCGGCGGTGGCAGGCAACTCGGCTAGACCGCTGGCCGCGGCGCTGGCGACAGCCGGCTCGACGTCAGCCAACATGGCGCCGAGCCCCTCGGCGGCCCGCGGACCGCCCAACCGCTGGAAGGCCCCGGCGGCTGCCAGCCTGACCTCGACGCTCCGGTCGATCTGGGCCAGGAGCAGCGCAGGCAGCGCCCGCTCCGGCGCGTCACGCCCGAGCCTGCCTACCGCGGCGGCACGGCGCCCTGGATCGGGCGAATCGAGGTCGGCCCGCGATGCGCAGCCGGCCACCAGGGAGGCGGCCAGCAGCAGGGCGATGGCGCGGTGGAGAGCCATTCGGCGGCACTGTCCCGCGGCGCCGGCGGAAGCCGCAAGGGAAAGCGGCGGGCCGGTCAGCGGCCGCCGCGCGGTGGACGTCCGAAGCCACCCGGCTTCCCCGGACGCCCGGACTGCTCACCCCGCCCGGAGCGGCCTGCGCGCGGCGCGTCGGGGCGCTGCGGCTGCCCGCTCCGGGAGGCGCGCTCCTGCCGGCTTCCCTGGCCGGGGCGAGCTTTCCGGTCGCCGGGTCCAAGGCGATCGGTTCGGACGGGACGCTCCGGTCCGGCGCCGCGGCCCGGCCGCTCGGCGCGCTGGCCCGGGCGACCGGGACGCTCCGGCCGCACGGACCGTTCGCGCCGGTCCGGGCGCTCGGGGCGCTCATCCCTCCCAGGCTTACCTGACGGCCTCGCCCCCGGCCTGGCGTCCGGCCTCGAGCCAACCCTCGCCTCGGGCCTCGCGCCCGGTTTCACGCTCGGCCTCCCCCCCGGCTTCCGGGCCGGCCTGTTGTTCTCCTCGAAAGCCCGCTGATCTCCGGCGTGACCGGGGCGCCTGGTCCCGGCGTGGACCGCCGCCTGTGGGGGTGGCCCATGACCGTGGCGCCTGCCGGCCTTGGGAAGGTCGTGGGCCAGCGCTGTGCGGCCCGCCTCGCCGCCCGTCATCCCGACCGCGGCCCTCATGGTCTGGACCTCCTCGCCGGTCAGCTCGCGCCAGTGGCCGGGGCGCAGCCGCGCCACGGTGATGCCACCGAACTCGGGCCGGTAGAGCCGCAGCACCGGCAGCCCGACCGACTCGCAGAGCCGCTTCACCAGGTGGAAGCGCCCCTCCCCCACCACGATCTTGATCCAGGTGTTGGTCTCGGCCTTCTCGTGGACCTCGGCGCTGAGCGCATTGGCCGGGCCGTCTTCGAGCCGAACCCCCTCCACCATGCGCCGCAGCGCGGCCTGGTCCGGCACGCCCTTGGTCTTGACCAGGTAGATGCGCCGGTGGCCATAGCGCGGGTGGGCCAGGCGGTTGGCCAGTTCGCCGTCGTCGGTGAAGAGCAGCGCCCCCTCGGCGTCGTAGTCGAGCCGGCCCACCGGGAAGACCCGCTCCTCGACCCCGGAGAGGTAGCCGCGCGCGGTGGGGCGCCCCTGCGGATCCGAGAGCGTGGTGACGCACCCGGGCGGCTTGTAGAGCAGGATGTAGCGCCGCTCCGCGTTGACCTCGATCGACTTCCCGTCGACCACCACCAGGTCGCGCCCCGGGTTCACCTTGGTCCCCAGCGCCGTAACCACCAGGCCGTTCACCTTGACCCGGCCCGACTGGATGATCTCCTCGGCCTTGCGCCGGGAGGCCAGGCCGGCCTCGGCGAGGAACTTCTGCAGCCGGACGGTTCCGGTGGTCGGCTTCGTCATGTCGCTCCTGGTGCTCCAGCGGGCGCGTCGGGGGCTTCGGGGTCGGCGGCGGGCTTCACGGCCAGCGCCGCCTCGGCCGCCCGGGACACCTGGTCGGCGGTCTCCAGCGCCTTCTCGAGCTGGTCGAGCGCGGCGTCCGACTCGGCCTTGCTGGCGTCGAGCCCGGCGCGCAGCGCCGGATCGGTGAGCGTGCCGACGATGTCGGAGATGGGCGGCTCGGGCTGCTTCTCCACGATCTCGCGGTGCTCCTCGGAGAGCTCATGGAACTCGCGCAGGGTCGGCAGCGAGGCCAGGTCCTTGAGCGCGAAGAACTCGAGGAACTCGCGCGAGGTGCCGTAGAGGATGGGGCGCCCCGGCTCCTCCTTCTTGCCGAGGATCTTGATGAGCTTGCGGTCCAGCAGCGCCCTGACCACCGCGCCGCTGTCGACGGCGCGGATCTCCTCGACCTCGGGCCGGGTCACCGGTTGCCGGTAGGCGATGATGGCCAGGGTCTCCAGCGCGGCCCGGGTCAGCCGCTGCGGCTTCACCTTGAGGAAGCGGCGCGCGAAGGCCGAGTTGTCGGGCGAGCTGCGCAGCTGCCAGCCGCCGGCCACCTCGTGCAGGACCACGCCGCAGGGCCCCTCGCGGTAGTGGCCGGAGAGCTGGTCGAGCGCCTTCTCCAGCCGCTCGGCCTCGACACCGCTGGCCTGACGCAACTCCTCGACCGTGAGCGGGCGCTCGGCCAGGAAGAGCAGTGACTCGACGATGGTCCGCACCCGGTCGACACCGAGCCGCTTGGCGGCGGCCGCCAGCTTCTCGAACGGCTCCTCCTTCTCCTCGGCCACGTCGATCTCGGCCGGCTCGACCTCGTCGAGCGCCGGATCGGCCTTGGCCTCCTCGGCCGCCTGCAGCCGGGACAGCTCCTCGGCGGAGACACCGGGCCCGGGCGGGGGGTGCTGCTCGTTCATCGGTACTCCTCCTGCGAACCGGGCGTCGACCCGTCGCCGAGCGTGTCATTGGCCTCGACGAGGATTTCGGCGCCGGAAGCGCCGGCCTCGTCGTGGGAGGCCTGGTGGATCCGGATCAGCTTGAGCTTGGCCATCTCGAGGATGGCCAGGAAGGTGGCGATGATCTCGGAGCGCCCGTTGGGCGCACCGTCGCCGCCGCGCAGCAGCTCCTCGAAGGTGGCCCGTCCCCGGAACCGCAGCACCTCCACCACCCGCGCGATGGCGTCGGTGATGGAGAGCCGGTCGGCGTAGATTTCGTGCGCGACCTCGGGCCTGGCGTTCTTGAGGGCCCGATCCAGCGCCTCGATGAGCTTGAAAACCGATACCTCGGCCAGCCCGTCCGGTCCATCGGCGGCCGCTGGCCGCTCCATCCGGGCCCGGCGGTTGAAGACGGTCCGATCGAGGATGTCGCGCTCGCCCAGCTCGGCCCCGGCCGCCTTGTACTTCTGGTAGACGAGCAGCCGCCGCACCAGTTCGGCGCGCGGGTCGCCGCCGGTCTCCTCCGGCTCGGCGTCCTCCGCCACCTCGGTGCGCGGCAGCAGCAGCTTGCTCTTCATGAGCATGAGCTGCGCCGCCATGTCGAGGAAGCCGCCGGCCAGGTCGATGTCGAGCTCGCGCATCAGCTCGAGGGTGGCCAGGTAGCTCTCGGTGATGCGGGCGATGGGGATGTCGAGGAGCTCGACCTGGTGCTCCTTTACGAGGTGGAGCAGCAGGTCGAGCGGACCTTCGAAGGGCGGCTGGCCGGCCTTGAAGGGCGGCAGCGAGATGCGGAAGGCGTCGACCGGGCGTGCCGGAGCCGCCTCACCGGCGCCGCTGGCGCCCATCTCCTGCTGCTGCGTCGACATCGCCCTGGCCGCTCCCTTGGGTGCGAGAGCCTACAGCTTCATGGCGGTGCGGACCTGCGCCATGGTCGCCTGGGCCACGGCCCGGGCCTTGGCGTTGCCGAGCCGCACCAGGTCGTCGAGGTCCTGGGGCCGGGCCAGCAGCGCCTCGCGCTTCTCCCGCAACCGCTCCTGGTCGGGCTCCAGCTTCTCCAGCAGCTTCTTCTTGCAGTCGACGCAGCCGATGCCGGCGGTCCGGCAGTTCTGGTCGACCCAGGCCACCGTCTCCGCGTCGCTGTAGACCTTGTGCAGGTAGAAGATGCCGCAGACCTCCGGGTCGCCCGGGTCCTGGCGGCGCTTGCGCTGCGGGTCGGTCACCGCCCCCATGATCTTCTTGCGGGTCGACTCGGCCGGCTCGCCGATCTCGATCGAGTTGTGGTAGCTCTTCGACATCTTGCGGCCGTCGGTGCCGACCACCTTGGCGGCCTCGGTGAGCATGGGCTTCGGTTCGGGGAAGACCTCGCCGTAGTGGCCGTTGAACTTGCGCACGATCTCGCGCGAGAGCTCGAGGTGGGCCACCTGGTCGGCCCCCACCGGCACGCGCGTCGCCTTGTAGAGGATGATGTCGGCGGTCATCAGCACCGGGTAGCCGAGGAAGCCGTAGAGCGCCAGGTCGCGATCGGTCAGGCTCTCGCGCATCTCCTTGTAGGATGGCGACCGCTCCAGCCAGCCGAGCGGCGTGATCATGCCGAGCAGCAGGCAGAGCTCGGCGTGCTCCTTGACCTGGCTCTGGACGAAGAGCGTGGCCTTCTCGGGGTCGATCCCGGCGGCGATGAAGTCGACGAACATCTCGCGCTCGGCCGCCTTGATCGACCCGGTCTGGTGGTAGTTGGTGGTGAGCGCGTGCCAGTCGGCGGAGAAGAAGAAGCACTGGTGCTCATCCTGGAGCTTGACCCAGTTGGAGAGCGCGCCGTGCAGGTGGCCGAGGTGGAGCCGCCCGGTGGGGCGCATGCCGGAGACCACGATGGGGCGGGTCGGGGAGGTCATTGGCGTCTCAGGCGATGGCGCGGCTGATGCCGAGGAGGAGTTCGGTCAAGGCGAGGATGGGGCCGGAGACCAGGCGACCACCGAACCAGAAGACCGCCATCAGCAGGTACGGAGAGAACCGCTCCAAGTCGTGCCACTTGTTGCGCAGGTTGTAGGGCAGCACCCAGGCCACGATCCGGCTCCCGTCCAGCGGAGGGAGCGGGATCAGGTTGAAGAGCGCCAGGCTCACGTTGAGCTGCAGCAGGCCCGGGAGCCAGCGGTTGCTCACCATGCCGCCGAGGAGCAGTTGCCGCACGGCCGTGTTGGTCTCGAGAAGGTCCGGAGCCAGCCGCGCGACCAGGCCGACGGCAACGGCCGCGACCAGCGCCAGGATGACGTTCGAGAGCGGACCGGCGGCGGCGGTGATGGCCATTCCCCGGCCCATGGTGACCTCCCGGCGGAACCGCGCCGGGTTCACCGGCACCGGCTTGGCCCAGCCGAAGGGGATCCCGGCCAGCGGAAGCAGGATGGTGCCCAGCAGGTCGATGTGAGCCAACGGATTCAGGGTGAGCCGGCCCTCGCGGGAGGCGGTGTCGTCCCCGAGCTTCCATGCGCTCCAGGCATGGGCAAACTCGTGGATCGACAGCGAAATGATCATGATCGGCAGGAACGCGAGCCCTGCCAGGAGTGCGTCGGTGGTGAACAAGGGGGAGCCCCTTCGAAAGTAACGTGGTGTAGCAGCGCCGCGCCCGGGGGTCAACGCGAGAGGGGACGCCCGAAAGCGCCGTCGCCACGTTGGGTTCGGTGCTCAGGCGCGGGGGTGGAAGCGGTCGTAGAGCCGGCGGGCCTGGGTGGTGTCGACGTGCGTGTAGATCTGCGTGGTGGCCACGTCGGCGTGCCCCAGCATGGCCTGCACCGCCCGCAGATCGGCGCCGCCGGCCAGCAGGTGGGTGGCGAAGGAGTGGCGCAGCTTGTGCGGGGAGACGCGCCGCGTGATCCCGGCGCCGCGGCAGTGGCGGCTCAGCAGGCGGGCGAAGCCATGGCGGGTCAACCTCCCGCCGCGATTGGTGACGAAGAGGTCGGGGGAGCGCCGCCCCTTGAGCAGCAGCTCGCGCGCGCCTGCCAGGTAGGCCTTGACCGCCTCGGCGGCCGGCGTCCCGACCGGCACCAGCCGCTCCTTGTTCCCCTTCCCTCGCGCCACCAGCACCCGGGTCTCGAGGTTGACGTCGTTCAGGGTGAGTCCGACCAGCTCGGAGACACGCAGCCCGGTGGCGTAGAGCAGCTCCAGCATGGCCCGATCGCGCCGCCCGGCCGGGGTGCGCGGGTCGGGGGCCACCAGCAGTCCGGCGCACTCGGCGGGCGAGAGCGGCTGCGGCAGCTTCCGTTCGCGGCGGGGCGAGTCGATCTCGTCGGCCGGATCGCCCGGGGTGAGCTTCTCGGCCGCCAGCAGCCTGTGAAAGGTACGGATGGCCGAGAGGGCCCGGGACTGGGAGCGGGGCGACAGGCCGGCCTCGACCAGCCCGGCCAGGTGGCCCTGGATGTCGCGCCGCTCCACCCTGGCCCACTCGGTAAGGCCCGAGGTGGCCAGGTGGTCGAGATAGCGGCGCAGGTCGTGCCCGTACCCCTCCACGGTGTTGGCCGAGAGCCCCTTCTCCACGCGGACGTGGACCAGGAAGAGATCGAGGGCGGCGTCGAGGGGCGACACGGCCAGACGATATCGCCCCCGCGGGCCGAGTCCAGTAACCGGGCTCCGGGGCCGTGAAGGGACTCCTGGACCGGGCTTGCTCCAGCTGCGCCGTCAGGTCAGAAGGTCGGAGACGTCGCCCTTGCCGACCCGGACCACCACCGGCTCGGGACCGGAGAGATCGATCACCGAGGAGGGCTGGTTGGCCCGGTAGCCGCCATCGAGGATCAGATCGAGGCCGTGGCCGAGCTTCTCCTTGATGCCGCGGGCGTCGATCAGCACCTCGCCGTCCGGCGTGGCGGCCGAGGTCGAGATGAGCGGGTGCCCGAGTTTGCGGACCAGCTCCAGCGCCACGGCGCTGTCGGGGATGCGGATGCCGACGGTCTTCTGCCGCCGGAGCACCAGATCCGGGACCAGCCGGGTGGCCGGGAGGATGAAGGTGAAGGGGCCCGGCACCTTGCGGCGCAGCACCCGGTAGGCGGAGTTGTCGACCATGGCGTAGCGGGCGATCTCGGCCAGGTCCTGGCAGATGAAGGAGAGCTCCTGCGTCCGCGGCAGCTGCTTGAGGAGGTAGATCCGCTCGATGGCCCGCTTGTCGAACAGGTCGCAGCCGAGCCCGTAGTAAGTGTCGGTCGGGAACGCCACCAGCCCGCCGCCAGAGAGGGCCGCGACGGCCTTCTCGATGATGCGGGGCTGGGGGTTGACCGGATCGATCTCGAGGATGTTGGCGACCGCCATGCCCCGGTCTTACCAGCTTACCGGTCGGGACGGGAGAGCGCCATGGTGATGGCCTCGACCACCCGGGCCGCCACCTCTCCCTGCAGGCGCGCCCCCTGCTCGGTCCTCACGTAGAAGGCGTCCGCGGCCCGGTGCCCCTCGGTGGTGATGCGGGCGAGATCCACGGTGAGCCCCAGCTCGAAGAAGGTCCGGGCCAGGGTGTGGAGCAGCCCGACCCGGTCGGCGCAGAAGACGTCGACCACCGAGTGGCTCCGGGCGCTCTCGTTGTCGATGACCACCTTGACCGCCAGGCGCGGCAGGGGTTTGGCCGGGAGCGATGAGGCTCGCAGGCGGCGTTCGAGCACCGCCTCGAGCGGCTCCCGGCCACCCAGCACCCGGTCGAGATCGCCGCGGGCCGCGCGCCAGCGCGCCGGACCGACCGGGCCATCCTCCGGGCCGCGCAGCTCGAAGACGTCGAGGGCCCTTCCGGCCAGCGGCCCCAGCCCCGGCTCGTCCGGCGTGGAGAAGACCTCGGCGTGCTGGATGTCGATCCGGTGGGCCGCCAGCACGCCGGTGACGGTGGCCAGCAGGCCGGGCCGGTCGAAGGCGGTCAGGTGGAGGTCGGAGTGGCCGAGGTCGGGCCGGTGGCGGATCCAGGCGGCCATGGCGCGCTGCCGTCCCAGCCGGAAGAGCCGCAGGTGGCGCGGCGCCTGCTTGGGCGGGATGGTGACGTAGTAGCGGGCCGGCATGGCCTCGATGAAGCGGGCCTGCTCCCCGGCCGGGACGCCGCTGGCGTGCTCGGCGAGCGCGGTGAAGGCCCGCCCTCGCCCCTCCGACTCGGCGGTGCCCGGCTCGGGCCGGCGCTCGCCCCGCTCCAGCACCGCCCGGGTCTTCTCGAAGAGCTCGCGCAGCAGCCGGGCCTTGAACTCGGTCCAGGTGCGCGGGCCCACGGTGGCGATGTCGGCGTAGGTGAGCAGGTAGAGCTTCTCCAGGCGGTCGATGGTGCCGACCTCCTCGGCGAAGGCGTGGATCAGGTCGGGGTCGGAGAGGTCGCGCCGCTGCGAGATGGATGACATGCGCAGGTGCTTGGCCACCAGCCACTCGATGTCGGCGGCGTCGGCCGGGTCGAGCCCCATGCGCAGGCAGGCCTGGGCGGCGATCTCGGCGCCGCGCGCCGAATGGTCCCTTCCGCTCCCCTTCCCGATGTCATGGAAGAGCGTCCCCAGGTAGAGCGGGAGCGGGCGAGCCAGCGCTTGCATCAGCAGCGTCATGACCTCTTCCTGGACGTCGCCGCAGCGCAGCGCCAGCAGCCGCCGCACCGCGAAGAGCGAGTGAACGTCGACGGTGTACACGTGGTAGACGTCGATCTGGCGCCGCGCCGTGATCAGGGCGAACTCCGGCAGCACCCGCTGGAAGATGCCGAGCTCGTGCATGCGCGTGAGGAAGCGGCCGCGCGTCCCCTTGCGGGTGAAGCAGGCGAGCAGCTCGGCGTTGACCTCGGGATCGTCGGCGGCGCCAGGCGGCAGGGCCTCGGCCGCCTCGGCGGCCTGGTCGCGGGCGTACGGGTAGAGGTCCAACGACTCCCGGTCGGCGGTGGCGAAGAGCCTGACCAGCGCCGCCGGTGAACGGCGCAGCACGTCCTTGTCGAGCAGCGAGAGCCGCCCCCGGAAGACCTTGAACTCGCCCCCGTCGAGGAGCCGGTCGCCGGAGTGGGCCGGCTGGGCGCGCTGCGTCGGCGCCGCCCTCTCGGCGCCGGTCATGGCCGCGGGCGGCGGCACCATGCGCCAGCCGGAGGCCACCTGCGGCTCCAGGCAGCGGTCGACGATGGCGTCGCAGGCCACCAGCACCGTCTTGGCGGCCAGGTAGTAGTGGCGCATGAACTGCTCGACCGCCGGGTTCTCATCGGCCTCGGCATAGCCCATGGCGGCGGCCACCTGCGGCTGGACGTCGAAGGTGAGCTGGTCGTTCTTTCGCCCGGAGTGGAAGTGGAGCTCGTTGCGCACCCGCCAGATGAAGTCGCGGGCGCTGCGCATCTCGCGGATCTCCCGCTCGGGAAGCAGCGCCCGGTTGAGCAGGTCGCTGATCCCGGCGGTCTTGAAGCGGACCCGGGCCACCCAGAGGGCGCTCTGCAGGTCGCGCAGGCCACCCTCCGAGGACTTGACGTTCGGCTCCAGCAAGTAGAGCGAGTCGCCGAATTTCTCGCGCCGCTCGCGCATCTCGGCCAGCTTGTCGCCGAGGAACTGATCGACCTTGGCCTGCGAGAGGCCGTGCAGCTCCTCGCGCTCCAGCGCCCGGAAGAGCGCTCGGTCGCCGGCCAGGTAGCGCAGGTCGAGCAGCGCGGTGCGGGCCGTGTGGTCCTCGCTGGCGAGCCGGTCGCAGGCCTTCAGGTCGCGGACGCCGTAGCCGACCTCGAGGTTCAGGTCCCAGAGCGAGTAGAGGAACTTCTCGCTGGCGGCCTTCACGTAGGCGTCGGGGCCGCCGTCGCCGTGCAGCACCAGCAGGTCGATGTCACTGTAGGGATTGAGCTCGCTGCGGCCATAGCCGCCCAGCGCCACCAGCGAGACCGGGGTGGGCGGCCGGGCGCGACCGATCTCGGCGCAGGCCCGGTCCCAGAGGAAGAGCACCAGCTCGTCCATGGCGGCGCTCTGCAGGCGGACGACGGTGCGCCCGCTGGCCCCGGCGCGGTGGAGCGCCTCGGCGAACCCGCGGCGCGCGGCCAGGTCGACCTTGGCATCCCCGGTCAGCGGGGGCAGGTCGGGCAGCCGCTCGCGAAACTGGTAGGGCGCCGGCGTGGGGAGGACGGTGCTGGGGTGGACGCTCATCTGGAACCGATATAACGCGTCCCGGGTCCGCGCTCACGGCTGCTCACGGGCCCCGTGCCAGGCGGGGGTCCTGCTGGGCGGCGAATGCGACCACCGCCCGGGTCACCGCCGCCGCCACCTCGTCCTGGTACCTGGCCGAGGCGAGCCGCTGCTCCTCGCGCCGGTTGGAGATGAAGGCTGTCTCGACCAGCACCGCCGGCATGCGCGCGCCTACCAGCACGTAGAAGAGCGCGCTCTTGACGCCCAGATCCTGGACCTCGCCGACCTTCTCGCGCACCGAGCTGGTGATCTCCCTCTGGACCTGCTGGGCCAGGCGCCGGCTGGCGTCGGTGGCCGAGCGGGCGTCGAGGTCGGTGAGGATGCGCCGGGCGTCGATGGCCGCGCCCTCCTCGTCCGGATCGACCCCGTTCTCTCGCGCCGCCAGCCGGGTGGCGTACCGGTCGTCGGCCACGTTGAGGATCCAGGACTCCACGCCGGCCAGGCTGCGGCGAGGATTGGCGTTGGCGTGAATGGAGACGAAGAGATCACCCTTGCGGGCGTTGGCGATGGCGGTCCGCTCCTCCAGGGCCACGTGGCGATCGTCGGAGCGGGTCATCACCACCTCGAAGCCGGCTTGGCGGAGCCGCTGCGCCAGCTTTCGCGCCATGGCCAGGGTCACGTCCTTTTCTCGAACCCCGGTCGGCCCGATGGCCCCGGGGTCGAAGCCGCCGTGGCCGGCGTCGACCACCACCCGGCGGATGGGCCGGGTGGCCCCGCCCTCCTCGTCCCCCGGTGGGGCCGCCGCGGCCGGTGGCGGGCCGATGGTGGCCGGGGTCTGGGCTGGGCCCACCATGGGCTGCGATGCGGCCGGCCCCTTGACCTGGCCGCGCGCCTCGCGCTCGGCCAGGCGGGTGCCGATGTCGACGATGAGCCGGGGCGGATCGTCGAGCCGGTAGAAGCGAACGTCGTCGCGCCCCGGCAGGTCGAGCACCACGCGGACCGTCTCCGGATCGCGCTGGGCTGTCCGCACCCGGTCGACCTGCTCCCCCTCGACGTTCCTGGCCCGCGCCGATCCCTCCAGCCGGGCGGGGCGGAAGTCGAGCGCCAGGCGCCTGGGCGCGCCGCCGGCCGCCGGCAGCTCGAACCGCTGCCAGCCGACCCAGTGGTCGAGCGAGATGGCGACCCGGGTGTAGTCGTCGCTGGCCCAGGCCCTGACCTCTCCGATGGTGGCGGTGCCGGCGCCGTTGGAGCTGCCGAGCTTGAGCTCTGGGGGGGCCTTCAGATCGGCCACCGCCGCTTCCAGCTCCGGCTCGGGTGGGGGATCGAGGTCGTGCCGGACCGGCTCGGCTGGCGCGGCCGGAGCGGCGCGCGGGCCGGCTCCCCTGGCCGGCGCGCTGGCCACCACCGCCCGCTCCTTGCGCGGCGAGGCAGCCGGCCTGTCGTCGCCAGCCTCGCGGCGGATGGCGGCGGCGAACCTGGCGGCGTCGCGGGACCCGAGCCTTTCCGCCCGCCTGGCCAGCCGGAGCGCGGCGTCGCGGTCGGCCTCGTTGGCCGACCAGCGGTAGAGGGCGTAGCGGGCCCGGGCCGCCTCGAGTGTCGCCGCCGGGGCGTCCTTGCCGGCCGCCGAGGCGAGCAGCGCCTTGATGGCCTTCTCCCAGTGGTGGTGGTAGCGCCGTTTCACCGGGTCGCGCATCAGCGACTTGAGCTGGGCGCGGGCCTGCTCGTACCGGGAGCCGGCATTCACGGCTCTCGCCGCCGGCCGGTGCGCCGGTGCGGGCGCGGCCAGCATGACCGAGAAGAGCAGCGGCAGGAGGAGGCCCATGGCCCTCGAATGTCCCCCCGGCCGATATCGCAGTCCACTTTTCGGCGGCGGGGGTATCATCTTCAGTTCCTCAAGGGAGGTTCGACATGGCGAATGGCAAGCGGGTGGGACTGCTCCTCTCCGGCGCTGGCTTCCTCGACGGCTCGGAGATCCACGAGGCGACCTGTACCCTTCTCTCTCTCGACCAGCGAGGCGCGACCGTGGTGGCGACGGCGCCCGACCAGGCGCAGCACCACGTGGTCGACCACCTGGCCGGCCAAGCCGTGGACGGGGCGAGCCGAAACGTCTTGCGGGAGGCGGCCCGCATCGTGCGGGGACGGATCAGGCCGCTGGCCGGGCTGGAGGCCGGGGCGCTCGACGCACTGATCCTGCCGGGCGGCTTCGGCGCGGCCAAGAACCTCTGCAGCTACGCCTTCGACGGAGCCGGCATGAAGGTCGACCCGCAGGTGGAGCGGCTGGTGCGGGCCATGCGCTCCGCCGGGAAGCCGCTCGGCTTCATCTGCATCGCCCCGGTCATCGCCGGGCGGCTCTTCGGCTCGGACCGGGTCAAGGTGACGATCGGCAACGACCCGGCCACCGCTGGTCATCTCCGAGGCTGGGGAGCCGAGCACGTCGACTGCGCCGTCGACCAGATCGTGGTCGATCAGCGGCTCCGGGTGGTGACCACCCCCGCCTACATGTATGAGACCTGGATCGCTCCGGTGGCGGCCGGAATCGACAAGCTGGTTGGAGCCGTGCTGGAAATGGCCTGAACAAGGGCGCGACCTTGGCGTCGCTTTCGCACGGACTCACGCGAGAACAAGACGCTGTCTCATCCCTGCGACATTCCGCCACTTTTCTCTGGTCATCCGATGAATTCTGGCTACCATGCGCCGTCCATTCAAACGGGCGGGCTGAACCGCCCCAGAATCCCAGGAGCAGGAAAAGTGAACAAGGTCTTCGCTGGTATCGTCGCCGCTCTCGTCTTCTCCGCCGGCGTTGCCGTCGCCGCCGACGCCCCCGCCGTCATCACCTTCGAGGCCAAGCAGGGCAAGGTCGCCTTCCCCCACAAGGCTCACCAGGACCGGCTGAAGGGCGACTGCACCAAGTGCCACGCCACCAAGGACGGCGGCAAGATCGAGGGCTTCACCAAGGACAAGGCCCACGCCCTCTGCAAGAAGTGCCACGAGACCGAGAAGAAGGGCCCGATCAAGTGCGTTGACTGCCACAAGAAGTAGTCGCTCCGCGACTTCCAGCTTGCTTCGCCGAGGGGCCGGGAAACCGGCCCCTCTTCGTTCATCGGGGTGCCAGCTTCTTCCTCCAGCCGGCCAGCAGGTTGAGCGCGTCGAGCGGCCGCAGTGAGTCCATGTCGAGCGCCTCCAGGTCGGCACGCAGCGCGGTGAGCGCCGGGTCGGGTGGCGCCGCGAAGAGGCCGAGCTGGTTCCCCGCCCCGCCCGCCGCGGCCCGCCCCTTCTCCTTGCGGCCATGCGCCAGCTGCGGGTGGCCCGCCTCGTCCAGCTCCATCGCCTCTAGGTTCCGAAGCACCTGGCGCGCCCGGGCCAGCACCTCGGGTGGAAGCCCGGCCAGCTTGGCCACTTCGATGCCGTAGCTGCGAGAAGCGCCGCCCGCCACCAGCTTGCGCAGGAAGACCACCTTGTCGCCCACCTCGCGCACCGAGATCGAGGCGTTCTTCACCCGCGGTCGCTCTCGCGAGAGGTCCTGGAGCTCGTGGTAGTGGGTGGCGAAGAGGGTGCGGCAGCCGATGCGGTCGTGCAGGTGCTCGGCCACCGCCCAGGCGATCGAGACGCCGTCGTAGGTCGAGGTGCCGCGTCCGATCTCGTCGAGGATCACCAGCGAACGGCGGGTGGCGTTGTGGAGGATGGCGGCGGTCTCGGTCATCTCCACCATGAAGGTGGAGCGCCCCCGGGCCAGATCGTCCGAGGCCCCAACCCGCGTGAAGATCCGGTCGGCCAGGCCGATGCGGGCACGCCGCGCCGGCACGAAGCTGCCGAGCTGCGCCAGCAACGTGCAGAGCGCCGCCTGCCGCATGATGGTGCTCTTCCCCGACATGTTGGGGCCGGTGATGACCAGCAGCGAGCCGTGCCGCTCGGCCGCCGCCTCACCCGAGGAGGAGACCGCAATGTCGTTGGGGACGAAGCCGCCCGAGTCGGCCGGCAGCGCCGCCTCCACGACCGGGTGGCGGGCATCGGTCAGCTCCAGCGTCTCCGACTCGTCGACCTCGGGGCGGCAGTACCCCTTCTCCGAGGCGACCTCGCCGAGCGACCGCAGCACGTCGGCCAGCGCGACCGCTTGCGCCGCGGTCCGCAGCCGGGCCCCGCTCGCCACCACCTGCTGCCGCAGCGCCTCGAAGAGGGACTGCTCCAGCCCGCCGCGCCGCTCCTCGGCGGTCAGCACCTTCTCCTCGAACCCCTTGAGCTCCTCGGTGACGAACCGCTCGCCGCCCACCGTGGTCTGGCGCCGCGTGTAGTCGGCCGGCACGGCGTGGAGGTTCGACCTGGTCACCTCGATGAAGTAGCCGAAGACCTTGTTGTAGCGGACCTTGAGCGAGCCGATGCCGGTCCGCTCCTTCTCCCGCGTCTCCAGCCGGGCGATGTAGCCCTTTCCGTCCTCGGAGATGGTGATCAGCTCGTCCAGCTCGGCCGAGTGGCCTCGCCGGATCAGGCCTCCTTCGGTGAGCGTGGCCGGCGGCTCCAGCTCCACCGCCGCGTCGAGCGCCACCGCCAGCGGCTCCAGCCCGCGCAGCGCCGCCCCGGCCCGCCGCAGCAGCGTCGAACCCCGCCCCTCCAGCAGCCCAGCCAGCGCCGGCAGCGCCAGGAGCGCCCCGGTGAGCGCCCGCAGGTCGCGGGCGTTCCCCTGGCGCAGCGTGAGCCGCGACACCAGCCGTTCCACGTCGGCCACCGGCTTGAGCGCCCGCCCCAGCTCCCCGCGCACCACCGCCGACCCGAAGAGCTCCTCCACCGCGTCGAGCCGGATCCGGATGGGCGCCACCTCGACCAGCGGGTAGCGGAGCCACTCGGCCAGCAGCCGTGCCCCGGACGCGGTCACGGTCTGGTCGAGCTGCGCCAGCAGCGTCCCCTTCTTCTTGCCACCCTGAAGGGTCCGCTCGATCTCGAGGTTGGTGCGGGTCGCCTCGTCGATGAGCAGCACGCCTTCGGTGGCGAGGCGGGAGATCCGGTCGACGTGGCTGGCCGGGGTCCGCTGGGTCTCGGCGAGGTAGGCGAGCGCCGCGGCGGCCGCCCCCAGCCCGAGCCGCAAGCCGGACACGCCGAAGCCGTCCAGCGACGGCACGCCGAGGTGGCGCTGGAGCACCGCCTCGCCGCGCTCGAAGCTGGCGTCGTCGCGCAGCACATGAGGGGCGCCGGCGGCGGCGGCCACCGCCTTGACGCGCTCTGGCGGCGCGGCGCGAGGGAAGAGCAGCTCGCGGGCGCCGGCCCGGCGCAGTTCGTCCACCAGCCGGGCCTCCGAGTCGACCTCGCCACAGCGGAGCTGGCCGGTGGTGGTCTCCAGCAGGGCCAGGCCGATGATCCCCTCGCCGAAGCTGACCGCCGCCAGGCAGATCGCCTCGTCCGGTTCGATGGTCTGGTCGTCGAAGACCGTCCCCGGCGTGATGACCCGGGTGACGTCGCGCTTCACCAGCGTCCCCTGGATGGGCGCCTCCACCTGGTCGCAGATGGCGACCGTGAGCCCGGCCGCCAGCAGGCGGGCCACGTGGCCGCGCGCCGCGTGGTAGGGGACGCCGCACATGGGGACCTTTTCGTCACCCTTGGAGCGGGCCGTCAGCGTGATCTGGAGCACCCGCGAGGCGGTGACGGCGTCTTCGAAGAACATCTCGTAGAAGTCGCCGAGCCGGAAGAAGAGGATGGTGTCGGGATACCTCTGCTTCAGCTCGAGGTACTGCCGCATCATCGGCGTGGGCGCCGCCGCGATCTCCGCCATGGGTGAGCGTTTGTACCGTGAAGCCACCCCCCGGTGCTACCATCACCCGCCATGTTCCGAGAGGCGTTCCAGGACCTGAACCGGCTGCGCCAGATCGCGGCGGCGGTGGTCCGGCACGGTTTCGGCGCCTACCTGGCGCGCAGCCGCCTGCCCGAGCAACTCGGTGGCACCCCTCCATCCACCGGCGCCCCGCCCGGCGACGAGCGCTCCACCGCGGCCCGCTTCCGCGAGTTGCTGGCCGAGCTAGGGCCGACCTTCACCAAGCTCGGGCAACTGCTCTCCACCCGCCGCGACGTGCTGCCGGCCACCTGGATCAAGGAGCTGGAGGCGCTGCAGGACGACTGCCCGCCCCTGCCACTCGCCGAGGTGCGCGAGGCGATCGAGCGGGGGCTCGGGCAGCCCATCGAGGCGCTCTTCGCCGAGCTCGACCCGGTCCCGCTCGCCAGCGCCTCGATCGCCCAGGTCCATCGGGCCCGGACCCACGCCGGCGAGCAGGTGGTGGTCAAGGTGCAGCGACCCGACATCCGCTCGCGCATCGACGCCGATCTGGCCCTGCTCCAGTACCTCGCCAAGCTGCTCGAGGCGGTCATCGAGGAGACCGGCGTCTACACGCCGACCGCCGTGATCGAGGAGTTCGACCGGACCATCCACGAGGAGCTCGACTTCGAGAACGAGGCCCGCAACGCGCGGGCCATGCGCGCCGCCAACCAGGGGCGCGAGCAGGTGGTCATCCCGCGCGTCCACGACGATCTCTCGTCGAGCCAGGTCCTGACGCTCGACTTCATCGAGGGGACCCGGCTCAACGACGTCACGCCCGAGGCCGGCTTCGACCCAGAGCGGATCGCCCGCAACATCATCGAGATGTCCTTCCGGCAGCTCTTCGAGGACGGGCTCTTCCACGGCGACCCGCACCCGGGGAACATCCTGGTCCTGCCCGGGAACAGGCTGGCGCTCCTCGACTTCGGCCTGATGGGGCGGCTCAGCCGCCCCCAGCAGGAACTGCTGGTGACCTTGATCGTGGCGGTGGCGCTGCGCGACCCCGACTCGGTGGCCCGGTTGCTCGACAAGATCGGCCTGGCTGACGCGCGGGCCCCGGCCAGCGGCCTGCGCGGTGACGTCGGCGAGATCCTCGACCGCTACCTCGGGCTCAGGCTCGACGAGATCCGGACCGCCACGCTGCTCGGCGACCTGCTCGACCTGGCGGTGCGCCACCGCATCCGCGTGCCCAAGGAGTACGCGGTGCTGGCCAAGGCCTCCATGACCGTGGAGGGGATCATCCGCCGGCTCTACCCCCGGCTCGACATCCTCGAGGTCGGGCTCCCCTATGCCCGCGAGTTGCTGCTGGCTCGCTTCAACCCGGAGGACGCCTCGGGGACCTTGATGCGCAGCCTGCTGAGGCTGCAGGGGCTGGCCGAGGACGTGCCCCACCAGCTCCAGCAGATCCTGGCCGACCTCGAGGGCGGCAAGCTGCGCATCAACTTCCGCTCCGCCGACGTCGAACGGATCGGCGAGCAGGTCCGGGCCGTCGGCACGCTGCTCTTCCTCGGCCTGCTCTCGGCGTCGCTGACCGTGGGGGGGCTCATCATCGTCGCCTTCCGCCCCTCCCCGTTCCCGGGCCTGGTGGCGCTCGGAGCCGGGACCCTGGTGGCCGGCCTGGCCCTCATGCTCCACCTCGCCGCGTTCCGGTTCCGCAAGATCTCGATCCGGAGGCTCATCCCTCGCGGGCGACCAGCGCCGTCAGGCTCGCCAGCCACCAGAGCTCCAGCGCCGACGCCAGCACCAGCACCAGCGCCCCCAGCATGAGCGCGGGGCCGAGCGCAATCAGCCCCGGCGCCGTGGCGCCGAAGCCGCCGGCCAGTCCGCCCACCGACTGGACCACCAGCGTCGCGACCAGCGAGAGCAAGCCGAAGCCGAGCATGGCCAGCAGGTAGGCGGCCGGCCGCGCCAGCACCCGGCTCGACGCCTGCACCAGCGCCTCGACCGGGCCGTCGCCGCGCACCGCGGTCCTCACCAGCGCGGCGTCGGCGATGGCCGAGCTGAACAGCCAGGCCAGCAGCGCCACCACCAGCATGGCGGCGACGGCGACCGCCAGCGCCAGCCGCCCGCTCCCGGCCGCCACCCCCGAGACCTGCAGCGCGCCGAGCAGCGTGCCGGCCACCAGGAGCTGTCCAGTCCACTCCAGCGCCAGCCCGAGCAGCGCGGTCGGCAGCAGTGGGGCGAAGCCGAAGGCCACCCCGGCCGCGAAGCGCGCTTCCCTGGCGGGGCTGGGCCCCATCGCCCCGCCCAGGGTCGGCAAGGCGCCGGCAAGGAAGGCGACCCGGAGCAGCCACCCGAGCAGCGCCGCCACGGCCGAGAGCCCGAGCACCAGCGCCAGGACCCTCGGCTGCAGCGCCACGAACCCGGCGCCGAGCGCCGGGGCCTCCGCGGAGTACGGCGCCAGCCGGTGCGCCTGCCAGGCGCCGCGCAGCAGCAGCAGCAGCGCCACCACCGTGGCCGGCAGACCGAGCGCCCGGCGTAGCAGCGTCGTCAAGAGCCCGACCGCCACCAGCCAGCGTTCCCGCCCCAGCCCGGCCAGCCCGAGTCGCATCGCTTCGCCCAGCGTCGCCTCCATGGCGGCCACCGTACCGGCGCCCGGGCGGCGCGGCAACGGCGCCGGCCCGCCGGCTTGCTGGGGTGGGCCGGCCGGGGCGACGGGAACTTGCGACGGACTGAACGGTGTGACAGGATACCCCTGTTCAGGAGGCGTCATGACCGGATTGACCGATCGGCAGCTCGAGGTGCTCCGCTTCATCGCTCGTGAGATCGAGGAGCGAGGCTACCCGCCCACCATCCGCGAGATCGGCGAGGCGCTCGACATCCGCTCCACCAACGGAGTCAACGACCATCTCAAGGCGCTGGAGCGAAAGGGCTGCCTGACCCGTGACCCGGTCAAGTCGAGGGCACTCATCCCGACCGCGGCGGCCCGCACGGCCCTCGGCGGCGCTCCGCGCTCCAAGGGCGGCAAGGTGCTCCCCTTCCCGGCCGCCACCAGGCCCGGCTCGCGCATGGTCGAGGTCCCCATCCTCGGGCGTGTCGCCGCCGGCCAGCCCATCCTGGCGCAGGAGCGGGTCGAGGACACCGTCCAGATCGACTCCTTCCTGCTCGGCACCAACAAGAAGGTCTACGGTCTCAAGGTGCAGGGCGACTCGATGATCGGGGACGGCATCCTCCCCGGCGACTACGTCTTCGTGAAGAAGCAGCTCAACGCCGACGACGGCGAGATCGTGGTGGCCATGATCGACGACGAGGCGACAGTGAAGCGGATGTTCCGCGAGGGGAAGCGGATCCGCTTCCAGCCCTCCAACCCGCGCATGGCCCCCATCTACGTGGCGGAGGAAGACTTCCGCTCCACCATGATCCTGGGCGTGGTGGTGGGCGTGTATCGCAAGATGCAGTAGGGCGACCAGTCCGCCCGCCACGGGCCGGGATGGCGCGAACGACTCCACAAGGCGCGTCAGCCCGTGCCGAGGCGGGCGCACGAGGAGCGAGCAGCGCAGGCGTACCCCAGCCGTACGTCGAGCAGCGCAGCGACGAGTTCGCCCGATGCAGGCCGGGATCACGCGCCGAAGGTCAGCGCGTCTTGGCCTGGCGGACATACCTGTCGAGATCCTCCCGGTCGATGACCGAGAGGATCTCGACCGCGTCCTGGTGCGCCTCGTCGCGCCGGTAGATGAGCCGCACGTCGGTCGCCACCCTCACGCGATAGTAACCGGGGAGCCCGCCCAGCGGCAGCGCCCGCAGGCTCGGGTGGCGGTGGTCCTGCGAGAGCAGGAAGGACTGCTTCACCGCGGCCCGCTGGATGCGCCGATCCCAGCCCCGCAGCGAGTCGTAGAACTCCGCGGTGAATATCGGCAGCAGCCAGCTGGCCGGAGCCTCGTCCGGTTCGGCCTCCGCCACCTCGCCGCCCGGCCCGGCGCCGCTCGCCGTCGCCGGCGCAGCCTCCTTGGCCTCCGCCGCCCGCTTCTCCTCCTCGAGCCGCCCCACCTGCTCAGCCAGCCGCTCCAGTCGTGCTTCCGCCGCGTGGCGAGCCGTCTCGGCGTCCCGCGTCGCGACCCTCAAGCGCTGCGACTCGGCCACCTGGTCGGTGGCCCTTGCCTGGGCCAGTTCCCCTTCCGCCCGCGCCCTGGCCTGGCGGGCCTGCTCCGCCTGCTCACGGCTCCTCGCCGACTCGGCCACCGCCTGGGCCGACTCCGCCCGCGCCTCCTTGAGCTGGCCCTGCAGCTTCTCCCGGGCCTCATCCGCCTTCCGGCGTGACTCCCGCTCCCGCTCCTCGGCCCGAGCCAGCTTCTCCTCCTCCGCGCCGAGCCTCTTCGCCAGCGCCTCGGCCCGCCCTTCGGCCGACTCCTCCGGCGAGCCACGCCGCGCCGCCGGCGCCTCTCCCTCTGGCGCCGGGCCGTACCACTCAGCGGCCAGCCTCTCCAGCGCCGCGGCCCCGCGAGCCCGCACCTCCGGCTGCGGGTCGGCCACCAGCCGCCAGAGCGCGATGGCCAGGCCGTGATCCGAGCCGGCCACCTCGATCAACTCGTCGGCCGCCACCGGGTCGAGCTGGCTGCGCGCGAAGGCCGGCTCCTTCAGCCCCTGGCGCAGCACCTCCAGCACGGCGAACCGGGCCTCGGGGGCGGCCCGCACCTCGTCGGCCAGCAGGTCGCACCACTCCACCTCGGAGAGCCCCTCGGCACGGAACCCGGGCGCCGAGAGCCTAAGCGACTTGACCAGCCCGAGCGCTTCCTCGGGGAGGAGCGCCGCGTAGAGGAAGGCCGAGAGTGCGTCGCGAGAGAGCTCGTGGAGCGGGGCGTCGCCGTTCGGGGGCGTGATGGCCTCGTCGCTCACCGGGCGGGAGCCGGGCCTTCGCGGACCTCGGCCTTGAACTCGACGCCGGCCGGGAGCCGCCAGGACTCGTCGACGGGGAGGGCGACCGTGAAGACCGCAGGCCGGTCACGGCCACTGGCCCCGCGCAGGGCGGCGGTCAGCTCCAGCTCGAGCTTGACCGGGGCCCGCGGCAGCAGCTCGAGCCACCAGGTGCCGAAGAGGACCGACGGAGGCAGGTCGTCGGTGAAGCGGTCCGGATCAGCCAGCTTGATGACCGGCTCGCCGCCGCCCTGCATGCCCCCGAAGAGCCGCCCCTTGCCGTCGAGCAGCCGGATGCCGAGCTGGCGAAGGGTCACGCCGAGCACGGCGCGGCTGGTGATCTTCTCCCCGCTCCCCTCCCGCTCCAGCGTCCTCGCCACGCCCCAGAGCGCGAAGTCGATGCGCAGGCCGGGGCCGCCGCCGTCCGGGTTGGGCCCGGTCTCGACGGCGATGAGATCGAGCCGAAGTCCCTCGGCCACCGCCGAGGCGACCGGGGCGTAGCGGCCGGCCTTGATGAGCGCCACCCGGGCATCGGCGTACTGCTGGAACTCGGCGAGGGCGGCGCGGTCTTTTTCGGCCAGCTTGCCCTTCTTTTCCTCGCTGGCCAGCGCCACCGCGCCCTTCCGGGGTGGCTCTCCCGGAAAGCGGTTGCGCAGGGCGGCGTTGGCTTCCAGGTACCAGCGCAGCAGCGCGGCCGACTCCTCTCGCCAGGCCTCGGGCGGCTGGACCGCCATCGAACGGGCCGCGGCCGACCGCTCCGCGAACTCGCGCTTGATCCGGGCCCGCTCCAGCCGGGCCTCGAAGCCCTCGCCCCGGACCCGCCAGGCGTCGAGCATCAAGATGGAGGCCAGCAGCACCAGGCCGGCCGGCAAGGCGACGAGCAGGAGACGCTTCATTGGGTAGGTCCCCGGGGTGGTTCGGATCAGGTGGCGCCGCTGACCAAGGCCTCGACGCCCCGCAGGCCGCTGGCATCGAAGTCGTAGATGGAGGCGCGGGCGCGCCGCACTGGCTCCTCGGCCACCCGCGAAGCCGACCCGGCGCAGAGGATGGGCGTGGGGTGGCCGGCCCCGGGGACGTCGACCCTGAAGGTGCAGTGGCGGTGGCCGTGCAGCACCGCGGCCACCGGCAACTCGGCCACCAGCCGGATCACCTGGTCGGCGTCGGCCAGCGGCATGCGGGCCACGTGGACATCGGAGGGGACGCGCTCGGGCGGCAGCACCACGTGGTGGTGGAAGGCCAGGACCGTGGCCTTGCCGGCCTTCTGGTGCTGGCGGCAGAGCTCGCGGGCGCTGCGCAGCTGGTCGGCGCCGAGCCGGCCGGCGGTCTGGCGGGGGTGCTCCCCGAAGCGGGCGCTGTCGAGCGCCACCAGCACCACCTCGCCGAGCGGGACCACGTGCGGATAGGTGGGGGCCGGCCGCCGCATCCCCTTGCCGTCGGGGCCGATGACGCGCAGGAAGCGGCCGGTGTCGACCGCATCGGCGGTCCAGACGTCATGGTTCCCCGGCACCACGGTGAGCTTGCCGGCGGCGGACCACCAGCGGAGCAGGTCGGCGGCCCGCTCGAACTCGCGGGACTCGCCCGAGAGGGTCAGGTCACCCGTCACCACCAGGTGGTCGACGCCGACCTCGCGCAGGGCGTCGAGCAGCCCCTTGGCGAGCTTGGCCGAGTGGCGGTCGCAGTCCCTGGCGGTGAAGCCGTTTCGCGGATAGCGAGAGCGGTCGGCGAGGTGAAGGTCGCTGAGGTGGCCGATGCGGACGATGGCGTGCTCCTCGGTGGATGCGGGTCGGCGGATGCGGGTCGGTGGATGCGGGTCGGTGGATGCTAACGGCCCCTTTCGGCTCGGTCAAACAGGTGATTCGCCTCGAAGCTGCCACGCCCCGAATCTCCAATCGACGTGGTCGCCTTGACATGCCCGGATCGGGCTACAAGTTGTTGCTACCCGGGGCAACCGCCGGTATCCCTCTAGGGGCCAGGCGGCAACAGTCCGAAGGAGCACGAGATGTCCGAAAAGCGAGAGAAGGGCGCGGCTGGAGCGCAGGTGGCCCCGGCCATGGGCGCTCCGGCCCTCATCAACAAGGAGGACATCCCCGCCGTCCTCCCCATCCTGCCGCTGCGCAACTCGGTCTTCTTCCCGGGCGGCGTGCTGCCACTCGCGGTGGGGCGGGCCAAGACCATCGCCCTCATCAAGGACGCCGTCCGCGATGAGCAGGTGATCGGCGTGGTCACCCAGCGCAAGGCCGAGGAGGAGGACCCGGGCGCCGCCGACCTCTACCCGGTCGGCACGGTGGCGCGCGTCGTCAAGCTGCTCAAGATGGGCGAGGACAACTACTCGCTGGTGGTGCAGGGGCTGGCTCGCTTCAAGGTGCTGGAACTGGTGCAGGAGGCCCCCTACCTCAAGGCTCGCATCGAGGCGGTCGAAGACACGACCAACACCGATGACGTCGAGGTCGAGGCGCTCGGCATCAACCTGAAGAAGCTGGCCCGCGAAGTGATCGAGCTGATGCCGGAGCTGCCGGCGGCCGCCACCGAGCTGGTGGACTCGATCACCCACCCCGGCCACCTCGCCGACCTGATCGCCGCCAACGTCGACGTCCCCATCGAGGAGAAGCAGCAGGTCCTCGAGACCGTCGACCTCAAGGCGCGCATGAAGCTGGTGCTGGAGCTGCTCAACCGCAAGCGCGAGATCCTCAAGCTCTCCAACAAGATCGACTCCGCCGTGAAGGGCGAGATGTCGAAGACCCAGCGCGAGTACTACCTCCGCCAGCAGCTCAAGGCCATCAAGGAGGAACTGGGCGAGATCGGCGAGGAGGAGGAGGAGCTCGACGAGCTGCAGGAGCGGCTCAAGCAGGCCGGCCTGCCCCCCGACGCGGACAAGGTGGCGCAGAAGGAGCTCAACCGGCTCAAGACCATCCCCTCGGCCAGCTCCGAGTACACGGTGTCGCGAACCTACCTCGACTGGATCGCCGATTTGCCCTGGTCGAAGCAGACCGAGGACAACCTCGACATCGAGAACGCCCGGGGCGTGCTCGATCACGACCACTACGCCCTGCAGAAGATCAAGAAGCGCATCCTCGAGTACCTGGCGGTCCGGAAGCTCAAGAACGACATGCGCGGCCCCATCCTCTGCCTGGTGGGTCCCCCCGGCGTCGGCAAGACCTCGCTGGGCCAGTCGGTGGCGCGGGCCACCGGCCGCAAGTTCGTCCGGCTCAGCCTCGGCGGCGTGCGTGACGAGGCCGAGATCCGCGGCCACCGCCGCACCTACGTGGGCGCCCTTCCCGGCCGCATCATCCAGTCGATGAAGAGGGCCGGGAGCCACAACCCCATCATGATGCTCGACGAAATCGACAAGCTGGGCGCCGACTTCCGCGGCGACCCGAGCGCGGCGCTCCTCGAGGTGCTCGACCCGGAGCAGAACAACTCCTTCTCGGACCACTACCTCGACATCCCCTTCGACCTCTCCAAGGTGATGTTCATCGCCACCGCCAACCTTCTCGACCCGGTCCCAGGCCCGCTCCGCGACCGCATGGAGATCCTCGAGCTGCCCGGCTACACCTTCGAGGAGAAGGTGCACATCGCCCAGAACCACCTGGTGCCCAAGCAGCTCAGGGAGCACGGGCTCAGCCCGGACGCCATCGCCATCTCGGAGAAGGCGCTCGTCAAGGTGGTGACCGGCTACACCCGGGAAGCCGGGGTCCGCTCCATGGAGCGGCGCCTCGCCGACATCTGCCGCTCGGTGGCGGTCGAGGTGGCCAGCGGCAAGATCACCGCCAGCTCCAAGCGCACCATCGAGGAGGCGGACGTCGAGGAGATGCTCGGCCCCGAGAAGTTCTACAACGAGACCGCCGAGCGGACCGAGGTGCCGGGCGTGGCCACCGGCCTGGCCTGGACGGCGGCCGGCGGCGACATCCTCTTCATCGAGGCCACCCGGATGGCCGGCAAGGGCTCGCTCACGCTGACCGGGCAACTCGGCGACGTCATGAAGGAGTCGGCGCAGGCGGCGCTCAGCTACCTTCGCTCCAAGGCCGACACCCTCGGGATCCCCTCCAACTTCCTCGAGAAGACCGACATCCACATCCACTTCCCGGCCGGCTCAATCCCCAAGGACGGGCCATCGGCAGGCGTGACGGTCCTCACCGCCCTGGTCTCGCTCCTCACCGGCATCCGCGTCCGCTCGGACACGGCCATGACCGGCGAGGTGACGCTGCGCGGGCTGGTGCTGCCGGTCGGCGGCATCAAGGAGAAGGTGCTGGCGGCCCACCGGGCCGGCATCAAGCGCATCATCATGCCGGCGCGCTGCGAGAAGGACCTGGTCGACGTCCCCGAGCAGGCCCGCAAGGAGCTCGAGTTCGTCTTCGCCACCCACATGGAAGAGGTGCTCAAGGCGGCGATGGAGGAGAACCCGGTCGGCCGCAAGCTGCCCACACCGCCGCCAGAGCCACCGGCCGAGCCCGGGCGCAAGCCGGGCGAAGCCGCCCCCGCCCGCGCCTGAACCGTCTCCACGCTCAGCGCCGGCCCGCGACGCCAGCTGAAGGGCGCGCACTCGGGTGGCTTCGACCCGGGCGCCCGTGTCATAGTCAATCCTCCCGGCCCCGTCACGGCTGTCGCTGTGCGGCCACTCGTTGGGGCGGGGCGGGGCGAGGTCACCAGGTGGGGAAGCTGCCGTGATCAGGAGTTTGGGGCGCTACCAGCTCATCGAGCCGGTCGGAAGCGGCGGAATGGCGGTGGTCTACCGCGGCCGCGACACCGCCCTCGACCGGGAGGTGGCGGTCAAGCTGCTCCACCCCCACCTGGCCCAGGCAACCGAGAGCCGCGCCCGCTTCTCCCGCGAAGCCAGGGCCGTGGCCCGGCTCTCCCACCCGAACATCGTCGAGATCTTCGACTACTCCGGCGACGCAGCGCCGGAGGCCTACCTGGTGACCGAGTTCCTCCGCGGAAAGACGCTGCGGTCCTTCGCCCAGCAGGCCGGCCTGGCCGACCCCGAGGTGGGGCTGCTCATCGGCCGGGCCTTGGCCGACGCCCTGGCCCACGCCCACGCCGCCGGGGTGATCCACCGGGACCTGAAGCCGGAGAACGTCATGGTCGAGTCGGGGTCGCGGACGGCGGTCAAGCTGACCGACTTCGGCATCGCCCGCATCCTCGCCTCCGAGGAGCGAATGACCATGACCGGCGCACTGGTCGGTTCTCCCAACCACATGGCCCCGGAGATCGTCGAGGGGAAGGAGGCCGACGAG
>JANPOM010000003.1:0-8263 GCA_031427995.1 Anaeromyxobacter sp. | reverse complement strand
GGCCCGGTCGAGAAGTGCCGGGTGATTGGTGGCAGCCAGAATGAGGCTGTCCGAGGCGTCCTGCTCCAGGAACTGCAGGAAGGAGTTGAGCACGCGGCGCATCTCACCGACGTCGTTCTTCGAGGCCCGGTCGGAGCCGATGGCGTCGAACTCGTCGAAGAGGTAGACGGCGCGGCCCTGCGCCACGGCGTCGAAGACCAGTCGCAGCTTGGCGGCCGTCTCTCCCATGAACTTGGTGATGAGCGCGTGGAGCTGGATGGTGAAGAGCGGGAGGCCGAGCTCGCCCGCCAGCACGCTCGCCGTCATGGTCTTGCCGGTCCCCGGCGGCCCCACCAGGAGCAGCTTCCGAAGCGGCGTGAAGCCGTGCTCCTGGATGCGAGCGCGCTCTCGCTGCTCGACGAGCACCCGTTCGATGCGGCGCTGAACCTCGGGGTCGAGCGCCATTTCGGCGAGGCGCGTCTTGGAGTACCCGACCGTGAGGAGGCCGGCCAGTTCGCCTCGCGGCTGGGCCAGCGGAACCAGCTTCGATTCGGACGGGTATTCGCGAGCTGAGTGCGTCCGAAGCTCGTCCACCAGCAGCCTGAGTTCCTGGGCCAACTTCGTGTGCCCTGTGCGCGCCTCCTGGGCAGCCATCTGCATGGCAATGGCATAGAACCGGGTCTCGTCGCCCTCGGCATGGCTCTTGATGAGCGCCTTGACCTGGTCTGCGGTTGCCATGGTTCTGTCCCTATCCGTCAGTACCCTGCGTGTCTGACCTCGCCGCGGGGCAGAAAGCGATCATGCCCTTCCCTTTCACCCAATGCACTTTTTTGGGGGCCCGCCTCGCGCCCACGCTCCCCGCGCTCCTACCCGGGTTCCAGGCGTCGCGTCCGGGCTCCAGCCCGTGTCCCGCGCGGTCGCGTCCGGGCGGCTTCGCCCTACTCCACCGCCTTCGGCCGATACTCCGGCACCAGCTCCCGCGGCCCGCCGCGCACCACCTCGACCGTCCCCCCCGCGAGCCCGAGCAGCCGCGCCAGCCCCTTCTCCACCCGGTCCCACTCGTAGGGGCGGTCGGTCACCGAGAGCTCCTCGAAGAGCTTCTCCCCGGGGAGCGTCCCGGTGAACTGGATCTCGGTGCAGCCGCTACCCGATCCGGACCAGTAGCCGCTCGATCAGGTCGCTCGCTTGACGCTGCCGAACCGCCCTCGCCTCGCGCTGCACAGCTTCGTTCCCTTCGCCAAGCTCGAACCTGGCGACTGCCACGGGGCCGTCCTTCCGGAACCCCTCTGTCCGCTGGTCTTGCGCAAAGCGCCTGCCCAGGATCTCCAGCGAGGCGTCGATCACCGCTCCGTGCTTTCCGGCGCGCTCCTTCCGGAACGCGAGGGCGACCGCATCCAGCCCCTCCGGTGCATGTTCGACGCAGTAGACCAGGTCGTGGGCATCCTTTCGTTCGAAGCGTTGGTCGAAGGCGAAGGCCTTCAGGCAGGTGAAGCTGACCAGGTTCGCGTGCTTGACCCTCTCTGACGCGACGCCGTTGCCTCCAAGGAGCTCCGCGTGGATCTCGGTCACCTGGTAGAGATCGAAGACGATGGAGGCGTGCGGGATGTTGAGGGCGGAGATGGTCCCCTCCGTCGGCAGGGGCTGTACCTTGCCGCCAGCTACCTCCGGCGCGTCGGCGAGGAGCTCGAGCACCATCAGCGCACCGTGTTCCGTGCGAGCCTGCCAGCGCCAGGAGAGTTTCTGCTGCTTCTCGTTCTCGGCGCGCTCGAAGCCCATCCTTCTGAGGTTCTCCTCCAGCGTCTGATAGGCGGCCGTATCGGCCAGGATCTGGAGATCGATCACGACATCCACGTCCCTGGTCCCAGCATGGGCGGGCACCAGGGGCGGCCGTGCGGGCACCAGGTACCTCGGGGTGAGGCCACCGACCAGGCAGACGGATTCCTTCCATGGACCCAGCCCCCGCAGCAGCGTCACGAGGAGGCGCTCACAGTCATTCGCGCAGGTGGCGCTGTAGCCGTCCTGGGTCGATGGCTTGGCCACTAGAAACCGATCCGTTCCTTGCGCAGGTGCTCGGCCGCTTCCCTGGCACGGCCCTCCCCGCGCAGCAGATCGAGATAGACCTGGGCTGGGCTGGCGAACCAGGCGTTGCCGGCGCCCTCGCGGAGCAGGAGTTCGCCCAGCGACCTTGCCTCGAGAACGATGAGGTTGGCGCCCTCGTTGACACCCCGCGCCTCCATCGCGCTGATGGATGCATCCGCGGCGCCCCCGGCCAGGAGCCAGCACCTCACCTGCGAGACGCTGGACAGGTAGGGGGCGTAGTGCTGCGCGGCGGCTTCGGAGGTGATCGCATATTCGGCGTGGTTTGCTTCGCAGGCCTGCGCGAGGCGTTCGAGCAGGTTGTCCGTGCTCACCGAGGGCACGAAGTATCTTCGGCTCGCGGGCGGCGGTTCGGCGGTAACTTGCGCAGCCCAGGCGTCCAGCAGGGCGCCCGGCTCGGCCAAGAGGCGCTCCTTGGCCGGCCCCTGCCCACGTGCGATCACCCAGTCGAACCGCTCCAGCGCCGAGAGGGTTTCAGACGCGGTGGCCGCCGACACCATTGCTTGTTCCGCCACCGCCTTGCCGCTGACCCACTGGCGGGCCAAGTGCAGCAGCACGTGGATGACCTGTGCTCGCCGGCCCCTGAAGAGCGCGCGATTCGACCTGGCCTGGCTCTTCGGCGGAGGCTTCTCGAGGAGGAGATAGGCTCCCTTGGCCGGCAGGAAGAGACTGCCACCCGCGTCGAAGTAGCCGACGCCTTCGTCCCGCAGCAGCTGCTTCGCCCCGGGGGACAGCGACTCCGCAGCGAGCAGATGTACGGTCGCGCCTCGACGGGCTCCAGGGCCCATGGTGGAGCCTTGCTCCCTGACCTGCCAGAGCAGCTGGCGAACTTCGCGGGGGAAGGCCGTCTTCCTGGACTCGACGACCAGCGTCACCGTGGTGCCGGAGATGCTGACCTCGAGCTCGGCGTCTGCCGGGTGGACCGCCGTGTGGCTGCTTGCCTCCCGCTTCAGCAGGCGAGCGGTCACGTCGGGAAGGCGCTGGAGCGTCTCCAACAGTTGGGCGACAAGGCCGGGCTCTGACTTTGCGGATGAAAGCATCTGTACTTGAGATATATTTGCTGTGCAGTGAATATCGCTTATTTTGTGAATATAGCAATTCGTCAACCAATACATGAGGACCATGCCGGACGTGCGTTCAGTATAGGCGCTGTCCTGACATCGCCATTCCCCAGCTTCGCCCTCGCCCTCAGCCCTCCGCGGTCGGCCGATACTCCGGCACCAGCTCCCGCAGCCCGCCGCGTTTCCATGCGTACGGCAGCGGACGATGTTGCAGAAGGCGATGTCATCCAGTCCCAGCCCGAACTCGTCGAGCGAGAAGTGCTTCTTCTGGATCGGCGACTTCGAGGGGGACCTGGTCTTCCCGTGGGAGGTCCTGGTCGGCTGCCGCACCGTGGAGGAGTTCGAGCGTGCGGCCGCGGCTGAGCTTGTGACGCTTGAAGGCCCGGATGACCGCCTGGGCGAACCGGGGTGGGACGGCTGGAGGCGTCAGCTCTTCGCGCAAGGTCACCCCACCCTCCAGGTAGTCGGCCTTGGTCGGGCGGTCGGCGCGCAGGTTGTCGTGGCTGCGCTGATCGACGAGCTCGAGGTTCCGCAGATGGCCGAGCACCGCGGTCCAGCTCACTCCGAACTCGGCCCCGAGCGCGAGCGCTGCCGGGCGAGGTTCACGCCGTCCGTCCAGCTCCTGCCACCTCGAGAGGCAGGCTTCCCGCGGCATCAACAGGTGGATCACGAACGCGTTGATGAGCCGTTCGCGCCCGTCTCCGCCGGCCCCGACGATCCATTCGTCGGAGAAGTCATCGGCGAAGAGATGGTGGCCAAGCTCATGGGCCAAGGTGAAGCGCCGCCGGCCTGGCTGCATGGAGCCGTTGACCACTGCGACGCCGCCAGCCTCCAGCCGCAGGTAGGAACCGTCAAGTGATTCGTCCCTGAGGTCCAGGCAGAAGGCGTAGCAGCCGAGCCGCTCGGCCAAGGCGAGGAGATCCCAGACCGGTCCCGGAGGGAGACCGAGCTGTCGCCGAAGATCGCGGGCCGCCTGCTCGGCGGTCTCGACCGAGTCAACGGCGATCGGCTCGGGCGCTGGGGGCGGCGCCAGAAGGCCCATCTCGGTGAGCAGCTTCACGTCGCGGGCAAGACCGTCGAGCAAGGCGTCTGCCTTCGACTCGTCGTTCGAGCCGCGCTCCTTTCGCCTGCTGACCACCGCCGGGAGCGGCGGCGAGAGGAACCAGTCGATGGACCGCTTGAGCACGCCAGCGATCCTGACCAGCTCCAGCGAATCGAGCTTGCGCTCACCCGACTCCAGCTTGCAGATCGCCGTACGGTCGAGCTTCACCGCTGCGGCCAGCTCAGCCTGGCTCAACTGGGAGACCTTGCGGGCCTCAGCGATCCTCGCGCCGAGTTCCTGCCAGCTCTTGAGTGCCTGTGCCATAGTGCGAAATTAGCACATGGGCCGCTGGGTGGATTGACTGACCATCCGAGCAGTATAGCGGTGGCCCTGACACCGCTTCGCGTCCGACGACAAGCTGGCCACGACGTGGGTCGCCTCGCGTCCACCCGCCCTGGGCCCCGCGCGGTCGCGCCCGCGAGACGCCGCCCCTACCCCTCCGCGCTCGGCCGGTACTCCGGCACCAGCTCCCGCAGCCCGCCGCGCACCACCTCGGCCGTCCCCCCCGCGAGCCCGAGCAGCCGGTCGATCCCCTTCTCCACCCGGTCCCACTCGTAGGGGCGGAACTTGCCGATGAAGATCTTGGGGTGGCTGGTCTTGACCGCCGCCTCGGCGTCCACGGAGAGCTCCTCGAAGAGCTTCTCGCCGGGGCGCATCCCGGTGAAGGCGATCTCGATGTCAACGCCGGGGGTGAAGCCGGAGAGGGTGATGAGGTCGCGCGCCAGGTCGGCGATCTTGACCGGCTCGCCCATGTCGAGGATGAAGATCTCGCCGCCCTCACCCATGGTCCCGGCCTGCAGCACCAACTGGCTCGCCTCCGGGATGGTCATGAAGTAGCGCTTCATCTCCGGGTGGGTGACCGTGACCGGCCCGCCCGCGGCGATCTGCTCCTTGAAGATGGGGATGACCCTCCACCCTCCCGGCCGAGCCGAGCACGTTGCCGAACCGGACGGTGACGAAGCGGGTCCTGGACCGCTGCGAGAGCGACTGCACGTAGATCTCGGCCACCCGCTTGGTGGCGCCCATCACCGAGGTCGGGTTGACCGCCTTGTCGGGCGAAAACCGGCCCTGGACTCGCTCGTAGTCGCAGAGGCGGCCTGAATGCACTGGGCTAGCGGCACGGAGGGTACGAGTCTTGCGCGAGCCATCGGCGTGTGATTGCTTGGCTACCTACTCCGTGCTCAAGACAGACGCCGACAGGAGGATCAACGCGCTGGCCCGAATAGGGACGGAGGCCGAGGTCCCCACCACCGACCGTGGTCTCATTCAAGATCGGATGTCACGGGCTCGCTTCTCGCCTGAGAAGCAACCGGCCTGGCAGTGGACGCTCGCCGGGTACGGCATTCTCGGACTGGAGCACCCCGCGGAGCCTGGCGTGCTGATCGTGGAAACGACCCTGCTGACGAGTGCAGAGGTCCACGTCTTGAAGCGGATCGAGCAAGGGCACTGGGTACCAGGGACCAGGCCCGCGGAGTACGTCCAAGACCTTGGCTTGGCGGCGCGCCACCCACGGGCCTGGCTCGCGGTGGGGGTGGAGAAGCAGCATGCCCATTCGGGTAGCATCACCGGGAGCACGGAAGTTGGCTTGAACCTAACAAAGTGCAACAGTTCCAGTGACATGTGGGTATTGGTCGTCTACGACGCCGATGAGTCGCTGCTGTCCACCGGCTTCCTGGCCGACAACAAGACCGCGAAGCGGCTGGTGAGTCGTTGGATTCCATTTCGTGAGCTTGGTAAGGTCCCGCCCCCTCGGCCATGAACGTCTCCAGGTACATCGCGGAATATGAGAAGTCGGTCGGGAATCTCCCGGTCATGGTGGAGCACTGGGCTGAGTTCTCCGAAGTCGTTCGCCGGCACCTGGCAGACGAGTTCGCGCTGATGCTCGCCAGCCAGGAGGAGGCGCTTGAAGGCGCAAGGATGGACGGAACCTTCGTGCGCACCGTCGGACGCCTCTCGCAGCTCAATGCGCTGGTCCTCAATGTCTACGGTGACGTTCTCGAGCGCCTTCTTGGACTTCGCGCGGCCGACTTGCTTGGCTTGGACGTGTCCCCGATTTCTGTTGGCGTTGGCCCCAGCCCGTTCGGCGCCGTGCCCCCTGCCCAGGACGTTGCCTGGGAAGAGTTGGCCCTCGCTGCCTAGATGACCCGGCCCCCGACCGCCCTTTTCGTAGCCGAGGGCCTCGCGCTCGATCAGTTCACTGGTCGCCTGACGGCGTTCAACATCCTGGACAGCATCTTCGCCCCGGCTCTCCCTGCGCGCCTTCCCCGGATTCATGTGGTCGGCATCTACGAGTTACAGGCGCAGGCGAGCGAGCTCCTTGCGCAGGTCGAAATCCTGAGTCCTGGCGGCACTGCGGTTTCAGAACCGACCTCCATCCACGTCCAGTTCGGTGCGAGGACCGTGGGACTGCCACCAGTCAGCCACACGACCATCCACACCTTCTGGAACATTGCCTTTCGTGAAGAAGGCGACCACCGGGTGCGGCTCAGGCAGCGCTCCGACGCTGGGCAAGAGTGGGTGGTCGTCCAGGAGCTGGCACTGACCGTGGTTCTGGCGCGACACCCGTTGGCCCAGGAGCCTTCGAACGCTGGGAAGCCTCAGGAGGAGTAGGCCGGGGGCCTCCCCGCCTCGCGTCCACCCTCCCGGCGCTCCAGCCCGTGTCCAGGCGGTCGCGCCCGAGCTACCTCAGGCGCCCTCTCCCGGCGGCCGATATTCCGGCACCAGCTCGCGCAGGGCGGCACGCACCTCGGCGGCTGGCTGGCCGGACCTGGCGAGCAGCCGGTCGGTCCCCTTCACGACCCGGTCCCACTCGTAGGGGCGGGCGTCCACGGAGAGCTCCTCGAAGAGCTTCTCGCCGTGGCGCATCCCGGTGAAGGCGATCTCGATGTCAACGCCGGGGGTGAAGCCGGAGAGGGTGATGAGGTCGCGCGCCAGGTCGGCGATCTTCACCGGCTCGCCCATGTCGAGGATGAAGATCTCCCCGCCCTCCCCCATGGTCCCGGCCTGCAGCACCAGCTGGCTCGCCTCGGGGATGGTCATGAAGTAGCGCTTCATCTCCGGGTGGGTGACCGTGACCGGCCCGCCGGCGGCGATCTGCTCCTTGAAGATGGGGATGACGCTCCCGGAGCAGTCCAGCCACCTACGGCTCCGGCAAATCAACGCAGGTGAACTTTCCCTTGCCAGTCACGATCACGGCCTTGTTCACGAGCGTCTCGGGTGACTCCAGGATCCAGTCGACTACAGGCTCCACCCAGGCCCATTGCTCGTCGCGAGAAAGTCCGACCCCGGCGCGAAGGATCACCAGCCCGGGGTGAAGTGGCACCGCCGAGGCGAGGTAAATGAAGTCGGCAGCATTGACGGTCACCACGATCTGGTCGTGGTCGAAGGCGTACCGCCACACCGTTGGATCCGTTGCCCCTGCCATGCCGAGGTGGACCACGTGAACCGCGGGCACGCCCTTGGCAGCGAGGAGCTGCACCAGTCTCGGCGAGAGGTTCTCGTCGATGAGCAGGTTCACAGGTCACCCGTGGAGAAACTCGACCTTTTTCCTCGGCCGACCAGGAGGACGCCCAAGCGCAACGAACAGGCGAGCGAACTCCACGTCATCGGCCGAGCAGTGCCGGTACTCCGGCACCAGCTCGCGCAGGCCGTCGAGCACCGCGGGCGGCGCGCTGGGCGGAATAGGCCGGAAATGATAGGAATCGGCCCATGCTGTACAGGCCAAATCCAGCTCACAAGACGAGCACGACGGAAGCAGGGTCGGCGCCTGGCGGCCCGGGAAGGAGCCTTGCCCGAAGATGACCGTCGCCGAGCGGGACGCCCTCCTCAAGGATTCGATATCGGAGGACGCTTCGGTGGAATCCAGCAGGCGGTTTGCCTTTCGTCGCGCCCAGAACCGGCTGGAGTTCTTCGAGGCCAAGTTCACGCGGATGGTCGACTCGGAGCCGGAGTTTCACGGCCACCCGACGGTTCGCGTGCCCGCGAGCGTGCTCCGGAAGTTTCTCGAGGCCGGCACCATCAGCAG
>JANPOM010000002.1:0-1207 GCA_031427995.1 Anaeromyxobacter sp. | reverse complement strand
CCAGGAGCGTCGGCTTCTCGCAGGCCATGTAGTCGAAGACCTTGTTCGGGTAGACGGTCCGGAAGGTCGGGTTGTCCTGCAGCACCGCGGCCCCGACGTCGCAGGCCCGGACCAGCGCCGGCATCCGCTCTTTGGGCTGGGCGCCGTGGAAGGCGATGTTGGCGAGCCCCAGCGACCGGGCCCGCTCCTGCTGCTGGCGCCGCTCCGGTCCATCACCCACGGAGGCGATGAGGATGTCGGGCCGGTCCCGCAGCAGGTCCGCGGCGTCGACAAGCTGCCCGATGGCGTTGGCGCGGCCGTGTGCACCTGCGTACATCACCACGAAACGGTTTCCCCACCCGAGTTCGGCACGGAGAGTGTGATCGACCGGCCCCGGTCCGAAGAGATCGAGGTCGGCACCGTTCGGTACGAAGATTATCTTCTCGGCCGGGGCGAGGCCGCGCTTGACCAGGTCGTCGCGGAAAGCGGGGGTCAGGACATTGATTCGATCGGCGCTTCGGCAGGCCCAGCGCTCGAGCGCGTAGAGGAGGCGCGTCAGGGATGACCCGGCCTTCAGGACGCCGGTGGTCACGGCACTCTCCGGCCAGAGATCCCGGATCTCGAATACAAGACGAGAGCGGAAGCGCACCGCGCCGAGCCAGCCCGGGATGGCCGTCACAAGGGGCGGCGAGGTGGCGATGATGACGTCGGGCCTGCCGCACCTGAGCACGGCGGTGGCGGCCGACAGGGTGAAGGCGAAGAAGGCCCACATGCGGCCGAGGTAGCTGCGCCCGTAGCTCTCCGGCACGTGGCAGCGCCAGACCGTGACCTGGCCGTCCTGCTCCCGGGTGTTCCAGCGGCCCCGGTACTTCTCGGGGGCCTTGCTGGTGCTGTAGTTGACCGTGCCAGCGACCACAGTGACCTGGTGGCCGGCCGCGGACCAGAGGCGCGCGAACTCGTTGAAGCGGGAGCCGCCCGGCTCGCCGTGCTGCAGGTAGAACTGGTGGACGACGAGGATCTTCAAGCTAGGTCACCGCTCCCGAGGGTTGGTCGAGCAGGATACGGTCGAACCGTCCGTCCTCGAGCTTGAATTGGACCGTGATGGCATCCGTGCGTACGGTCCAGGCTCCGCCGGCCACCTGCGCCCGAGCCGACCCGGAGGAGAGGAGCGAGATGAAGGTGAGCGGCCCCTCGCCGGCCTGCTCCACGGCGAGCGACGGTACGGCCA
>JANPOM010000001.1:0-9632 GCA_031427995.1 Anaeromyxobacter sp. | reverse complement strand
GAAGCGAGGCTGGCGCCCGAGGAGGGAGCAGCGGAAGCGTAGTAGATCTACGCTGAGCAGCGGACCGACGAGGCCGCCTGCCGCAGCGAGAGGATCGGCGCTCGCAGTAGTCAGTAAGCCTGGGTCGGGGCACTAAGGCCTGGTCTTCGGAGCCGGCTTCAGTTCCGGAGAAGGCGCGATATCGCCCCCCTTCGGGGCGCCGGACCTTGCCGGACCCGGCGGTTCGACCGCCTTCGCCGCCGGCGCCTCGGGCGCCAGCCTGACGGCAGCCTCCGCCGCCTGCTCGGCCGCCTTCTTTTCGGCGTCGGCCTTCATCTGCCGGGCCGCCTCCAGCGCCGCCCGCGACTGCTCCAGCTGCTCCTGGCATTCGCGGATCAACCTGGGGGCCGGCGACCCCTGCGGCAGCACCGGGCCGGCCGACCGCTGGTACTGGTCGAAGGCGCGCAGCGCCCCGTCGCAGTCACCCTTGTCGCGCATCAGCAGCACGCCGCGCGCCAGGTGGACCTCGGGCAGCTTCCCGGCCGCCAGTTGCTCCGCCCCGTTGTAGGCCGCCAGCGCCTCCTCCGGCTTGCCGCCGTGGCGCTCGGCGATGCCGAGCAGCAACTGGACCGGGGCGTTGGATGGGTCGTCGGCCAGCACCTTGGCCGCCAGGGACTCCACCTCGCCCCAGCGCTCCTGCTTCACCGCCGCGCCGAGCAGCCCGAGGCGCGCCGCCATCAGCCCGGGCTGGAGCGCCAGGGCCCTCTTCCACTGGACCGCGGCGCCGCTGTCGTCACCCTGCCGCGAGAGCAGCAGCCCGGAGAGCCAGGCCACCTCGGCGTCGTCAGGGGCGCTCTTCTGCAGCCGCAGCGCCACCAGCCTGGCGAGGTCGAGGTCGCCGCGCGCCAGGGCGACGCGGATCATGGTCTTGCGGGCGCTGGCCGAGGCCGGGTCGCGCAGCAGCGCCTCGCGAGCCTGGTGCCAGGCCTCGTCGTACTGGCCGGACTGTGCGTAGAGCGCCGCCAGCCGCTCTCTCGAGACGGCGTCGTCGGGGTACCGGCGCGACGCCGCGTCGTAGGCCGCCTGGGCGCCGCGCAGGTCGCCGGCCCGCTCCAGCAGCAGGCCCATGTTGACGCTGGCCTGCTTGAGCGGCCGGCCGGCCAGGGCTTCCTGGTACTCCAGGCGGGCCTCGGAGTCCCGGCCCTGGCGCTCCAGGGTGACCCCGAGGTTGTAGTGAGCCTCGGCGGTGGCGGCGACGGCGAGCACGGCGCGCCAGCGACGCTCCAGCAGGGCCCAGTCGACCGCCTTGACCTTCTCCATCTCTGCTCCCGCCTGGACCGCCTCGTCGAAGAGGCGGCTCCCCTGCTCCGAGAGTGGCTCACCGGGACCGGTCCGGGCCTTGGAGGCGGCGGTCCGGGCCGGCGGCTCCGCCGGCGAGGGCGCAACCGGCGCGCCGGCGCAGCCAGCCAGCAGCAGGGCGAGGGCCGTGGAGTGGACTCTGGAAGGCGCGGTCACTGGAGCAGGTCCTCGTCGTCACCCTTCTTCGGGCGCGGCAGTGGATCGTCGGAGGTCCGGTGAGGCGGCGGGGACTGCTCCTTGCCCTTGATGCCAGGCTTCCTGGGCACCTTGCCCGGGGTGGCCGGCTGGAGCGGTGGGGCCGGGGCGATGCTCCCGCCGAGAGCCGGGGCGGTGCCCCGCTTCACGACCGGGGCGGCCGGTTCGAGCGCGGAGAGCAGGCCATGGCCCTGCGCACGATCAGTGAACTCGCCGGCCGGCACGGCCGGCAGCGCCTCGAGGGTCGGCCCCAGCTCCGGCCTCTTCTGCATGGCAGCCACCATGGAGCGGGTGGCGCAGTCGTTCCGCACCCCGAGCTCACGGGCCTTGCTGGCCGCCAGCGCGAAGCCGTCCTGCGCCTTGGTCTCCAGCGGCTCGGCCTGCTCCGCCAGCTGCGCCTTGTAGACCTCGATCAGCTCCTTGTCGCCCTTGATCTCCCTGGGGATGGGGGCCTCGGAGAGCACGCGACCGAAGTGCTTGTAGAGCATGCCGATCCGCTCCAGCGCGCAGACCGCCGGCTCCGCGACGCCCAGCTTCACGACCGCGGTGTAGTCCTCCTCCAGCTTCTTCAGCTTCCCGGCCATCCGCTTCAGCTGGTACTCGACGTCGCGCTGCGGGATGTTGAGGTTGAGCTTCTGGTAGTCGGCCCAGGCCGGCTCGATGGAGCGGAGCAGCCCTTCGGCGGCGATGGGAAGCCCCTTCTCCTTGACCTTCTCCCGGTTCTTCCTCCAGTAGTCGAGCCCCTGGTCGTAGGCGGCGCGGGAACCCGCGGCGTTGCCTGACTTCTCCATGACCTTGGCGATGCGCCGCTGGGCCGCCAGCCAGTCATCGGGCGTCCTGGCGTAGCGCCGCTGGTACTCCTCGAGGCGGGTCAGCTCCTTCTGCGCCGGCCCCTGGCGGGCCGCCAGGTCGGCCAGCGAGAGCGACAGGCGCGCCGCGTCCTCACCGTCCGGCCAGGCCTCCAGGTAGGCCAGGCTGGCGGCCTCGGCCCTGGCCCACTCGCGTAGGCCGGCCCGGAAGACGGCGGCGTTGACGATGGCGTCGATGGCCTTCTTCTCCTCGTAAACCGGGGGCGCCGACGGGGCTGGCGCCGTGGCCGCCTCCTTCTTCGCGCCGGCCGGGGCGGGTGCCGCGGCCCTGGCCTGGGGCGCGCCGCGGGTGCGCCGCCACTCGCGGAAGTACCGCTCGTAGGCCTCGGCGGAGCGCTGGAAATCGGCGATGGCCTCGTAGCCGGCGGCGTTGTCGAAGAGGCAGCGCGGGGCCAGCGGGTCGGCCGGGAAGCGCTGCAGCAGCTGCTCGCGCACCTCCATGGCCTTGTCGACGCGGCTGGCGCGGACGTAGTCGACCGAGGCGTTGTAGAGCGCGGTGGGGGCCAGCCTGGTGTTGGGCCAGTCGCGCACGAAGGCCAGGTAGCTCTCGGCGGCCGCCTCCCATTCCCTGGCCTTCTCCTGCTCCTCGATGATCTTGAAGGCGCTCTGCTCGATGACCTTGGGCAGGTCCTCCTTGAGCTTGGGGTGCGCCGTCACCAGCGCCTGGTTGGCGAAGAAGCGCTTGGCCCAGCCGTTGACGTTCCGCCAGTCGCCCATCTCGTTGTAGGCGTCGAGCACCAGGTTGGTGGCGTACTCCGACTCCTCGGTCTCGGGGTGGTCGAGCGCCACGCGGGTGAAGAGGTCGATGGCCTCGGCGTAGTCGAAGTGGTCGTAGTGGAGCTTGGCGCCGCGGTAGGCCGCCTTGGAAGCCAGCTTGCCGTCCGGCTTCCAGCGCACGTAGCGCTGGTAGGCCTCGGCCAGCTTGAGCCGCTGCGGGGCCATGGCCAGCCGCTTCTTGGGCCCGGCCTGCTGGGCCGGCAGCGGCGGCAGCGCCTTGATCGCCTCCTCGTGGGCGAAGAGCGAGCCTTCCAGCGCATCGTTGAACCACTTTCCGGCCTTGCCGCTGGTCTCGCCGCCGCGCGCCTGGGTCGCCTTGCCCTCCATGGCGGTCAGGTCGAGCCGCGCCACCCGATCGTACTCGTCACCGGCCTCGGCGAACCTGGCCTGGGCGAAGAGCAGCTCGGCGTGGAAGAAGCGCATCTCGTAGGCCGAAGGGCTGGACCCGAAGACCTCGAGGTAGTCGGTGTAGACGCTGATGGCGAAGCCAGCCACCGCCTGGTCGTCGGTCTTCTTCCACTCGTTGTGATAGCGGAGCGCCAGGTAGCGGAGGGTGTTCTCGGCGGTGGAGCGGGCCTCGGCGGTGAGCTTGGCGTTGGCCGGGTCCTTGCCGCGCGGCGAGGCCTCGAACCCCTCGAGGATCTTCACGAAGACGTGGGCCTGCTGGACAGCAACGCCCTTGTTCCCCAGGCGTCCCGCCATGGTGACGATGCGCGACTGCAGGAAGGGGGCGTCGGACGCCACCGGGTCCTGCCGGATGAGCCGGTGGTAGACCACGATCGAGTCGCGGTCCTGCCCGTCGGTCCAGTAGATGTCACCGAGGGTACGAATCATGTCGCGGAAGCCGGCTTCACCGCCAATCCGCTTGAAGTCCTCGAAGGCCGCCTCGGCGCTGCCGACGTGCGGCCAGGTCCGGACGTAGTCCTTCTTGGCCTCCTTCACCAGGGCCAGCTTGCGGTCGGCCGGGATGGAGGAGGTGGGGAGCTCACCGAAGAAGACCACGGCGCGGAAGAGGTCGAGGGCGGCCGCGAAGTTGCCGAGGTTGAACTGGACCCAGCCCTGCTTGTAGAGAGCGTACCCGTAGACCGAGCTCTCCTGGTAGCTGGCCGCCCGCTGGTAGGCCTCCAGCGCCTTCCTGAGGTTGCCGGTCCGGTCGTCCTTGTTGGCCTTCTCGAAGTAGTATTCGCCGAAGGCCATCCAGGCGTCGGGGACGTAGGGCGACTCGGGGAAGCTCTTGATGAGGGCCCGGTAGGCCTTCATGGCGTCTTCGTCGGTCCGGTCGCGCTGCAGCAGGTTGCGAGCCAGGAAGAAGAGCACCTCGTCGAGCCGCTCGTACTTGGGGTACTTCTTGATGATGGCGCGGTAGAGCGCCACCGCCTGCTTCTGCAGGTCGCGGTGCTGCTGCTCCGCCTGGTTCCGCTCCAGCTGCAGCCTGCCGGCGCGGGCGTCGCCCCTGGGCAGCGCGATCAGCTCGCCGTCCTTGCGGTTGGCCTCGAAGAAGAAGTACTGCGACTCCTCCCAGAGCAGCTCGGCGAGCCGGAAGTAGTAGCCCGGCAGGTCCTTGTCGCCGTCGCCGGCCGAGAGCTTGACGAGCTTCTGGAGGCTCTGGATCTCATCGCGCCGCTTGCCCGAGAGCTTCACCTCGATGCCGGAGCGAAACTGCTCGAACGCGAGCCTGGGGCCAGCCGGCCCCTCGTCGACCTTCTTGGCGACCTCGAGCGTCCCCTCCAGCGCGGTGTCCGGGCCGACGCTCTTCTTCTGCCCGAGCGAACCGGTGCCCTGGCTGGCCCGCGGATCGGCGGCGCCCACCCCCCCCGGTGGCATGGCGAGGAGCAGCGCCAGTGTGCCGGAGAGGACGGCGGGGTAGCGGGTCACGTGAGGTCTCCTCCCCGGTGGCAGGTCAGCGGCCGGAGGACCGGGGCGGCCGGTCCTTGCAGCCCTTGGTCAAGGTGTAGGAGTAGGTGCCGAGTTCGTCCCGCCAGAACTCGCCCTGGTAAGGCCAGTAGAGGTGCTCGTCGGAGACGGCGTGGGTCCAGCGCAGGTTCTTGACCACCTCGACCTGGCTGCCGGCCGCCAGCGAGCCCTCCAGCGCCTCGCGCTCCTGGCGGGAGACCTCGATGGAGATGCGCAGGGCCTGGGCCAACATGGAGCGGAGCTGGTCTCGCTCGTACTCGAGCTTGGCGCGGGCGCGGAGCCCGGCCTCGGTGGCGAGCTGGGTCTTCTCCCGGGCCAACCGCGCCTTGAGCGAAGCGGCCAGCGGGGAGGTCCGGAAGGCCTGGCCCAGATCCCCGATGCCGTGGTCCACCTCGGCGTCTATCTCGGCGGCGGCGTCGGCGAGCCGCTTGATCGACGGGTCGGTGAAGGCGAGGCGTCGCGCCCGCGGACTGACCGCCTGCGCCAGGAATACCGCGGGGGCGGCCGGCTTGCTGGCCAGCGCCACCAGCTCGTCGTAGAGCGGCTCGTACCGTTCGTTGAAGGCCTCCAGCACCAGACGGGCCTCCGGGTAGCGGCAGTTCTCGTAGTAGACGATCGCCTTCAAGACCCAGGACTCTGGGAAGTACTCGTCCTTGAAGTAGGCCGACTGGAGCGTGAGCAGGTTGCCGAGCGCCTTCTCGTGCTCGCCGATCCGGTAGTGAGCGTAAGAGGCCTCCCAGAGCCCCTCCAGCCACTGCGCCCCGCCCCAGGGCATCTTGCCGTAATAGAAGATGGCGTAGCGGTTCTGCCGGTTCTGGTAGTGGAGCCGGGCCAGCTGGAGGAAGGCCAGCTCGCGCAGCTCGGCGTCGCCGCTCCGCCCCTTCTTCGGGTTGGTGAGCCGGACCACGTCCTTGAACTTCTCGCTGGCGGCCTGCTCGTCGCCCAGGGCGAAGTGGGACAGGCCGTCGACGAACTGGGCCCGGCCGTAGATGTCGCCGTCCTGGTCGGCCCCGGCCACCTGCGGGGCGGCCGAGGCGCCGGCCTCCTGCCGCACCAGCCCGGCCAGCCGGCTGGCCTCGCGCCAGGAGGTGCGGGCCTCCTCGGACTTGCCGGCTTCGTCGAGGGCCCGGCCGCGCTCGAACTCGTACCTGGCGAGCAGGAAGTGGAAGCGGTCCTGGTACGCGGGCGGCGCCCCCTCGCGGGCATGGCGGGCCACCCGCGGCAGCACCGCCTGCTCGCTGGCGGTGCTCCGGCTCACCTTGAAGAGCCACTCCAGCGCGCTGTGGAAGTACCGGGTGCGCGACGGTCCGCGCTCGAGGATCTCGTCGAGGTAGGCGAGCGACGAGTGGGAGAGGCCGGCCTGCGCCAGCGACTTGGCCAGCTCGTAGCGGGCCTCGTCGTGGGCCTCGGCGAGAGGGGGCTCGCGGAGGATGGCGTCGAAGGCCACCGCCGCCTCGTCGTACTTCTTCGCATCGGCCAGCTTGCGGGCCGCGTCGAGCCGGGCCCTGGCACCCGCGCCCGCGCCCGGGAGGAGGGCGTCGCGAGTGGGCGAGGCCATCTTCGGCTCGACCTTGGCCGGCTCGACCTTGGCCGGCTCGACCCTGGCCGGCTCGGCCTTCCTGGCGTCGGGCTTCTTCGGGTCGGCCTTCTTCTTCGGGTCGGCCTTCCTGGGGTCCGCCGGCGGCGCGCCCAGGTCCAGGCCGAGCTGGGCCCGGGCCGGGGTGGCCAGCGCCAGCGCCAGGAGGACCGCGGTGGCGGAGAGCGCGCGCTTCAGGGGCCTCCGCCGTGCGACCGGGGGCTGGTCGGGAAGAAGAAGGAGAGGCCGAGCTCGAGGAAGAGCTGGTTCTGCAGGTCGGTGCGCGGCTGGTTGGCCGAGCCCTCGATCCAGTTGGGGACCTTGACCGCGTAGACGTAGTCCCTCACCTCGAGGCGGAGCGCCATGAACTGGTTGAGGTAGACCCGGACCCCGATCCCGATGTGGCCTCCCAGGCTGGTGGCGGCCGAGGGCGTGCCGCCGGCGGCGGCCAGGGTCTCCGCGGCGTCGCGCGACAGCACCTCGTCGCGGGAGATGAAGTCGGGACCGGCCATCAGCGCCAGGTCGAAGTGGAGCACCTGCTCGGCCGCCAGGTTGAGCTTGCCGTAGACCGGCGCCCAGGCCACCTCGGCCCCGGCCATCATGCGGATGGCGCCGGGGACCTGCCAGAGCTGCATATCCGAGGCTGAGTGGCAGCCCTGGTTGACCGGGCAGACCACAGCCGAGCCGGTGGCCGCGGTGGCGCCCATGGCGAAGCTGCCGCCCACCGAGAGGAACTCGGTGAAGTGCCAGCCCACCTTGACTCCGCCGAAGTACTTCACCAGGAAGGGGTCGTTGAAGGAGAGGGCGAGGGTGGGCGAGACCTCCAGCCGGCCGGCCCTGGCGTAGAGCTGCCCCGAGATGGGCTTGATCTTCCCCTCGAAGGCGTCGGCCTTGTTGGCAGCGCCAGCCACGCCCGGCAGGAACGCGGCAACGAGGAGCGCCAGCCCGGCGGCGCGCATGGTGGCGGCGGGGCTCATTGCGGGTAGACGTACTCGTAGGTGGTGGGGAAGAAGAAGCTCACCCCCACGTTGGAGACGAAGACCTTCTGGATGGTGGCCGGCACCGAGACCATGGGCTGGTCCGGGTAGAAGGTGGCGATCAGGCCGAGCTCGAAGGCCATCCACTCCTTCGGGTAGAAGCGGACGCCGCCCCCCACCTCGGCGGCAGGGTGCGGACCCTCGTTGCGGGGGGCGTCGCTGGTGGCGCTCCAGGCCGCGCCGAAGCCGGCGGTGAAGAAGAGGTCGAAGTGGACGATGCTGTCGCCGAGGAAGGCCGCCTTGCCGTAGATGGGCGACCAGACCCCGTCCAGCATCACCTGCGAGTAGAGCTGCGAGGTGAGCAGCTGGCTCTGGAAGGCCAGCTTGCCGATGCGGCCGTTGTCGGTGCGCAGGGGCGTGTAGTAGGAGCCTCTCGCCGCGATGGCGAAGCTGTCCTGCGGGCTGTAGGCGAGTCGCAGGCCGCCGCCCACCTTCTGGTAGAAGGCGTCGCTCACCGAGACCGCCAGCAGGGGCGCCACCTCGAAACGGCCACGCTTGAGGACGCCCTTGCGCTGCACCGCCTTGACCCGATCGCCGAGCGCCACGTCGCGTTCGCCGAAGAGGGTGGCGGCCGGGGCCGCGGCAGCCTTCGGCTTCGCCGCCTCGCGGGGGGGCGGCTGGCCGAGATCGAGAGGCGCCACCTCGGTCGCCTGGGCCGGCGGCTTCCGCTCCTGGGCGGCCGGCGGCGCCGAGAGATCGAGCCCCTTCAGCTCCTGGGCGCCTGCCGGCGTACCCAGGGCCAGGACCAGCCAGCCGATGATCAGCCCTTTTTGCATGTCTTCTCGGGGAGGAGTCGGCGGCATCGTAGCGAATGCCCGGGGGGGCGGCAATCTCGGTGGCCGGAACATCCTACCCGGGGGCGCGGTGGCCCGCCCGCGTTCCTTGCTGGCCAGTCGGGCACCGTGATAACGGTGGGCGCGGGTTCCCCATGCGCCTCGCCTACTCCGCCTTGGCTCTCGCCCTCGCCAGCACCCTGCTGGGCGGCTGCCAGTCGGCCGACGTCGGCCAGCGCTGCGAGCTGCTCTGGAACACCGCCACGGGCGCACCGGCCGCCCCCACCCCGGCCACCATCGCCTCCGAATACTTCGAGAACGGCAACACCGGCTGCGACAACCTGGTCTGCATGGTCTCCCCCCAGGACCCGGGCGAGCGCTACTACGAATGCGCCGGCTCCCAGTGCGGCTACTGCTCCAAGCCCTGCGTCTCGGACAAGGACTGCTTCAAGTCGGAGACCGGCCTGGTCTGCCGGCAGGTGGTGCTCGACCCGGCCTTCATCGCCACCCTCTCCGCCGAGGTCCGCAGCACCTACCTGGCCGACATCCAGTTCTCCAGCTACTGCGCCGTCCCGTGACGACGTCGCGCTCGCTCCGCCTCGCCCCTGCCCTCCTGCTCGCCCTCGCCTGCGCCGTCCGTCCCCTGGCGGAGCCGGCTGCTCCGCCCGCCCCCGCCGCCGCGCCGCCCCGGGTCGTGATCGAGACCGCCGCCGGCTCCAGCCTGACGGTGGCGGTCGAGCTGGCCCGCACCGACGAGGAGCGGTCCCGCGGGATGATGCACCGGCGCGAGCTGGCCCCCGAGGCCGGCATGCTCTTCATCTTCTCGGAGAACGAGCCGCGCGCCTTCTGGATGAAGAACACGCTTCTGCCGCTCGACATGCTCTTCATCGACGACGGCGGCCGGGTGGTTGGCCTGATCGAGCGGGCCGAGCCGCTCACCACCTCGCCGCGGGACCCGGGCGTCCCGAGCCGCTACGTGCTCGAGGTGAACGGCGGCTGGGCGGCGCGCCACGGGGTGCGGCCGGGCGATAGGGTCCGCTTCGAGAACGTGCCGCGTTACTAGTGCCCCGACCCAGGCTTGATGACTCGACGAGAGCGCCGAGACCGAAGCGAGGCTGGCGCCCGAGGGATGCTTACTGCAGGTCGTCCTTCT